>NZ_JADQAK010000033.1:0-19686 GCF_022129285.1 Psychrobacter sp. Ps4
CTGCGTAACTAAAATCTCCCAAGTTTAAGTCTACGGGATTGACGGCAGGGGTCAGCAGTCGCTTTTGGACAAATATACCCTTTAGAAAATGGATCGTCTTTATCGCCTTTAATCGATAATATCTTTTTTCCATCGTGCTTGATGACAATACCGCACATCGCTTCGCATAAATTGCAGGTTCTAAAATGTGTTTGTTCATCCGTGTGACTCTTTTCACTAGCCATGGTCGCGCTCCCTGTTATTTTTTACTATAGTCATTCCACTATATAAATTCCGTTTTATAGGTTTTATAGGTTTAATATGGTTACTAAATTTGCTCATCTTAAAACTATTGAGCATTAGTCAAAGTGCAACATTGATAAGCTGGATGACTAGCCATGTATCCTAAGCCTGTCTTTGGTGAAAAAATGGCTAAAGACGCCATCAAAGTTTTTGCACAATATCTCAATGGCTTGCTGCCTTGAATAACGCTGTTGATGACAGCCCAATATCAATTCATGTACTTGGGCGGCAGCGATATCGATACAGAGATGAACGTCAGATTCGTCAAAAGAGCACTCGGCTGACTGCAATCCCTCTATAAATATCTTGGTCCACTCTTCTCTTATCTCTATGATTAGACTTCCCAACCCGTTACGTTCTATGTTTGAATCAAAGCGCAGACTGTCTTCGAGCAAACGTTGAAATAAGGTGATGTTTTGAAAAGCGGCATCAAAAATCAATGTTAGACATTCCTGACAACGCTCATTGAAACCCTCTTTAGACAGTATTGGATAGTCTTTAAGCATATCTACCCACGCCATGCGCATTGGCGATAAATAGTTGTCTTTAAGCTGCTTGCTTAACACCTGCTGCAACGCATCTAAACTATCAAAATGATTATAAAAACTTGGCTGAGCAATACCTGCACCTTTCGCGATTTTATTCATACTCATACCACAAGTGCCCTCTACGCTATACAGCTGCAAGGCACTTTTGAGTAACGTATGACGCGTTTTCGCCTTTGCCAGCTCGCGATTTGTTTCCGATTTTGTAGCACTTACGCTGTTAAGTACATTCACTATCAACCTGCCCCAACTTAATCTCTAAAACAATTGTTATTTCAACTATAAGGCTATAGCCATTTAAACAAGAAGCCTATTACTAAATATTTAACTCTACTTATTCTTGATGATTCGTTTTAACCCATCCTAAAACAATCATAAAAAATAGCCGCCATATTTATGATGACAGCTACTTTTTTTATTCCTATATTTACAGCGTGTGATGACGTCATTTTTTATAAATCATTGCCAGACTTGTTGTTTCTCTTTACGTATGTCACTGATAAAACACTTCATTCATTACACAAATGGACGCTGCATAACATAGCTGTGCAGATTTCCATAATGGAGCAACACTCTCAACATTGCATATACAGACATGGCGATGGTGAGCACTTATATTAGATATCACCAGTTAGCTGATTCATAAGTACTGATAGCAGCTGAGTAAAATGTCGATTAAAGACAGATGGAATAATTGTCTCAATAACCAACTTTATAATAAAAGAAGGAACATAAAAATGAACGAACATACTCTAAAAGGTGAATGCAACCAAATAAAAGGCTCAGTAAAGCAAAAATGGGCTGATCTTACTGATGATGATTTATTACACGTTGAAGGTAGCCGTGATAAATTGGTCGGAAAAGTTCAAGAACGTTATGGTCATAGCAAAGATGATGCTGAACGTGAAGTAGACGCATGGCGTACTGAACATAAATACTAGTAGATAATCATGCTTGTAAGAAGCATGAAGATAAAAATTTTATAAGCAGATTATTTAAACGAAAACCGCATTATTTTCTAATGCGGGTTTTTTATGCTGGACTTATCACCAACTTGATTTATATCACATAATTTTAAGAGATAAAACTCAAAGTCCAGACACGATAAAACCGCATAGCAATTAACTGTTATGCGGTTTTATTGTTAACCATCCATGTTACCTATCACTACTGTTTCCCATGCATCCTTGCATAATATTCAGTATATTGTGATACTGGGCATCCTGCCCTTTTTACTACAACTACCAGCATTAACTACTGATAGCAGCAAAGGGTATGTGTCCTTACTCCACTTATCATTATCATCCTGATGCTAATAAGTGAATCATTATCCTTAATGCGGTTAACTCAATCCTTGAGTCACATTCCCTAATGCCGTGTGACTATAATGCCTAATTCCTAACCTGATGTTAAGTCGCGTAAGCGTCATTTCGTGTAAGCATATGCTTACATGATTCATATTCGTTACCCTGATTACAACTTATTAACGCAAAAGACACTTATCATCAAGCTTCGTACATTATGATAGATAATGTAAGAAAATATTTCAAAGCGCCTAATGGTAATGACGATGGTAATAATCAATTTGCCAGTAAGTTATGAATACGATTATATGAAAAATTTATAGAGTGCATACGTGCTCGGCTATCACCAGCAATGATGCGACGGGTAATTTAAAAAAATTATAGGATGTTGGATCATGAAAATTCTAAAGCCTTTCTCAATTAAGACCATTATATCTACTGGTCTTGCGGTTACATTATTGGGTACTACAGTTGGGTGTGCCGTCGTCGGTTCAGGGTTTGATAATTACCCAGTATATGGTGGTAATGATGATTATGGTAACGCTGACTACAACCGCATTAGTCAAAAGCTACGCGCTGATCTGCGCCGTAAAGGCTATCAGGTTATGTATATCAAATCCGATAACTACCGTGGCAATCGCATAATGACCGCTTATGCCAAAAAGAACAACCAAGCATACGAGCTAAAATACACGTATCCTGATCTAAAACTTATTAGCTCAAATAAAAAAGCTTGGTCTAATGTTTGGCAAGACGATAGATATGACAAAGACCATTACAACAAAGACAAATATAAAAATAATGGCAAGCATAAGAATAATAAGCACTATAAAAATGATGATATCGAAGATAGCATTAAAAGAGACTCGCGTTATCCAGCAATTAAGCAACGTGCAATCAATAAAATACAAGGCATGGGCTATCGGGTCAACGACATTGAGTTGGAAGAAAAGAACGGACGCGGCGTGTTCGAAATTGAAGCCAAGCGCGGCTCGCAAGAGTATGAAATACGACTTGGTTACCCAAACTTAAATGTGATTAAGATTGAAAAAGACTAGAGCATATCCTCCATTCAATTGATAGTTATAGTCAATCCTATATAAATCAGATACGGTGTCAGGCTCGCTTAGTCTACTATTTGTAGTACTTTCGCTTGCCTTCCTTGAATCTAAATTATATTGAACCAGCTATATCCAAGTGCACTAAAAATGAGAGCAGCAAAATAAAGCTATTAAATAAAAATTTTGGCATCATTGACTATTTGATGCCTTTGGTCAAATAAGCCAGCCCTTGGTTTATTTGACCCTTTTTTATAAGATCAGCAAAAACATCTTTGACATCATAAGAGAGTTTGATGAACCACCATACTTTATTAAAAACCACTACTAGCGCTAGTATGATTGCAGTGTTGCTGACGATAACGACTGGCTGTGTCACCGCACCTGGTTATAATGCTTACGGCGACCTTTACGAAGATGTTTATAAAAACAGTAAGGTCTACAAAAAGCACAAGAAGACCATCAACTCCATTGATAAAGAGCTTTATCAACCTGCTATCGAGCAAAGGGCTGCCAATAAAGTCAGCAATATGGGTTATCGAGTCAAAGACGTCAAATACAAGAAAGGTGACAGTAAAATAAAAGTAAAAGCCAAACGCGGCAGTGAAGATTACAAAATCGAGCTTGGCTATCCGAGTTATAACGTGATTAAGATCAAAGAGGACTGATAGCTGACCCTAAAAGTCTAATACTTCAATCACATCATAGGCAGGCGTTTCATAAGGATGCGCCTGCTTTAACGCCTCGACGACCTCTTTAATATCAGCATCAGCCACTACCATTTCTACCCGCCATTCCTCAACGGTTTCCAGTCGATCATGTGCTCCAATATTCGGATTACTGCCTGCCAGTGGCCTAAATTGCCCTGTCCCCTGCACTTGCCAACAGCACTGTTCATAATTGCCAATCGTCCCAGCGCCCGCCGAAAATAAAGCGGACTTTACCTGCTCTAATGCTGTATCTGGAATAAAAACCGTCAATTTATACATGTATTACTTCCTTCCAGTCTATTTAGAAAAACAGCCATCAACTATCAATCTTACTATTTTTTGGATAACGAAGGATGGTCCGTCCAAATGTAGCGTAATAACCACTCTTTTGCCTCGCCCGCATAATCAATGCCAATCCGTGGGCGCAGCGATACTGGCGGCTTGCAACCGTCTTCCTCTACCCATACAGCTGATGCTGGATGAATGGATTTGCCATACAAATCACGGTCGATTTGTAAACGCTTGGTCAGCTTACCGAGACCAGCGAACTGCTTGGGATGAATCAGTTGTTGATCTAAGCTCAATAATTGCTCATCTCGCAGGCGGTCACTATCTTCTGCTAAAAACCCCGCGCGTATCAGCACCGATTCAGGGGAGTCGATAGCAGCACTGATTAAATTGAGCATATGATGGACGCCATAAGTCAAATACACATAAAAAACGCCACCTTGCTCATACATGATTTCAGTACGCGGCGTACGGCTGCCAACATGTGAATGACAAGCGGGATCGCCCGCACCGATGTAAGCTTCGGTTTCTGAGATACGCATACGTAGTATTTTAGGCGTGCCATCCGTATCTAACAGCTTTCTACACAGCACTTTACCTATTAAGTCAGCAGCGACCACACAGGTTGGTCGAGTAAACCATGATGGCGCTAAAATAGTAGGCTCAGTGTCAGTAGTAGATGGTTTTGAAAACGGCATACCATAAGCCTTATTTTTGTATGTATCTTTATTATAAGAACAGTAGTCTCACAAGTCGTGCAAATTGTATAAGGTTTCAGTAATTTTTTGCATAAAAAAACTGAGCACATGGCTCAGTTTTTTTTACGCTAAAGATTGACCTGCAGTGCAGTGCCAATCAAACATCTAGCTTAATGGCACCCCAATACGGTTAGCCACTTCTTCATAAGCTTCAATGACATCGCCTAATGATTGACGGAAGCGGTCTTTGTCCAGCTTCTTCTTAGTCGTTTTATCCCAAATACGGCAGCCATCTGGTGAGAATTCATCCCCTAAGACGATACGGTCATGGAACACACCAAATTCTAGTTTGAAATCAACTAGTATCAAATCACCTGCTTCGAATAACGCTTTTAACACCTCATTTACTTGATGAGTCAACTCTTCCATTCTGGCAAGTTGTGCTTCGGTTGCCCAGCCAAGAGACACAGCAAGTGACTCATTGACCATTGGATCACCCAGTGCATCATCTTTATAAAACAATTCATAAGTAGGCGGCGTCAATGCTTGCCCTTCTTCTAAGCCCAAACGACGAACCAAGCTGCCCGCAGCAAAGTTACGCACCACGCACTCAACTGGAATCATCTCTAAACGCTTGACCAATACTTCATCTTCAGACAATTGCTTTTCAAAATGCGTTTCGATACCAGCATCAGCCAGTTTTTGCATGATGAAAGCGTTAAAACGATTATTGACAACACCTTTGCGTGCTAATTGCTCAATACGCTTGCCATCAAGCGCTGAAGTATCATCACGGAAATGTAGAATCAAAAGATCATTATCTTCAGTTTCATAGACAGATTTGGCTTTGCCTTTATACAGCAGTTGTTGCTTTTGCATTATGGGAGTTCCTGTTCGTTCAAGCTTATGTGGTAAAAACGCGCAGCGACCGCTGATTTTTGTATGACAGAATGAATAATATTTACATTAATCACTGTAAAATGTCAGCGGTATAAATAAGGAAATAGCTTTAATTCGAAGGACTACTGACAGCGCGCTCAGGCTTCGGTAGCTGGTACTGATTACCTGATTCGTTCTGTAATTTCAGCGTATTTGCACCAGCATTAGGAGTTGCATACAAAGGTACAAAAGGCGCTGGTTCTTTGTTAGCAGGCAGCTCTATTGGCACAAGCTTCTTGCTTTGCTGATATTCTAAGCTACCATTGTCACGCTTACCAAGTAAGTTTTTAGCACTTTGGCAACCGCTCAATATTAAGGTACTTCCCAATATTAAGGTCAGCAGCGCAGGGAATATTTTTGCAGTCGGTGATGATATTTTCATCATATTATCTCTCTGAGTTAGCATTTACACGCATCATTTTATAATAAGTTCGCACGCACCAAGGCTTCATCAATAGTGGCATGATGTTGTTCAGCCAACCATACCAAAGGCAGACGAATACCAGTATCTATCATACCCATTTTATGAAGCGCATATTTGGCTGGGATAGGACTTGACTCAATAAACAAGTCACGGTGTAAATGCTTGACCACATCATGTGCTTTATGAGCCGCATCAAAATCACCACGAAGCGCCGCTGTAAAAGTCTCGCTCATCGCTTTCGGGGCGACGTTGGCAGTGACTGAGATATTACCTTTACCACCAAATGTCATCAAATCAAGCGCCGTACTGTCATCGCCAGATAGCACGACGATTCTATCGCCCACTGCTTTGATTAATTGCTCACCGCGAGCGATAGAGCCTGTGGCATCTTTAATCGCGACGATATTATCGATATCAGCCAGACGTTCTACCGTCTCTTGTGCAATATCAACGACCGTACGTCCTGGCACATTATAGAGCATCTGCGGGATATTCACCGCGCGAGCGATAGCCTTATAATGTTGGTATAAGCCTTCTTGTGGCGGCTTGTTATAATAAGGCGCAACCAATAACGCACAATCTGCACCAGCGTCGGCAGCATCTTGGGTCAGCTTAATGGCTTCCATCGTATTATTGGCGCCTGTTCCAGCAATCACTGGTACACGACCTTTGACATGCTGAACAAAGTAGCGAATAACATCGCTGTGCTCTTGCATAGATAGGGTCGCTGACTCGCCAGTAGTACCAACGGCAACGAGACAATGCGTGCCTTGCTCAATCTGCCAATCTATGAGATCCGCCAGACGTTTATAATCAACCGTGCCGTCAGGATGCATGGGCGTTACCAAGGCTACCATTGAGCCTTGTAGTCGGGTTTTGATCTCGTCGTATGCTGTGCTCATAACCGTGCCTTACTGTATTATCCTAGCTTTTTTCAAAGCTGTCACATGATAGGTCGTTGGCAAGTGTCAATGATTACGTCTACGCCTGTACTCACATTGTGTACATTCATAGGTACCATTGGCAATATCTTGCTTGATATTAATGCTGAGTATTTTTTATTATCAATCTTTTTCTATGATAAAAGCGTTCGCAATATAGGTGCCCAGAGCCGTCTTGGCCTTATTTTTGCCAATGACCGACAACGCTTATTTAATACTAAAAATAGAATAATAAAAACGCCTGCTAGTGTAGCATATTTTGATTTGACCGCTATCAATCAATTAACGTTCAATCAATTGAATTGCTGACATGCCATTACAACCTACAAACCAACAGCCTTATTATTCAACTCTCAGTTTAGCGCAATGAACCAGCGCTGATAAGTCTTTTGAGTCATGTTAACGAATCGTCAACACATCGATAGTGGGGCGATACAAGCGAAAAGGCAGTCCTCGTGTACCGATACCGCTACTGACAAATATCTGTGCACTGCCATGTTGGTATAAACCCCGCTGCTTACCCATGCGGCTATTATTCAACAGGGTTGACTGCTCGCTACTACGCTCAATATTTTTTTGTTTTTGTGCCAACCATATATTTTTTTGAATCGCCTTTGCCGCACCAGTAATCAATAGTGGTCGTGGCTGTAAGGATTTTGGCAAATCGCTAATACTATCAAATCGTGAAGCCAAGATGATGACGGGCTTCGTGGTATTAGCAATTTCAGCGCCAAGTGCGGCTTTATCAGACGCATTTGCACCTTCAATATCAGCAAACTGTTTAGGAATATCTTGCCAGCCGCAAAGCACGGCGACGGTTGGGCTGTTTTCAAAATTTTGCTGTCTAAAACCCTCTTTATTATTTTTAGAATAGCTCGCACTGGGCATTACTGGAAGCGCATTAGTAGCCCCAGTACATTTAAGTGGCAGTGACGTACACTGCTGACCGATATAGCTAATATCGAGTACATCAAAGGCACTGGACAACGTATCTTCTAATAGCGGCTGTCCTTGCTTGGTCGTATTAATCGATTGATAACGCAAGTCTGAGGTACTCATCACTGTATAAATAGGCTTATTAACCCCTTTAAACAACATGAGCTGACCCACTAAATCAGCACTTGGATAATATAACCAGTCGCCCGTAATCAGCACCGCATCTGCTGGTAACGCATTGATGGTAGCAACCAGTTTACGAATATGACGCGGCTTGCCGCTATACAAGCCTATGCGTAAATCAGCCAATACGGCAACCGTCAACGGTGTGGATAAATCTAAGTCGATTGCATGATGATCTAAACGTAAACGATTGGGTTGTATCACCACGGTATAAAAATAGAACCCCATTGCAAATACGGCCACTAGCACGAGTGTCAGTGATAGCTGCGGCAGTATCGGCAACATTTCTTGCGACCAACCTATCACCAACAGCAAAGCCCAAACGGGCATAGTATAGGCAGCATAATATAGTGCCAACTTCAACCAAATACGCATAAAACGTTTGGTAGGATTGGCATTGAACGTTTGTAATCCTGACCACAGTATAATATACGCAAGCAATACTGCTGTCGTAGAGATACTTAGGATATAAAGAGCATGGTCAGTCATAATTACCTGATGGTTACGAGAGAGTATGGGCCTAGCAACTGGCTTACCCTATATTAGAACGTATAGAACGATAAATAAATCGCTCAATGAATAAGTTAGTGACAGTATTGGAGCGTTTTGAGTCATGGGTAAAAAAATCAGCCATTATAGGGGTCGAGCTCTATCATAGACAAGTAGAATTATTGACGCGCCTGTTATGCCATGCTCAATTGCTGCCCCGACTACCCATTACCCCTACTAAGCTATCAAAGCTATCAAGACTTACTCAATACGTAAACCAATAATCGCGGGAATACCTTGGCGAATAATTTCAATGGTCACTACGCCTTTTTTGGGTAAGGATGAAATCGCGCTTGAAAAATCCGTGACCTTTTTAATCGGCTTTTGGTGAAAATTGGTAATCACATCACCTGCCAACAGACCTGAGCGCGCCGCCAATCCCGTCGGGTCAACCGTGGTAACCAAAATACCTGTCTTATTATCCACTGCGATTTCTGCTTGCTCATCAGCGGTCAAGTTACGTAAACGCAAGCCTAACTGCACCTCATCATTCTGCTGATCGCCGCCTTGTGCTCTCACATCATTGGGCGCATAAGTGAGTTTGCCGCTGATGGTCATCTGCTTACCATTACGCTGAATCTGTGCGCGGAAGCTATCGCTCGGTTTGGCACGATTGAGCAAGTTTAATAAATCTGAGGCGCGCATAATTTGCACTTCATTATATTGCAAAATGATATCGCCAGGTTTTAGACCAGCTTTTTGTGCAGGTGAGTCTGGTGATACTCTTGTCAGTAGTGCACCTTGAGGACGATCTAGGTTATAAGCTTCTGCTAAATTGCGATCGATGTCTTGCGGATAAATACCTAAATAAGCACGTACCACTTCGCCATCGGTTTTTAGCTGCTCGTAAATATCCATTGCTGCATCAATCGGAATGGAAAACGACAGACCCATGTAACCACCTGTACCACTAAAGATACGCGAATTAATACCAATCACTTCACCGCGCTGATTAAATAGTGGACCGCCTGAGTTACCCGGGTTCAATGCCACGTCTGTTTGGATAAATGGCACGCTGGTATCGCGTGAAAAGCTGCGTGATTTAGCACTGACAATGCCCGCCGATGCTGAGTAATCAAAACCAAATGGCGAACCAATAGCTAGCACTGGTTCCCCTACTTTCAGAGCATTCGAGTCGCCAATAGGCAAAGCAGGAAATTGGTTGCCCGAGACTTTTAGCACTGCCACATCAGAGCGCTCATCACTACCAACCAAGATTGCATCAAGCTCCGTTCTATCGTTAAGAGTGACAGTGATTTTATCAGCGCCCTCCACCACATGATGGTTGGTTAGCATATAACCATCAGCTGTGACAAAAAAAGCCGTGCCATAAGCATGCTCAATCGCTGGCGTGGCAGCCTGATCAGGAATACGTAAACGATCACCAAAGAACTGCCGCAACAATTCGGCTGTTTGGGCTTTGGCAAGCTCAGCCTCGCTGACGGTCTTGGTGACATTTACGCGGGCAACGGCTGGGGTAACTTGCTGTACTAAATCAGAAAAATCCGCCGTGGTGACGACAGCTTGGGCGCTCGCCATGGCGGTGGCAGTGACGCCAGTAACCATCGAGGTACTGACAGCAAGCACTAGCGCACTACGTTTTAACCAATGCGGCACATAAAACTTAGATTGCGCTGTAAGCATATTGATAGGCATGTTGTCCTCCATATAAGTAATCGTTGTTATTTTTAGTGGTTATGTTTTGGCTACTATCGCTAGTGAGGCGTATACGATGTTTTAATTTTAACCAAGTCCGTATATGACAAACGTTGCATCGGCACTTAATGTTATGACGGCCAACCTTTTTAGTCACTATCTAGTCGTTTATTAGATTACTGTTTTTTATACCCTTATGCCATCGACCATTCACCTTTCCTTATATAAACACCCCAAAACAATGATAATCCTCGCTAGGTGCATGATAAAGACGGCTACTGTATGATAAGTCATCGTGCTATTTTGTCATTATTCCGATCATGTAGGATAACCCAAGACGCGATTATTTGACCCAGTTATTGTATATTTTTACCGCTGCCTACTGATATCGTGGTAGATACGGCCTTGCTCAGTATGAACTAAAAGCATGTTATGATAGCAAGCCAAATAACTTTTCAAGCAAACTAAAGTCTATAAATAATCATTATTGACTATTGTTTTATAAAGCTGGCTATTATCATCCTTATTTTTCATCTTTTGCATCACTAGAATAATGCGATGGCCAATTCAAGATAAATGGATAAAAAAAGTCGCGTGACAGTACTATCAATAATAGACTGAGCGAGCTTGATGCCATATACGATTTATATGAGATTGACGATTTTTTCTAGCAATGCTTTTGTCTTTACTACTCTATAGTAGTTATATCATATCTGGCTCATGTTGTGATTCATGATGGATACCATTGTCGTCGCTTACGTTTTATAGAGATGTGTCTCTATAGCGAGTAGCGTCAACTTATTACTATACTACTGGCAGCCGTTACTCTAAAAAAGCGGTTGATAGCTATAAAATACGACAAGATTATAAAAGGATCAATTTATGGATACCGCCCTATTATTATCTGGCGTGGTTGGGATTGGCATTGCTGCCCAATGGTTGGCTTGGTATTTAAAGCAACCGTCCATTTTATTTTTATTACTGATTGGCATTATCGTGGGCCCAGTGCTGGGAGTCTTCGATCCTGACTTGGTGCTGGGAGAGCTGATGTTTCCCTTCATCTCTTTGGGCGTGGCGATTATCCTATTTGAAGGCTCGCTGACGTTAGAGTTTGACGAGATTAAACAGCATGGCACCGTGGTGCAAATGCTGGTGTCGGTCGGTGTACTTATCACCATTGCTATCGTGGCGTTATCGACTTATCTCTTATTCGATGTCGATCCACTGATTGCTTTGCTGTTCGGTGCGCTCGTGTGCGTAACGGGTCCAACGGTGATTATGCCGCTATTACGTAGTGTGCGTCCTAATAAGACGATCTCTAATATCCTCAAATGGGAAGGTATCATCATTGACCCAATCGGCGCTATTGCCGTGGTTTTGGTCTATGAATACATCATCTCAGGCGGCGAAGCCAGCAGTATCTTATTGTTTGCTAAAATCGTGGTATTAGCCACAGCGATGGGTATGGCAGGCGCTTGGCTGCTTGCCTTCTTGATGCGTCGGCATATGATTCCTGAATTTTTACGCAATGTCTTTACGCTCGCCTTTGTCTTGGTATTATTTTCAGTATCGAACCATTTAGAGCATGAGTCTGGGCTATTGACAGTCACCGTGTTGGGCGTGGCATTGGCGAATTGGCCAAAATTCCCACGCGATACGATTTTAGAGTTCAATGAATCTTTAACCATCCTTCTTATCTCTGTGCTGTTTATTATCCTTGCAGCACGTGTAGAGCTGGAAAGCTTACTTAGCGTTGGTTTCGCAGGTCTGGTGTTACTTGCTATCGTCATGTTTGTGGCGCGACCCTTATCCGTTTGGGCATCGTCTATTGGCTCAAACTTAAAGACCAATGAAAAGCTGATGATTAGTTGGATTGGGCCACGTGGTATCGTCGCTGCAGCCATCTCATCACTGTTTGCTATTCGTCTGCAAGAGTATGATATTCAAGGTGTTGAACTGCTCGTGCCCTTAGTATTCATGGTCATTATTGGCACGGTTATGATTCAGGGCTTGGGGGCGAAAATAGTCGGCAACTTGCTGGGTGTCCGTGAGCCTGAGACCAATGGTATTCTTATCGTCGGCTCAAATCCCATTGCCCTTTTGGTAGCAACTTCTCTAAAAGATCAGGGCTTTGATGTCATCGTCGCACACAACAACTATACCAATATTGCCCGCGCACGCATGAGCGGTCTGCGTACTTATTTTGGCAATCCTATCTCTGATCATGCCGATCATCATCTTGACCTGATCGGTATCGGTCGTCTGTTTGCCATGAGTATGGACAAAGAGATGAATACCTTGTCTGAAATTCATTATCGTCATGAATTTGGTGAGCGCAAATTGTACCGTCTCAAGTTCAGCGACGAAAAGGTCAAAAGCGAGCGCGATGATAAGCAAGGCAACTTCCACTCGCAGTGGCTGTTTGGCAAAGACGTCACCTACACCAAACTTGCCAGCATGCTGTCGAAAAAAGCCCGTATCAAGATTACCAACATCACCGACAGCTACAGCTTTGAGCAATACAAAGCCGACAATAAGCAATTCGTGCCGCTGTATACAATCGACAAAGAAGGCAAGCTACACGTCATTACCGATAAGTTTGATGGCATCGTGCCACGCGATCGCAAGCTCATCTCACTGGTAGTGGAAGATGAAGTACAGCCAAAACCTGTCGACGTGACACCTAAACAAGAGCAGGCGCGACTGGCAGCTGATGCTAACTTTGAGTCCAGCTCAAAAGCACCTGAAAAGCGTAAAGAAAAAGAGCTGAACGATAATAATGTTGATGCAACAGAACAATCCAGTACCACTGATAGCGACAGCGCTAAAGAAATAATCGCTGAGCAGAAAATCACTGAGCAGAGAGGCGTTGAGAAAAATGCAAATAATGAGGTATCAAACCATTCGAGCGACAGTGCTGAAACTAAAACCACGCCAGACACCTTAAATGACAAAGTGATAGCGTCAAAAGATGAGTCTATTGACGTCGTTAATAAAGGCGTCATGTCAGCCAACTCGACAGCGACTTCGAAGGCAATTCCTAAAAATAAGGTGTCTAACAATAGTAGTACGAATGGTAATGGCAACGCACCTAAAACAAAGAAGGGCGCGCTTGATCCAAATCGTTTACCCGACTCTGGTCAAGATAATACAACCAATGCAAGCTCTGATGGCGATATTACTAAAGGCGATATCACTAAAGACAACATCAACAAAGGCAATATTCAGGAAATTTCAAATAATAAAGCTGTGAATAAACAGGATAAATAATCGTTGCCACAGCTTTGATTTAACACAGTTTTGACAATATCTTGATGACTGTTTTGATACTTTATAGAATATAACAGTTTATGAAACACAAAAGCCCCAACGCAATGTTGGGGCTTTTTATTTGGCTAGGTGATGGCTTTATAAAATCCGTTACGAAACATCAAATCTGCCTTGTACCGCCTGCCATACTCGCGCGCTCACCTCATCGGCGCTGCCTGATGCGTCAATGCGCTGTATCCGTTCGGGGTGCTGAGTCGCCAGCGTGTTAAAGCCTTTATGCACCCAAGTAAAAAATTCGGTCGCTTGCTGCTCAAATCTATCAGCGGCGCTACGTTTATTAGCGCGTGCCATGCCTTCTAATACGGGCAAATCCAGCCACAATGTCAGCTCAGGTAGTTGCGGCACAAACTGCTCGATAAGCGATTCAATTTTGGCTCGTACCACCGCATCGCCATGTGCCCGCCCAAAGCCCTGATAAGCAATGGTAGAATCGGTAAAACGATCGCATATTACCCACGTCCCACGTTGTAACGCTGGCAAAATCACTTGCTGCATATGGTCGCAGCGCGCCGCAAATAGTAGCAATAGCTCTGTATCATCATTGATATCGGTCGCAGGGTCCAATAATATCGCGCGCAAACGTTCTGCAAACAGGCTACCACCCGGCTCACGGGTACGCAGATACGCAATATTGTTATCGTCTAAGCGTGTGCACAGCTGCTCAATGGCAGTCGTTTTGCCTACGCCCTCAGTACCTTCAAAACTGATAAAGCGCCCTTGATTGAGTGCGATATCATTGATGTCATTGCTTGCTTTGGGCTGACTTGTTTTGGGCTGACTTGCTTGCGACTGGACTGTTTGAGATACATGGTTTTGTATAGATGCTGACATGATATGACCTTATGTCATTGATGAGCGTTATGTCTTTATGTAGACAGTTGCATAACGCTCAGTTCACGATAGGTTTTGAGAAAAGATAGAGGATTAAATTACTGCGGCGGGGTTTGTGATTTTTTCTCACGCATGACGCCGAGATATTCTTTTACCGCTTGATTGTGCGCCGCCAAGCTATTGGTAAATTTGTGCCCGCCATTACCCGTCGCTACAAAGTACAATGCATCACTATCTGCTGGGTGCAAGGTCGCTTCGATAGAGGCAGCAGATGGTAGCGCGATAGGTGTTGGCGGTAGGCCATCAATTTGATAGGTGTTATAAGCCGTTTTTTCATCAATGTCTTTACGGCGAATGTTGCCTTCATAGCGACTGCCCATACCATAGATGATGGTCGGATCGGTCTGCATTCGCATGCCTTTATCTAAACGATTTCTAAACACCGCAGAGACCAAAGGACGCTCTTCTGCCACACTGGTTTCTTTTTCGATAATAGAGGCCATCACTAACGCCTCATAAGGCGTCTTATAAGGCAAATTGGGCGCACGATTTTCCCACGCTTCAGTCAATACTTGCTGTTGACGCTTATATAAATCGGTCAGTACCTGCTTATCAGTGCTGCCTTCCCCATAATAATAAGTATCAGGGGCAAACCAGCCTTCAAGATTGTGATTGACGATAGGGTCGTTACTATTGATCACTTCATTTGGCAATATACCGACCAAATCCAACGCTTGAGCAATACCAGCATTGTCTCTATCATTGCCACTATCGTCGGTCAGCACCTCTTTTTTGATGCCTTTATTGTCCCTTAATGTTTGATACAAGTCTTTAGAGGTTTTGCCTTCGATGATTTGCACTTTTACCATCGATGCTTTTACCCCTTGCCCAAGTATATGTAGCGTTTCAGCAAAGGTAGGGTTTTCTGGTAATTGATAAATACCAGCATGTAAGGGGCCATCGACTTGTGTTTTCATATAGAGCTTGGCAATCGTAGCAGAAAACAGCGGGATTTGCTGTTGCCACTGCGGCAGTAAGCCATAATAGCTCTGACCCTGATCAATGGTGACCATTTGCTTTGGCTGCTCAATCCGCCCAAACAATGTCTGATAGACCATCACTAAGAAAAACGCAGCGATAAGCCCCAGCACTAGCAACACTTGATAGCCACGCTGCATAAAGAAAGATTGATTATCCGCTTTATATTCGCGTGGCTTAGCCGCTCCACTGATGAGTGACACATCTGTCGCTGGCGTTTCCTCTACCCCATCGACTGCTGGTTGCGTGTCCGGTGGTGTGGTATCGACACGCTCCTCAACACTGCTATCTGGTTTATTCGATGGCGTTTCATTAGGGCGTTCAGGAGGCGTTTCAGATGTAGGCTTGCTCATGGCAACTCGCGAGGCAGAAGTTTGCTAGAATTTAGCACTGAACCGTGCGATTTTCAATGGTATTTGCTTAGCTTATCAATTATCTTGGTATTTACGTCTGCTGATATGGGCTAATATTTCTACCTTCTTTTATTGTTTTTCCTTTTCTTTAATAACGAAAACTGGTTATGAACCTACATTTTAATCAAAATCTTGCCAAAAATTACAAGTCGCCTAGTCAAATCATTAGAGTACTCAGTGAAGATTGGGTTGCTAAGCAAAGTTACTGCCCTAGTTGCAATACCGAGCCATTGGCGGAATTTACTAACAATCAGCCTGTCGCTGACTTTTATTGTGCAAATTGTAATGAGCAATATGAGCTAAAAAGTAAGCAAGCAAAGTTAAGCAACATTATCAATGACGGCGCTTATGACACCATGATTGAGCGTATCAGTAGCGACAATAATCCTAACTTTTTCTTTTTAACCTATTCTCAAGAATATAGCGTTAACAACTTCCTGATTATTCCTAAGCATTTTTTTAAGCCTGATATGATTGTCAAACGTAAGCCTTTATCAGTCACTGCCAAACGTGCCGGTTGGGTTGGTTGCAATATTGATTTACGACAAGTGCCCGAATCAGGGAAAGTATTTTTGGTGAAAAACCAGCAAGTCATACCACGCGATAATGTCACCGAGCAATTTCAAAAAACCTTGTTTCTACGTAAGCAATCTACAGCTTCGCGTGGTTGGACACTGGATGTTTGGCAGTGTATCGATAGACTGGACGCTACTTTCTCTCTCAATCAAGTTTATGCGTTTGCCGAATTATTAAAGATTAAACATCCCGAAAACAACCATATTAAAGATAAAATCCGTCAGCAATTACAAGTATTACGCGATAGAGGTATTATTGAATTTACTGGTCGTGGGCGTTATTGCAAATTATATTAAACGTTTCTCATTGAATCGCTCAGGCCTTGGTTTTCCCTCATTATCACGGTACACGTCTGCAATTAACTCCTCTCTATCGTCCCATAAAGGTAAACGTGCCGTTGCAACTAAACGGCCATGAAACTTATGCGGTGGATACTCTCCATCAATTTCATCATTGATTTTAAAAAAGTGCTCTTCACGATAATCAACGTAAGCGTGCATTCTATTTTTAATATAGTTATTCCAATAGCAGACCAGCTGGATAGCTGTGCGCGCAGGCTGAGTAAACTGTTTTAAATTGACTGTCAGCGCACGTGTGACTGGTTCATCGTTAGGAAAAACTCTAATACGCTGCTCGATAACTTCTTCTCTTGTTTCTGCGTACTCAAACACGCCGCCAAACGCGATAAACTTTTTAAAGTCTTTCAAATACATAACACCGAGCGATAATTCAGTGAATCTTGATAAATGAATAATTTCATCAGGTTGTTTTTTTGCTAATTTGCAAATCTCATCAAAAATTAATAGTCGACGGATTTGTAAAGGTATTCGTTCATCTTCGTAGACGTAGTCCATGGATATCTCTCCTTATCAAAACACTATCATTGATCGATTTTACTTATCGCACAAGGCTTTGTCACAAAAGACGATCACTTCTTTTTAAGCGCCTTTGTTAACTTAGCGGATATGAATGCTAAAGAAATTTTAATAAGGGTATATTGGAAATAGTGATGATAAAAATAGATAAGAAATTGAAGATAGTTTTTCAGATAGAAATTGTTGAAACGCTAAGTAACATCGTAGAAGTTAACGCAGAGAACGAGCAAGAAGCACTATCAAAAGTGCGAGATATGTATCGAAACGAGGAAGTTATTTTGTACCCAGATGACTTTATTGATACCAGGTTTAATATTTTTAAATACGATTAGAATCGCTTAAAATCTCACCATTTCACCCGATAATAACGTCAGGCTAATCATTGGCATGACACCGCGCAGCGCATTACAAAAAAATAGCTTGCTTAAATGCGGTAGATCTTCATCTTGCAATGACCTGATAATGACGGGATGTTTGCTATTAGATAAAGCGTCGATAATAACTTGCCGCATCACACCAGCCACGCCCGATTGCGCCATGGATGGTGTATACCATTGACCTTGGTCTAAATAATTCGGATCATTTTTATTGATGTCTAAATGGCTTGCGGATTTTGAGGATTGCTGCTCTGATAATTGATAAAATACATTGCTCATCGTACCTTCAACCCAACGACCACTCATATCTCGTAGCAGCCCCTCACTGATGCTGGGTTTGATACAGTTTTCAAATACTTGGGTTTTGATGCCTTGTAACTCACCACTTGCCAGCACATTGTCGAGGCGATTGAGGCTTTTGAGTCCGGCTAATGGTGGCGGTAAGCAGGCAAGCTGCGAAGATAGGCAAATGGCAGAACTGATAGGCTGCATGGGGATTAAGCGTCCATCAGGCAAGCGTAATTGCTCAGTCGTAGTGACGGTCATCGCAGAGGATTTCAGCCAAACCTCACAAGCGCTACCAGATGCGGTTGGCACATAGCCATAACCACGGACATCTTGCACGGCGCGAGTCACCATCAGCTTCAGCATGCCTTGTTGTATTTGCGCGGCATGCGTCCGTATTATAGCCAATACAGAGTGACTGTCGAATTCAAGTTGTAAAGCTTCAGCATGGGAAATAAGGCGCTGCTGATGATGAGCCAACCACAGTATCTGCCCATCGATGACCCCCATCGTGGTAAAAAATCCATCGCCATATGCCAACCCACGATTGTCTAGCGATACTGTGTCTGAGATATCCGTCGTAGCACTTGATGGATGTATGCATAGCCAATTATTGAGCGGCATGATAGCGAGCACAGCTTACTTCTTATCTGTTTGGGCAGCAGATTTATTAATGACCAACATACAACTGTAGAACTCACATTTTGCCAGTTCTATTTTTTGACCACCGATGACTTTATTTTTGATAATTTGACCATTAAGCATATCAGAAATCAGTTGTCCGCCCTCATCACCCATCAGTTGGCGGGCAAGCTTATGCGCTTTTTCGGCATGGTTTTGACTTATCTCTTTTTCTTTATCAGAGTCAGTAGGATTGGCAAAGTACCAGCCCAGTTCGAGATATTTTTCAGAATCAATCAGATCCAAATACGGCGCATCGGTATCCATAAAGCGATATTTGGCGGCTGGATTGCTGGCATAGTCGAGGCTGTTCTCATCAGTGCTCATGACCTTGCCAAAAGTCGCTTTGATCTCATCTAAATTATCGACGTTCAGTGACGCTACATTTTTAGTGCCCCATTCTGCAACGTCATATTTCACTTGTGTACCTTGCTGAGCAGTAGCGCCGTCTAAATCAGCGTTCGGCGCAGCATTGTCCTGTACTAGCGTATTGTCAGCAACGGTTTGCTCGCTCATATCGGCATCTTGGTTTTGGGCGTCGTCTTTACTGCTATCACAGCCACTGAGCGACACACCGACTGCCATTATCGTACCGACCAAGAGGGTCTGTAGGCTATTATTCCACATGGGCAATTTACTCACACTTTTAGATGATTCTCAAAATAGTATTAACGAGCAGGCAGATAGGCCGCTGATAATGGATATTATATTTGGGGCTGTAGTAGATAAGGATTAAACATCACACCATATTCTCAGAGTTTTAAGCT
>NZ_JADQAK010000034.1:0-12263 GCF_022129285.1 Psychrobacter sp. Ps4
GCCTGACTTCCTGCATGAATAGCGGCAATTTGGTTTTCACGAAAGAAACCAAATACCCAAAAACTGTTTTTATCAATTAATGCAATGAGTGGTTGATTTGCAACAGCTTGCGTTCCTGTTTGAATATCAAGGTTTGAAACATAGCCATCTACAGAAGCGTAAACTTTGGTGAAACCCACGTTCAATTCCGCTGCCTTTAATTGCTCTTTCGCTATTTGAATCTGCAGTAATGATTCTTCATAAGCTATTTGGCGACGAATAAGATCCTTGTGTGATACAGCACCACGATCTTTTGCCCTAATATCACGCAGACGATCGTATTCAATCTTTTTGCCTTTAGAACTGATAATCGAGCGTTCTAATGAAACTTGAGCTTTTGATAAAGCAACATCGTAAGTACTTGAGTCAATCTCAAATAAAAGATCGCCTTTATTCACCATTTGGTTATCGATAACCGCAACATTCGTAATTGGCCCAGACACTCTAGGCGCAACTTTGATCACATTTGCTCTCACCTGACCATCTCGGGTCCACGGATTATTGAAGTACTCTTGATATTTTTGGTAACCCAGCCATACAGCTCCACCAATGATCAAAAGATTAACTAGGATGACGATTGTCTTTTTCATCTTTCACCTAAATTTGGATATAAAAAGTATCGATCGCAACCACATAAAAAACCATGATGGCGAGAAACGTTAATGAGGGATACGCAATAAATCGTGATAACCGCGTCTTATTTAAAATCACAACAGTTATCCACGTAGCAACCAGAGACAAAACCACCACTAATAAAACTGGCGAATAATAAATATCTCCCATTGAGAGTTCGTGAGGTATCGACATTAATTCAACTCCTCAACAGGAACCTTCTCGGGATCTAATTGGGGTAACGTCACCTGCTTAGGTAAATCTGCTTTTGGCATAACAAGATCTTCATCAAGGCTTGTTCCCCAATCAGTACGGCTTTTCATTGTTTCTATTGTAGAATCAGCAACTAAAGGTTTACCCGATGTGATTTGCCATCCACCACCTAAGGCCTTATACAGCGCAACAATTTGATTGGCGACATTACCTTTAATTTGCGCATAGCTATCTTCACTTCGAGTCATCTTCTCAACCGAGTTCAGTAAACGTTCGAAGCTGATTTGGCCATTTTCGTACTGAGTCATGGAAATATTAAAAGCACGAATAGATGAATTAACCGATTGCAGACGAAGGGCTTTTTGCTCTGTATACAAATCATAAGATTCAAGCGCATTGGTGACCTCTTGCACCGCCACTAGCACTTTTTTATTGTAATTGGTTAATGACTCTTGAAAGCGGGCATCTTCTAAGCGAATATTATTTTTCACCCGACCATATTGAAAAATATTCCAACTAAAACTTGGGCCAGCAACAAGCATGAGAGAATCGCTAAAACTGAAACTGCGATCAGATGGGACTGTACTATTAATACCGATTGAACCAAGTAATGAAAAGCTTGGATATAGTGCGGTTTCAGCTAATCCAATTTTGGCACTCTGACTATGAGCTTGCAGTTCGGCAACTTGAAGATCAGGACGACGCATCACTAAGTTAGCATCAATCTGATTATCTACTTTGGGAATATGAGGTACCAAAGAGTACTTATCAGTGCCATTTAAAGCTGCTTTCTTGCCTACAGCGTATCGCGAATCATATACTGCAATCTTTTTATCAATAGCATCAGAGCCTAACAACGCATCAACTTCTGAAGGCAATACCCCAAGTAATACTGCTAGTGCATTACGAGCTTGCAACATAGCAATTTTTAACGATGGTAGCGCCGCTTTTGTTGTGTATAGCTGGTTTTTTGCTTGCTGAACATCAAGCTCGGTAACATTACCTGAGTCATATTGAACTTGGGTGATATGAACAACACGTTGTTGAATTTCAATATTACGTTTTGATAATAAAATACGTTCTTGAAAGGTACGATAATTTATATAGTTACGCGCAACTTCAGCGGTAATGGTTACAGCAATATCACGATATGAAGCAATTGATGCGTACATTAATGCTTCTGCAGATTCGATTCCTCGTGCATATTTACCCCAAACATCAAGCTCCCATCCCGCATCAAAGCTAAGAGCTGCATTATCAAATGACTTTTCGTTTTGGTAGGCCTTAGCAAGATTACCCGATACTTGCTGAACTTGTGGATATTGGAGACCTTGAGATATTCCAAGAGCCGCTCTTGCTTGAATAATACGTAATCCTGCCGCTTCAAGATCTAAATTTTGCTCAGCCGCCATCTCAACCAAATGATCCAGTGTTGGATCATTAAACTGCTGCCACCATAGTGCAACATCAGCTTGATCTTGTTGATCAACCGACTGCCATTGCGCTGGTATAGCTTTAGGTTGTAAAGACTCAAAGTTCGGGCCTAATACACTACAAGCGGTCAAGCTACATAGCGGCAAGATTGTCATGCAAGCTCGCAATGAATGTTTTAACACGTAGTCTCTTCCCTTTTAAAATCGTTTTTGACGTAAATGATCCCAGTCGATCACAACATAAGCATCTTTACACTGGTTCATCGCTTCAAAAATATTGCGTTTCACACAGACGAAAATATAAAACTCTGCAATTTGTTGATGGCTAATTGACGTTAAATCTATTTGCTGAAAAAAATGCTCAAGTGACTTTTCACCTTTAGCATAATCAACTTGATATTGTTCAAAACCAGCTGTTAACAACTCTTTTCCTTTGCCACCCGCTAACGTTGTCGCCATATCAGCTAAAGAGTCATCTGGATACTGACTGCGTGCTTTGTTTACTAGCGGGTTATTGTGCAAAGATTTCTCATACACATTTAAAATGGTCAGATGATTAACTAACTGTTCAGACGCGGCGGCAAAACCTATTAGTGATTCACTAGAAAGTGCAGGAAATAGCTTTAAATTAATTTTCGATGCCCATAACTTCAGCTTTGGTACCGTAAACTTAAGAATCTTAAGATGAAACTCTCGCTTTCTTCGTTGAAACTTATTGGGTTCTAAAGCAGAAAATGACATTAGGTAATGCTGAATATGACGATATAACCGCTCTCTCATAACCAAGAATAGGTGCTCAGGTTTAGATGAAAACGGGAAATAATGATAAAAAATAATCATCAATACAACTTGATAAAACAGTACCATAACAGTCATGACGATTCCGAAATGGTAAAACATGGTGTTATCAATATTGAGAATAAACAGTCCCATTAAGAAGAAAATGGTGACCGGACCATTAAACAAGTAAAACGCAATAAAGGTATAAAGAAAAATAAAGACGCCAAGCTCTAACCCCAACGTTAAATTCGGCAGCACAAAAATATAAGCCGGGACCGCAAATAAAAAACCAAAGGTAAATAATACCAGTAGCATAACTGGGTGGACTGGCATAAAAGAAAGCAACGACATATAAATCGTTGAGAAAATCACAAAACTGTAACCACCAGGTGGATTTAAGTAGATCCAGATAAATGCAGCAACCCAATAGGTAACAAAAACCTTTATTGCCGTCTTAAAGTTTTCAACATCCCACCAAATAAAGCGACTGGTGTTATTGATATTTGGCTTATCAAAGCTCACTCGCTCTGTTACTGAATCGATGCAAGTCACGACTTCGGTTAGCTTCGACAGCTTTTGATGTAAGCTCTTTAGAGAAAACCCTAAGGTTATTGCAGACCCCTTTTCAAAATGACCGGCATTTTTTAAAGCATCAACTTCAAAATCTACTTTTAGCTCTGATCCAATATAGTGACTTTGTTGTTCAGCCCATGCGTCATCTAGCTGAGAAAACAGTTGATTAATCTCTTCAACCGCATCTTGATAGTTGCCAATAAAGTCTTCACCATCAACATGTTGATCAAAACTGGATTGACCGACAGCAACCAACTGTTGAGTTATCTGCTTATAGTAATGTAGCGCCAAATCCCACTCGGTTTTATAGGCAGATACATCACTGCACTCTTTACTGATGAGGCTATATCGTTGATCAAGTTGCGATTGTGCTGTAAATAACGCTTTGATGAGTTCTGGAAGTGGATCGTCAAATTCATCTAACTGAGTCGGCGTTAAACTTTGACGATGAATAATACCGGCAAATACCGCTTGTTGTTTCTCTTTCAGATCAGCCGCTAATTGACGTAAATTTTGTTCTGTTTTGGTTGGAAAAAGAAACGTCCCGACTAAAGTGTATATAACAACACCGAAAACGGTCATATAAGCTCGATCGATACCATAAAGAAAAGCGCCTTCCGCATCCCCTCCATTTGACATCATTAGAGTCATGACACCCGTTAGCATAAATAACGTGGGATCTTTGGTATAAGCATTTCGAAAATAAAAGATAACGGAAACAATAACCGATACCGATAGCATATAAAGCCATTGTTCTTGAGCAAAAATACCAACCAAAGAAAGGCCAAGTACCGCTCCCACAACAGTACCAAGAACACGAAGCGAGCCTTTTGCTAGCGATTCTCTTTTACTTCCTGTAGAAGCAATCAGCATCACCGTGGTTGCAGCAGTAGAAGCTTGGGGCCACCCCATAGCCATGGGGATAAGATAAGCAAGGGTTAAGCTTAATCCGACTTTACAAGCAAACTTAAACTTGTCATTCATACAAAAGGGAAACAACCATTTTGATAATGAAAACAAAGTCGTCACTTTGCTGTTTGTGTTTGTTAACCCATCGCTTTGCGACATCCACTTTCCCCAATTTGCTGAATATATCAAGACAAGAGTAGTAAAAAGCGGGCAAATTAGCGGAATATTTTTACCTAATCTACTGATAAATTGGAAATAGGTAACATTTCAGATCTTTTAAAAACAATAGATACAACAAAGATATTAAAACAACTAAAAAAGTATCAACAACACCCTACAATAGAGGCGGACATGATATTAATCCATTGATTTAAAATGAATAATATAGTTTTAGCTAAATTAACAAAAAACCAAATAACTTAAAATATAGGCAGGATTTAAAGGGGGATAATAAAAACTAAAAGTCAATATCGATTTATCACTGCAAAACAAAGTATAAAGGGAGTAAATGGTTATTACTCCCTTGCTAACAGTTTATAAGATCAGAATGAATAGCGTTATTTCTAAGGATTTAAGCGCATTAGGGCCATAGCAAATAATCTTACCCCAGAAACCATACGGCTCTCATCAATATCAAAATCACCATTATGATGGCCTGCGGTCAGATCTGAGCCAATTAAGCAGTACACAGCTTTACCGCCATTGTGCTGTACTCGGTCAAATAAATAACCAACATCTTCACTTGCACCAAAATCCTTTTCGCGAATGACATCGCTGAAACCAGCATCCAAGCCAATGGATTCAATCAAGTTCACCATTTCAGTATCATTGTGTAAGCCAATTGCTTCGCCTTGAGCCTGAATTTCTACGTTAACGCCATGAATATGTGCAGATCCCTGAGCAATTCTCTCAACTTGCTGATACATATAATTATTAATTTCGCGGTTCTCGCCTCGCGTTTCGCCTTTAAGTACAGCATTAGCCGGAATGACATTGCGCCCTTCTCCGGCCTTTAGCTGGCCCACATTAACACGCGTCATACCATCTCGGTGACGAGGAATGGCCAGCATTTGTGTCACTGATGTGCAAGCCGCCGCTAAAGCATTACAACCGGCATTAGGCTCAATACCCGCATGAGCAGGTTTACCTTTGAAATGTAAATCAAATTTGGAGCTGCATAAGAAATGCTTGGGATCGCAAACTAAGGTACCACTTGGAACATTCATACCAACATGTGCAGCTAAGAAGTAATCCACATCATCTAACCAGCCACTTTCAGCAATGGCTTTTCCTGCTCGACATCCCTCTTCGGCAGGTTGGAAAATAAATTTAATTTTGCCACATAACTGATCTTTATTAGCGGCAATTAATTCGGCTAACCCTAAACCGATCGCGGTGTGGGCATCATGACCGCAAGCGTGCGCAATACCTGGAGCTAGAGATGCAAAGCCTAAAAATCTTGGGCGATGGGAATCATCCTGACTTTCCATCACATCAACAGCATCAATATCAAAACGGAAGGCAACAGTCGGACCGTCACGGCCAGTATCAAGAACCGCCCCTAAACCAGTGATACCATCCATTTGAGCCAAATACTTAGGGTCAGCCCCCCAAGTTAAGGCTCTTTTTTGCGCTTCAATAACACTTTCTTCATCGCGCCCCATTATGGCAGAACGCGCAATGATCTCATCGGCAAAAGCTAACTGATAACCGTGATGTTCCATATGAGCCGCAATTCGACAAGTGGTGAAAAACTCACACCATGCTGATTCGGGGTATCGGTGAAACTCTCTACGGTAATTCATTAAACGTTGAGATAAAGCCTGTTCATCATAGTTTTGAAAAAATGTCACTTGCGATTCCTACTGCTGTGCCTATGGTACGTAGCTAATAACCGGTAAGTTCCATAAAACCTTGCCCAGAGTGCGATCCTGTCACATGGATAGGTCCTTCCCAATATGGGAATACAAAAGGAAGCCACTGATCCTTTCGTAAAACATTTACCGTTAACTTAATATTTTGAGATGGTACATCAATTCTCCACTGTAAAGGAAATTTTTTACCATCAATTCGAGTGTAACTTAATGGAGTTAAACGAATTTGCGTATGATCAAGTTGAACAACTTTACCATTAGGCCAGCTTCTAGAACCAAAATAATAAGGTAAATCGTCTTTTTCACGCAGTTGAGACACCATAAGGGCGCTACCATCATTTAAGTGAATAGAAAACCAGTCCCAGCCAAGCTGATCTTTGGCGAGCATGCTGCTGCTCCATTCACGATCTAACCATGCTTCACCACTCACTTGATATTCTGCTCCATCAAGGGTGATTTTGCCGTCAACATCTAAAAATGGCGCACTAAAATAGCGAGAAGCCATATCAAGTTCAGGATGCTTTTTGCTATACCCCTGATCACCTTGTAATACAATTGGACCATGCTGTGTCACTTTAAGAACCGCAGCCATTCCATCATCTGCAAATTCGACCATGCCCGGAAACGGTGTTTTACCAAGAGCTTTCCATGACCAATTATCAAGCCAAGCATGGTATGGCGTTGAGGTAACGCCAGCCTGACCTATGCCTCCACGAGCAAAACGTTCAGCATACCAAACCTTTGACTTACTAGTAATGACTGCATGAGCCATATACATTTGTGGTGTTTTCCAGCCCGTTTCTTTTTCTGTACTGGTTGCCATCCGAAAAAGTGTCCATTGAATTCCGAACTCTTTGCCTTCGGGTGATTTTACATTAGCAGTAAGGTACCACCATTCAGTTCGATACTCAGGATGAGCCCCATAGTCTCGTGGAAACTCAACAGGTTCACCTCGTACAACCGGTTCATATACATATTCATCAGAACGAGTTAACACTTCTGCCGTATTTGAACGTTCTGTTTTTTTATTGCAACCAACGAGAAGAGTTAGTGCCAAAGCTAAATAAATAATATGTGTAAATTGCTTTGTCATTAGAACGCCTCTCTTAACGACAAAATCGCGGATCGTTTAACTAAACGCCACACTGGCCATCCACCAGCAATCAACAAGACCACTAATGCCGATCCCAAGGTAAATAAATATTGAGTTGGGAAATAATGGATAGGCATGGTCCAACCAAAAGAGTATTTCAAAACAACATCAATCAGCAGCTGTGCCAAAATTAACCCCAGAGGTAGCGCCATTAAAGCAGTAAATAGACCAATTAATAATAATTGCCCCCCGCCAAGTATCGCTAACTCCAGCCCGGTCATCCCCATGCAGCGTAATAGAGCAAACTGACGTTGACGAGAGACTTCACCAGCAAGAGTGGCAAAGAAAAGTCCACACACAGCTATAAATAGCGTTAATGATCCTAATGTCGACGTGACAACAAAGGTCTGATCAAACACTCGCATTGCTTGAGTCATTAAGTCAGAATTATTGCGGATGCGCTCTGGCTGTAGTCGGAAACGCTCGCCCAATTTAGCCAATAGAGCCTCGTCATTAGCGCCTGGGTTCAAGTGAATAGCTAAACCAACTTGTCCTGAGTGCGGCCAATAACGGTGCCACTTATTGTATGAGATCAACAGCTGCCCATATGGATTACCATAGTCATAATAGATACCTACAATACGCCAGTTATCATTCATCGGTGTTGGTAGATCGACCATATCACCTATGTGCCAATTATTTTTAAGGGCCAGTGATTCGCTCACCATTACGGCACGTTGCGAATGTAAACTCTGCCAGTAATTTGGTTCGATATCTTTCACTGAAAGAGCTGTCATTTCACCCTCAGATTGACCAATACTCATCACTTGTAGTGTACCCGCATCGGTTGGCGTCTCTTTTTGCCAACGCCACCAAACGTCATTCACTTCAGGTTGATCTTCTAACCAACGGTACATTCTTGGTGCCATATTCATCGAAGGACGAATGTAAATATCTGCGGCAAGACGTTGTTCAAGCCAAGTGTGAGTCGTATGGCGGAAGCTTCCAACCATAGTTTCCATACCAATATTAGAGGCAAGTGCCAACATAAATGCCATTGCGGCAACGCCACGATAACTTAAACTTGAAGCCGCATCAGTAAAGAACCAACGCATTTTTACTGATGGAAATATCACACCTAAAATTTGGAACGACTTCCAGAGTAAATACGGCATTAACAACCCAGATGCGGTTAAAATTAATGCGATAAGAACAAAACCCGCAAATTGTCCATGAGGTAGTTGATAAATGCCAATTGCAACCAAGATAAAAATTAACGAAATGATTGATTGCCAAGCAAACTCACGGCCACTAAAACGAACTAGAGCCATATGAGTTGCTAACCGTACAGGTGGCGTTTTGATTAATCGAACCATCGGCCAACCACACGCGAGAATGCTACCACAACCGGCAATAATTAAGCTGGCAACGCCCCACTGCCAATGCCAACTCACAGCAAGATTAACGTTAGCACCATAGAGATCACTTAACGTTGCTGCAACCGAAGGCATTAATTGCTGTGCAAGGACCAACCCTAGCAGGTTACCGCCAATTAAACCTAAAATAATCCACAAAATTAATTCTATTGAGAGTGCTGCGGCTAGTTGTAGGCCGGTTACGCCTAACTGAGTTAATCGTCCAACTAATGGCTGGCGCTGAGTAAAAGAGAGAGACATCGCTTGATAGAAAATAAATAATCCAACCACAAACGATAACATTCCCATCGCAAACAAATTCAAATGGAACGCATTAGTTAGGGGTTCAAGTCTCGCACTTTGGTTACGTTGTAACGTTAAGCCAGGAGGTAATATCTGAGTTAAGCGCACTAATTGCTCATGGCTCATCTCACCACAAACAATAGATGTAAAGCCAGAACTTGGCTGGATATCTCTTAATCTTGCAATATCGGCAACTAACCGAGGACCGCCAGTTAACTCATCAGGTACTATTTCAACTGGACCAATTTTCTTGCCGCTATCTAATGTGATCATATCGCCTGATTTGACCCCCATATAACTAGCAAGCTGCTCTCCAGCAATAATAGGATATGGCGGTTTCATCAAGTCCAGCATATCGGCTCGCAGTGCTGCCATATTTTTCTCACTGCGAGTAAAAGCAGAGAACATAGCAACAGGATCGAGCCCGACGAGTTCAAAATCACGCCCCTGCTCTGTCACGATTCGATAGCTATCAAGTGGCGCACACGATTTAAGTCCCGCACGTCTTAATTGAATATAGAAACCTTGAGGAACTTTAAGACCTAACTGTGCTGTACGGATACGATAAGGATAAGGATTTGAAAATAGAAGTTCACCTTGTCGATAGCTTTCTCTCGCTTGTTGGTTAACCCCCATTACACCAACAAGAAGTGCAATTCCCAGCGTTAGACCAAGCCAGACCAGCATGATTTGAAATGGATGGCGCTTATAATGCCCCCATAACGCCTTAATGACGGGGCTTAACATGCAACTGTCCCCCTTGCAATCGGATACAGCCATGCATTTGAGAAGAGACTTGCTCACTGTGGGTAACAAGCAAAAGTGTACATTGCAGTTTTTGACATAAACCAGTTAACAGACGAATAACAGCGCCAGCATTACGCTCATCTAAACTGCCTGTTGGTTCATCTGCTAATAGAATTTGGGGTTCCATATACAAAGCACGTGCTATTGCAGCGCGCTGCTGCTGTCCACCGGAAACTTCTTCAGGAAAACGCTCTAACAGAGACATAAGATCAAGCGCTGATATAATTTGGCGCCATAAATCAGGGCTCTCTGGTAACCCCTTTAATTGGCGACAAAAACGAATATTGTCTGCAATAGTAATGGTCGGTAATAAATTAAACTGCTGGAAAACTAGGCCGATATTATTACGACGAAACAAAGCTCTTTGACGCTCAGAAATTGCATGAATAGGAGTGTCTCCGAGCCAGATCTCACCCGCGTCACATGAATCTAATCCTGCAATTAAATTTAGTAGCGTACTTTTACCAGAGCCGCTCTCTCCCATCAGAGCCAATTGTGCTCCGCGTTCAAGATTTAACTCTGCTCCTTGTAAAACAGAATGGTACTCACTGCCATCTTGGTAGCCTTTACAAAGCTGAGCCAGTCGTAACATTTATGCCCTCAAATCCAGTTAAGTCATTGCGTACAGCTCTTATCGTTCAATAAAGCTGTACATCTGTAAGTAAAATTTACCGCAAACCCACACAGACAGAAAGGAGTTTTCTGATCATGCACTCAAATAGAATGCAAACTGTTACACAATCAATACAAAATGGGCTGATTACCCACATAACGCTAACAAAACTGGTCAGTTATACAGCTTAAATACGTTGTTTTATTAAGCGGGTTGGTATTGTAAGATTATCCGAAATAGCCATTAATTTAAGTATATACCTAACCTAATGGCCTTAGGATTTATTTTATTAATGGCCGATTTTTTATCTCACTAAGCAACCAAGTTATTCATCCACTTTTTCGAACGTAAACGAATAGTTGATCCCACCCATTTCACAAGCTCCTCTAGCCCTAACAGAGCATAAATCCACTCTACTGGAATTTTGAAAACCAGCGCACAAATGGCAACAACAGGAATACCAATAACCCACTGAGCAATAATATCTTGATAGAAACAGAATCGAATATCACCACCAGCACGTAAAATACCAACAATCATAGTCATTGGAATACTTTTGATGATTAATAATCCAGTATAAATGACAAAGAAATGCTCAGTTAATGCACGGGTTTCTGGTGTCAGCGCTGTAAATAGATTCAGAACCGGCTCTTTAATTAGCAGCATTAATATTGCCATCACCATACTACTAAGTAGGTTAAAACAGGAAACAGCCCATGCTTGGTGATAAGCTTCCTCCATTTTATTGGCACCCAACTGGTTTCCAATCATAACGGCTGCAGCATTTGAGCTACCAATTAAAAATGCAAGAGACAACGATTCTATCGGCGTCATCACGGATAATGCCGCCAGCCCCTCTACCCCATATTGACCAATAATAGCGTGGTAAACAAAAATACCCGCAGACCAAGCTAAATGGTTAAATGTGGTCGGCAAAGAGAGGGTTAAAAAACGTTTTACATAAATCCATTCACAAGCAGCAATAATGGTACTTAGCCCAAAAGATAGTAGATGTTTGCGACGATATAAGTAGGCATATAAAAGACTAACTTCAACCACACCACTGATTACTGTCGCCCAAGCAGCACCAGCAATTCCCATCTCAGGAAATCCCCATTTACCGAAAATCAATAGCCAGTTCAAGAGGATATTTAAGCTAATTCCGATTGCGCTAAAAAAGGTACTTACTCCTGGTTGGTGCATTGAGCGTAATCCGACAGCCATACTGATGCCAAAAGCCATTGGGAACATACTTAATGCTGTGATCTGTAAATACTGAGCACCTAAAGCCACTACTTCAGAATTATTGGTCGCAAGAGAAATAACACTCTCCGGCGAGAAGAAAAAAACACCTGCCGCTATTAGTGCCGTAATATTACTCATGAGCCAAGTTAAAGCCGTCGAACGTTTAACACCCTCGCTATTTCCTGCTCCCCAATATTGAGCAGTCAATAAAGCTCCCCCTGTGGTCACACCAAAGAGCATAATCGTTGCCACAAAAATAGCGCGTCCCGCAATGCCCATCGCAGCAACATCGGTCTGACCTAATTGGCCGAGCATTAAAATATCAACCAGACTACGACTTGAAAACATCATAGA
>NZ_JADQAK010000034.1:12363-13550 GCF_022129285.1 Psychrobacter sp. Ps4
CTGGTTCACGGCATGACACACGGCCATGACTTTATTGACTATGAGATTGAAGCAGCACAACATTTCAGTGATGGATTAAAACAAAGCCAAGTAAAACACGTTATCTATTTAGGTGCATTACAAAGTAACAACAGTGATTCTAAACATTTAATTGCTCGAAAGGCGACAGGCGAGATATTAAGACAAAGTGAAAAACCAGTAACCGAACTGCGTGCTGGTATTATTATCGGGCCAGGATCTGCAGCCTTTGAAGTAATGTGTGATTTTGTCTACCACCTACCTATTATGTTAACGCCTAAATGGGTGACTTCTCGCAATTCGCCTATCGCCTTATGTAACCTACTCCATTATCTTTTTGAACTGATCAATATGCCGCCCTCTTCACATCGTATTTGGGATGTATCAGGCCCAGAGCAAATGAGCTATAAAGATCAAATGATTCGCTTAGGTAAGATCATCCATAAACCTATTCGAGTATTACCCATTCCATTTTTAAGTCCAACCTTAGCCGCTTACTGGTTAAGGTTTATTACTTCGGTTCCAACCAATATTGCCAAAGCGTTAATTGGTGGACTGAGATTTGACCTCCCAGCCGATGGGACACAGATTCAACAGGCTATACCACAAACATTATTGACCTATGAAGAAGCCGTTTCAATAGCCCTAAAAAAACAAGTAGAAGTTGTGGCAAACCCTATTTGGGGATTTGACCCAGATGCAATAGAACGTTGGCAAACAGGTTATGGTTATTACCCCAAACAAGCAGGATACACATTAAAAACAGATGCTTCACTCGATGCTTTATGGCAACAAATTCAAAGACTAGGAACTCCTGGAACGGAATATTTCTTTGCCAATTCTTTATGGCATTTACGCGAATGGATGGACAAAATAATTGGGGGTAACGCTTGTGAGCGCTATCGTCGAGACCCAGATAATTTACAGATGGGCGATAGGATTGACTCGTGGAAAGTTATAGCGCTAGAAGATAAACATTTTATTTCGCTCTTATTTGGTATGAAAGCACCAGGTCTTGGTCGACTTGAATTTACGATAAAAGATCATGGCGACTACCGAACCCTTGATATTAGAGCTTGGTGGCATCCTGCTGGTTTTAGTGGACTTTTATATTGGTTCGCCATGATGCCAGCTCACTTATTTATATTCAGGGGAATGACTCATGCGGT
>NZ_JADQAK010000034.1:13650-15067 GCF_022129285.1 Psychrobacter sp. Ps4
ATATCGCAGGTTAAAACTGAGTTACCTCTTTATGATGAGAGTACATTTACTTGTGGGCCTGAAAATAGTTGTATTGGCTGCCCTAAAAAACTGATGGAAATGCTTGAATCAGAAGTCTCTTACTGGGAACACGCTCTTGCTCGAGGGACAAAGCCTAACTTTGATGAGCTCTATCGATTTGGCAAAATGTGTAAGAATATCAAACGCGGACTAGTTAGAAACAATCTTATTAAATCAGATAGTTAGATAACTCTAAGAGATTGCCATCAGGATCTCTTATATACACGGAAGTTATACTCCCCATAGCCCCTGTCCGTTGGATTGGTCCTTGCAAAACAGGAATATTAAGTGAAGAGCAATGGGCACAAAAGTCGGCAATATCTACATCAATAATAAAGCATAGATCGGCGCTACCTGGCTGTACAGTAGCAGCTTTAGGTTCAAATTCTGAGCCTGTCTGATGCAAATTAATTTTTTGATTTCCGAACTCTAAGGCAACACGCCCTTCAGAAAACTGAATAACCTTCATCCCTAAAACAACCTGATAAAATCTTAAAGTTCTATCTATATTTTCAACGGTTAAAACGAGATGATCAAGCTGTAATACTTTCATAAGTAAATCCTTTTACTCAAAAAATCAGGAATTATTTTTTAAAATTTTTCGCGATAAAGCTATCTAATTTATTCGCAAAATTTTGTCTATCTGCCTGACTAAGCGGTGCAGGACCTCCTGTTTGAATACCACTACTTCTTAGCGTTTCCATAAAATCTCGCATTTGAAGTCTCTGCTTAATCGTTTCTTTTGTATACATCTCCCCTCTTGGATTCAATGCATGACCATTTTTTGTAATCACCTCATCTGCTAATGGAATATCAGCAGTAATCACCAAATCACCCGCTTCTACTTGCTGGACAATGTAGTTATCCGCCACATCAAATCCCGCTTCTACTTGTATCGAACGAATATGTGCCGATGCAGGTACTCGAATAAATTGGTTTGCGACAAGAGTCACTTGCACACCGACACGATTAGCAACCCGGAAAAGGATCTCTTTTACAACGTTAGGACAAGCGTCCGCATCTACCCAAATTTTCATAATAATTCCTATAAAAACGACCCATCTTAAGTAAGTCGTTATGCCCAAGTAACTTTGAGATGCAAAATTCAGAGTACTGACATTACAGCTTGTAAGTTACTTGGGTCTCTATTCTTTTCTGGTTAATGTTTATAGTATTTCGCCATTAAATCAACTTGTTTTTTAATGACATCAATAGGAATACGACTCCCATTGATAGGTTTTAAATGGTTATCAAGCGACTGGTAACCGCCGCCAGGATATGTCACTAACATAGCATCAGGCCCTACAATAGCGTAATTATAATAACTACCAGCGATAAACCAATCTCTAGGTTTTGG
>NZ_JADQAK010000035.1:0-14760 GCF_022129285.1 Psychrobacter sp. Ps4
GTTATCTTCATAAAAGTAGTCTAGCATAGTGCTTATCTACTACAGCCCCTAAAATTATTAGGCTGTTATGGGTTCAACAAGTTTCAATATACCATCAGTTAAATTAACATCCACAGTTATGGGTTGTGTTGTCGCATTACATTTGCTGACAGCAATCGCATTGGTGATGGTCAAAACCCCTGTGATTACTATTAAGCCACTTGAAATAACACCGCCTATAGAAATACAGTTGGTGTCAGAAGTTACGACAATTGCAGAGCCGGTGATGGCAGTCGCAGAAGTCGAACCTATTAAAGCGCCTAAACCACAATCTGTTAGCGTACCTGAGGCAAAACCAGAGCCAAAAAAAGCAGTGCAACCAGTTGTGAGGAAGGAGAAACCAAAGCCTCAAGTTGATACTAAACCAGCTACTGCAACAACAAAGATAGTAGAGAGTAAGCCTATCATCAAACAATCAATACAATCACAAGAATCGGATGTCTTAGCTCAAGCAAGCGCTTTAGCAGCCGATAACGAACGTAAAATATTGGCAGCACAGACTGAAAAGGCTAATCAACAAACGCATGCTAAAGCTATGCGCGAGGCTCAGGCTGCAGCGGATACCAAAGCAAAGGCAGATCGTGAAGCGCAAGCCGTATCCGATGCCAAAGCTGCACAAGCCGCCCATGCAAAAGCTGAAGCCGCGACTCGTGAGAAAGCTAATCAACAAGCTGCTGCTGCAAGTAATACACCAGTCAATTTCACTGCGACCAACGCTAACTGGGCATCAGCACCGAGTTTTAGTTTTCCTGCTCGTGCCAGACGAGGTGCTAGATCAGGGGAAACCTTTAGAGTTGTCTTGGTACTACAAGTTAATAAGCAAGGCAGCATTGATAATGTGAGCTTAGCGCAATCTTCTGGCAACGCCGCACTCGATAGGGATGCTCAACAACAAGTACTTTCTGGTAAATTTAAACCCTTTACGAAAAATGGCGTACCAGTGGTGGGTAATGTAACTTTACCTATCAGTTATGCAGCACCATAAAATTTAGTTATTTAACGAGCCTATTATTTTTAGAGAATCATTACTGATGATTTTTCATGATAAGTGGATATGCGGTACTCGCAACAAACTCATATGATTGCATAACATATTAAGGAGTCTGATATGAATTTTACAAGCTACTGGCAATACAGCGATTTGGTGACCAAAAGCTTGTTTTTCTTGCTATTGGTCTTATCGGTGCTCTCTTGGGTAACTGGTATTATTCGTATATTACAAAGCCGAAAATTGGCCGCCTGTGTTGCTGATGATTTGAGTCAGCAGGTTGAGATGAAGCGTTCAGCTGTGATTAACTCTGATGCTGCTATGCATCGATTAGTCATTGAGCAAGCACTATTAAAGCATATCGGGCGTTACCGTTTTGCTAGCGAACGCGGCCTACCTATTTTAGGTACCACTGCAGCGATCGCGCCATTTATTGGGTTATTTGGTACAGTGTGGGGTATTTTTCACGCGTTACATAATATCGGTACCAGTGGGCAAGCAGGACTTGGACAAGTGGCAGGACCAGTTGGCGAGGCGCTCATTATGACAGGTCTCGGTATTGCCGTCGCAATTCCAGCAGTGGTGTTTTATAACCTTGCCGTACGTATCAATCGACGGGTAATGTACCATGCCAAGGATAGAGCCCATGATTTATTGGCGCAGTCTGTTGATTTAGCAGCAATGCAACCTTCAATGGAGCCTCATAATGTAGCTGAAAAGCAAGGCATAACCACTAATGTCACTTTTAGTAAGAGTGCTCATAGCAATAGTAGTATTCATACTGATACACAAGAGGCTTACCAACAGTAGCATTGCTAGATTTTATTTATAGTCAGAGCACTTTTAAACCGCTACGGTGTTACCCGCACTAAATGTACTCAGTGTACTATCTGCGGTCGGTCGCCTTGTAGCGATTCTAAAATTCCTTGACTATATAAAGTTGTTGTAAATGCCAGCGCTGGATGGCTTTTTAAAGCAAAAGTTTATGATTTTGTATAAGACTGACACACGATAGAGAATATTATGGCATTTCAGTTAAGTGATGATAACGTCCAAAGTATGAATGAGATGAACCTCATTCCACTGATTGATATCATGTTGGTATTGATGATTATCTTTTTATTGACAGCGACTGTTTTGAATCCAACAGTACCGCTCGATTTACCCAAAACCAGTGCGCTAATCAATGAGCAGCCACCTGAAGCAATCCAAATTAGTATAGATAAAGATGCTGGTATTTTCTGGGATAGCGATCCTATTAGTATGGAAGAACTAGGGGTGCGTCTACAACAGCAAAGTGGAGCTGGTAAAGACCCTTCCGTGCTATTAAGAGCAGATAAAGAAAGTAGATATGAGACGGTGGCGCAGGTACTGGCGGTAGCCAGTCAAGCAGGGCTGAGCAAAATAGTCTTTGTAAATGAATAGTAATGAAAACTAGGAGCTATTTAGCAGAGTTGGCTTTCAATATAATCAATCCCGCTATTATTAAATACAAATAAGATAATAATAAACATAAATATCATAACAACCTTTCTCTCCCGCCTTGCTTGGGTAACCTAGCGAGGTTTTTCTTATCTAGTAGATAAGGTCTGAGTGCTAAATGTATCTTGAACATACTCAATCTTAAAATCACTCATCGCTAGGAGGTCTAAACCATAATTATTAAGGTAATGATTTTTTAAGAAATAGGTATCATTCCAATTGATAGGGGGAGTTGAAGAGTCTTAAAGTATAGGTTTTAAAATATCTGCTATAGATCCATAAGAATAAGCCTACAGTTTTTCTATGAAAAGTCAGTCTTAGAAACGTTTTAAGCTCTCCAATAGAGAGGTTGTAAATACTTCTCCGTGTGATTGATTGTAAAACTGATAACTACAACTCTTCTCAAAGTGGTCACAGACTTCCTTGGCGAATTCTTTTTTACTCATCAGAGTGGGCACTACTACTGGGATAGTGGTTTGCTCTGCAGAGTGACTAAAAGTGAGTCGTATTTGTTTGTGTTTATTATTGGATATATCTGCAAGTTGCGCTTCAGGAAGGTTTTGATACGCTTGCCAATAGTTAATCATCTCTCCATCTTGCCACCATAGCGAAGGATCAGCACTGAAGTACTGCTGATAAGCTTCAGGGTGCTTGAACAAATTATACAATACAAACAAACCACCGTAAGAGTGTCCCCAAATCGCTTCTTGCTTTGGTTTTTCGCCTAGCTGCTCATATACCCACGGCTTAATTTCTTTTTCCATCAGCCCATAAAAATGCTCTGCACCACCATTTAATCGCTCTCTACCTTCTTCTGTAAACGCACTGTTATCTATAGTGTTGGCTAATAATGGTGGGGTATAGTCGTAGGCGCGGGCATCGACATCGAAGCGATAAGGTGTTTGGTAACCTATAAAGACTAAAGCAGGCGCTGATTTTTTTGGCGTAGACTTGGATAAGGCGCGCAGCGTTTCTGTATCTAAATCATCAATAGCCGCATTACCATCCAGTATATAAAGTAATTTACTAGGAGTTTTTACAGAATTGTTAGAGAGTTGATGATCGGTTGTTTGCTCAGGAATAGCTAACCATACTTGATAATGACGAGGTTTTGCATAGGCTTTCAGCGTTTTCAATTGTGAATCTGTTACGCTAGAGGAGGGTAGTTCTGGTGCAGATTTAATGAAGGTATGATATACGAAACGATATCCGGTATCTTTGGCATGCAATAAGCTCATATCTACTGTCTTGGTCAAGTCAGGTTTAGCATAGCTTGGTGACATCATTACTCCTGCTATGGTTATCGTTATAATTGCAAATTTTGTCTGAAATTTTGACATACCTATCCTTTATCATATTCAAAAAGCCTTGAGCATAGTATTGCTTATATGAAAACTGTAAGAGAATTAACAAATGTATTTTATATCCTTGATAAGGATTGACAACTAGTTACATTATCGTAATAATAATGCATATGATAATCGTTATCAATTACAATTTTTTTCTAGTAGTTCTGCATTTCACAAAAATCCTTCTTATGAGATTAAATTATGTCACGTTCAACTCAGTCATGTTTCAGCAAAAATCTATTATCTAAATTTTCAGTTTTATCTATTGCGCTGTTATCTTTAGGGATTATAGGATGTCAAAATACGATGTCACCATCGAGCGTAACGCCTGTATCTACCTCTCATTCTGTGACCAACGGTCTCATGAAAACGCAAAGCAACTATGCCGATAGTCGTTATTTGACGATTGACGGCAAAGACTATCCCGTTTCTGAAAACTCTGCTCGAGTAGTCATCAATAAAGCGAAAAATGCACCAGAATTGGTCGCAGATATTTTTGATGGAAAAGGTAAAGTTGCGGTACCAGGTTATAAAGTGATGTTGATGGCTCGAACCAATTCAGTCGCTGTAGAAGCCAGAAAGCTAGATAATGGTAAAGTTATCGATAATCGCATGATTCACCGTGGCAGCAAGTCTCTTGTTGGTATTCCTGTTGTCAACGGACAAGCAAAACTTGATCAGGCACAATTATTAGATTTCGATATTATTTATGATGATTTAACGAAAGTCGTTGCAGAGGGCGAAGTGGTCAAACCACGGGGTACAAAATTAACCAAAGCAGGGACACCCATTACCAATAAGAAAGTGGTCGTGCATTCACTGACCTTGCCGAACATTGCTAGCGGTGAAAGTGCAGGTGGTGGTGTTAATTTCGAAGCCAGTGCAACGGTAGACGGTAAAGTTGTCAAAACTGGCGCTAATAGTGCCTTCAATATCTTTTATACCGCTACTAGTGATAATGCTAGAGGATTTTAGTTGTTGAGTGCTAACCGGTAAGAGCAGGCTCTGACTTCACTAGATGAAGTTAGAGTTGTTTTTATTTAATAGCTATCTGTTTTTAATGCCATTAACAAACCCAATGGGTTATCTACTATGGCTTTAAGGAATACTAACGTGGTTCATAATACCTCAAATCAATCCTCGCATTTTAGACTGTCACCGCTGTGCTATTCTATATTATTTTTACTCTTCATGTCGTTACCAGCGATAGCGGCTGAATCAGAAGATAGTGCTGATGCATTGCCTAGTAGCACTTTAGATACGATTGTGGTAACCGTGAACCCTTTATATGCCATTGATCCAAGCAAAAATTGATGACTTAAATCTTGATACGTTAGACCAAATTGCTAAGCGCACGACCGGTTTACGAGTTCTGAAAAATGATGATGGGCGCTCATCTATTTACTCTCGTGGTTATGAATATGATCAATATAGTATTGATGGGCTCGCATCTCCCATGGCAAGTATCAATGGCACCTTGCCTAATTTAGCCGCATTTGACCGAGTAGAGGTTATGCGCGGACCTTCTGGCTTGTTTAACTCAGCGTCAGAGATGGGCGGTGTGGTGAATTTGGTTCGAAAGCGTGGTAAAGCCAATATTAGCAATCCAGAATGCTATGGCGTATCTGCTGGTCTTCAGGGCAGCTTGAGCGCCGATGAGAGTCTCGTTGGTCGCACGGTGCTGCAATACAATCAGCGCTCCAATTCAGTAGTTGATGACATCTGTGGTAAATACAATCAAAACGGTACGACCTACGTCAGTGTTGATAAGCAATTGAATGATACCAGTAAATTTGGTCTGGGTTATTTGATGTAAGTTCGACAAATCACCCCCAATAATGGTCTGCCTACCTTTGCTGATAAATCTTTAATCTCCCTACCTAATAATGATTTTTATGGGGCTAAGTGGAACGACTTTAACAGTCAGAGCCATGATGTGTTTGCTGATTTTGAGCATCGTCTGGCTAGTGCTGGTGTCATAAGTGTCGGTATTCGCTATTCTGATAGAGAGGCTGATTATCATTATGCCTAAGTTGCAGGTATCTGGTGGTTATAGCTATCTAGATAGTGATATCAAACAGACCTCAATACTGGTCAATTAAACGTTTATAACCTGTTAAATAAAGACCGTTATGTCCGCGTCGGCTCACTCAATACCTCTAATATGCCAGGTGATGAGCGTGAAGTAAAAGCGTCGCTGTCTTATAAGTTCTAGTTTTGATTCTAGTTAAAAGTATTGTTATCACACAATATTAATGGATCAGGCGATTGAGTGAATCATGCGCCTTGTCTTTTTTATACAACCAATTTTTGATAAGGGGTAAGTAATGTCCCAAGTTTTTGATCAATATCATACAGATAAAGTGCCATTATCCGTGGCGGCTAAAATAAAGTTCATGAATCATGTCAATGATGAACACCAAGATGAATTGGCGCTGTTTGTAGAAGCATTTGCTGACACCAAGCTCAGTAATGAGATGGCAGTTGTGGTAGCAGAGGTTTATAGCGATGGATTATTGCTCGAAGCATCAGTCCAAAATGTGGAAATTCTGCCAAATCACAAAGCTGAAGCATTACCTGATGCCGTCAGCCAGTTTTTTATTGAATTTGAAAATGTGATTGATGAAACCATTACTTTGAAGTCGCAATATATTAACCTCTTGCAAGTGGCTTCAAAGAAACTTGGCAAGCAGGCGATAAAACAGCAAGAGCGTTATTTCACTGTGATTGATGGTTATTACGCCAGCCCGAATATGTTCCGATTGGTAGTCGCTGCACCTGTTGATACGCCACTGAATCATGCAGGATACGCCTATCTGTTTGAAGTGAATGCTGACGTATCAGTTAGTCATGAATCTACCAACGCCTCTGCTAACGCCTCGGAGAAATTACAGCGTTATTATACCTTACGAAAAGTATGGCAAGATGCAGAAACTCAGCAAATACAAGGTTGGGTGGATACTTATATTCATGGTGATACACCTGGCGGTAATTGGGCGAGAGCGGTTCAAGCAGGAACACAGCTTAAAAGTGTACGCGATTATCCAGAAAAGATTGCGCATTTAAATGAGGGTCAGTGCCTGCTTATCTGCGACGAAACCTCTATGCCGACAGTCGCTAATTTATTAGAAAATTGGCAAAATCCGATAGCGCCAATCGTCATTGTCATGACGAATGATGGTGCAGAGCTGTCTTATCTACAAGAGATCGAATTAAGTCAGACATTGGCAGAGATAAATAGTTTTAAACAAGACAATATAGTGCATATTTTGAATACACCTTCTATTGATCTTCCTGATGCTATTGTCTCAGCTATAGATACACGTTTAGAAGACGGCTCTATTCTTATAGAGAAGGTTTGGGGCGCGCTTAGCGCAGCTGATGCCAAAATATTAAGGCGCCAATTAAAAACTAAGTTTGATTTATCTCGCCAAGATATGGTTATGAAGGTGTATTGGCGAACGTCTTAAGGAGTAGGTGTATCTTATTATTGAATCTCATACTTATTTAAATAAAAATAAGGCTAATAAAAATAAGGCTAATAAAAATTTGTATTTTCAAAATTACAATAAGGAGATAGTCATGGATAGACGAAGTTTCCTCGAAATTGGTTCAGGATCTTTAGCGATCAGTGCAATGAGTATGAGTAGCACTGCATCGGCTCTGCTCAATTGTAGTTTACATGACTATTAAGGCATACAGCAATGTGATGCTAGTATAGATAGTAGACTAGCTTTTATGAGTGCAAGAGTCCAAAGAAATACTCAGTGGTGCTGGTGAGCTATGCTGAAGGAATCTTGGAGAAGAAGTTGGTAAACTAACGACTCTATGAGGAGTTTATCATGACTAAGAAAACCAGAGTCTATAGTACAGTTTCCAAAGCTGAAGCTGTTAAATAAATAGAAGGCAACAACAGCAATGTTTCACTGACTGCAAGGCAGCTAGACATATCGGGTCTTCGACGGTACTGGTGCTGTTCAGTTATAAGTGGTATGTTAATAGGTTTGAAGGGTGAAGTAGCTGGTTTCCTTGGGGTATAGCTATTACAGACTAATCAACCAATAACCAAGTTTTCAATAAACCACTCCCATACCGCATCTACAGCAGGTCGTGATACTGATGTGCGTTTACGAATAAGGTAGTAATCAGGCTCAACAGTTAAATCTAACTTACTAACTTGTACCAAACGCCCCGCAGACAAATCTGCTTGTACGAACGCCTGACAAGTAATCGCAACTCCCTGCCCTGCTAAAGCAGCATCTAAAGACAGCGCGGTTTGGTTAAATACTGCACCTGACAGCTTATCTGCCGTGTTAAGAAAACGTTGCCAATGGTTGTGTGAATCATGTAGCAGTGGCATCCCTTTTAATTGCTTGAGTGACATAGGAACCCCTAAATTTAATACCCATAGTAGCAGTGTTATATAGGCCAGTTTTTATCAATGCTATATCGCTTCCACACCTTATAACCGAGATTAAGATGAAAATATATAATAAAAAAACGTCACTGGTTTTAGGTCTCTGTGGCGTATTTGCGATATTACCTGCTGTGGCCGCATTGCAGAGTTTTGAGGTAGAGAATAATAATGATTTTAAGTGTGGCTATAAAAATGATAACGGGAAGGTTTTTGTAGCTGCAGAATATTATAGTTATGGCAATTTCTCTGAGGGCATGGCTCGTGTCTCATTAATGAAAATGGGTATGGTCAAAGGTTACGATGGCGCTGAGGATTACGAAGACTATTTATACATGCAAGGCTATATCAATGAAGCTGGCAAACTAGTCATACCGGTTGAACATCAAGCACCGCTTTTTTATGGGGTGATTATTGACTATCGTGACTTTAAAGAAGGCTTGGTTGCCGTCTATAAAAACGGTAAATATGGCTATATGAATAAAACGGGTAAAATGGTCATACCCTATGCTTACCAAACGGCAGGCGATTTCAGTGATGGTAGGGTAGTCGTCAGTAAAAATGATAAGTATGGCGTCATCGATAAAACGGGTAAGACCGTAGTGCCTTTTAAATTCAACTGGTTAGATGATTACTATGAAGGTTTGGCTAGATATAATACCTTGAGCATAGCTCAAATAAATTGGTGTCCATAATTAGAATATATCCTTTCTTTTAGTTCCTACTTTTATCTTAAAGTATACTAATAACGAACCACAAAATCTTGTGGAGAGAATTTATTACAAATAGTGAATAACAGTAAAACCCCAATAATCATTCCAATCCATGCTCCCGTTAACTCACTTGAAGCATCAATCAAAACACCTGCCATGAACGGGAATACTGAAGCAATTAAGTATCCACCACCTTGCACAAAAGCTAATAAAGTCACTGCTTGCTTGGCGTTAGAGGCGTAATCAAGCGCTATGATTAAAGATAAAGGAAATAAAGCACCAATCCCTAAACCTAAAATTATAACGGTTAAAAATGCAAGCTTTGAGGGGATATAGATAAGCAATATTAAACCAACTAATATGAGCGATAAAGTGACAAATAATGGCTTTCGGCGATCGGTGAATTTTTTGATAAATATAGAAATTAAGATGCCAGAAACTACTTCTGCTACCGTTAAAATACTTAGTAAAGCGCCAGAAGCATCTCTACTCCACCCAAGCTGGGTGTAACTTAGTGGCAACCAAGCTAGAACCAATGTGTATGCACCTGTTCCTATGCCAAAAAAAAGCATTAACAGCCATGCATTTTTAGATTTTATAGGTAGAGGTAAATAACCGTTTCTACTGCTCTTGATATGTGGCATACCAGAGAAAAACAGCATAATTGCCAATATGGCAGGGATAGCCATAATCGATAAAGCGATATTCCAGCCAAATACTCCTTCTAAAGGAGAGGTTGTAGCAGCTGATATTGCAGCCCCCGCCATAATACCTGTTGTAAATAACCCCATAAAAACGCTAGCATTGTCTGGCGCAATTCTTTTTAAATAGGCGGGCATTAGAGTTTGGATGATTGCTATGCCAATGCCTCCAATGAGAGAAGTCAGTAGTAGAAGTAATGTAGAGTCAGCAAAAAATCGGTAGCCACAAGAAAGCGCTATCGCCAACAATCCAACTAATATACCTATATACTCGCTTACTCTAGATTGAATTCTGGGACCTAAAAGCGCAAAGCAGCCCATCATTGCAACTGGCAAAGTAGTCAATAGTCCAGCAGTTTGATTATTGATTCCTATGGCATCTGCTAACACGGGTATGATTGGAGATATGGAGGCCATAATAGGCCTAAGATTAAGACCTACGAGTATTATTATGGTGACTAGTATCCATTGGTTATGACTAAACTTATTTATTTCCTACCTCACACTATTGGCTATGTGTCTTTTTTAATTATGAGTCGATGCAGTATCACAACTTTAATTGGTTATCTTTTGCAGTAGCAATAATCAAATATGCGCTAGCATTTTAGATCTAAAAAATCGTAAAAATTAAGGGCTCTGTCTACTGTATATATTCGAGACAATCTGACTTTAGGATGTCCAGATATACTGACATTAGCACCAAAGCCTTGTTACTACAGTCCAAACACTTTGATACGTTCACTGGCTGACTGATAGTTTTTTTTGCCAGCTGGCTCAACGGTGTTACCAAATGGCATTTGAGCAACCAGTTCCCACTGCTTAGGAATTGAAAAAGCTGATGCAATATCATTATTGATTAGTGGATTATAATGCTGAAGATTTGCACCAATATTTAAAGCACTTAATTCTAGCCACATAGCATATTGATGCATTGCTGAGGTTTGCTGCGCCCAAATAGGAAATCTATCAGCATATAGCTCAAACTTATCTTGCAACGATTGTATAACCTCCTTATCTTCGTAAAACATAACTGTACCCACAGCCGCACGAAAACCATCCATTTTTTGTTTACTACCTGAAAAGTCGTTACTGCCAACCGCCTTACGTAAATGGGTTTCAGTGATATCCCATAGCTGCTTATGCTGCTTACCAAACAACACTACCAGACGTGTCGTCTGTGAATTGAAGGCTGAAGGGGTATTTAGTATTGTGCGCTCAGCAATATCAATAATTGCTTGTGGTTTTACCGTTAAGTTGCCACCTAAAGCATAAATGGACCGACGTTTAGTGAAAGCTTGTTGTAGGTTGGCTGAATTGGATTGCGGCATATTTTTATCCTTTTAAATTTTGTTAAATAGAATGTTATTTATATCGTGTGATTAAGGTTGGTCAGGCTTATTGAATAAACTTACAAAGGAAATCAAACTTTTTAAATTCAGGTCTTGTCAGGCACTTTAAGTCTTTGTTCCGATCGTACCATCATGTTCATGCCACCCCATGTAACAAGTGCTACACCGAGTGCAATCAAAGAGGCGCCTAGAATGAGTCCGTCCGGTGGAGATTCGCCTTGTAAAAAAACAGCGACAGGGACACCTACAATGGCGCCAACTGACCCCAGTAAGCTTAGCAAAACCGGGCCACCCGTTTTTTGAAGTAGAAACAATAATTGAAACTGACCGGCGAATATGAAGGCCTGTAAGGTAATTAAACCAAGTGGCAGGAAACCTCCCAGTGGAACAGTCAGTGAGAAGTTCGGTAGGAGGCTTGTTGCGCCAAGTAAGACTACAGCCGCAATAAGCATGCCTGGAGCAAGCGCATTGGGAGACGCTCCTTCTGGCCAACGCAATGTACGATAGAGGTTACCAATAGCGAGAAAAACAGGGCCACAGAGTGCTATCAAAATCCAAAACACACTGGCATCTGGTGCAGAAAATTTACGGGCAGCTAGGACACCTGCACCGGCAAGTGCAGCTGCAACCCCAAGAGCTCGAACCGTCTGAAATCGCTCCATCCCTAGCGCTAGTGCCCCAAGATAGGTAAGAAGTGGTGGTAAGGAAATGATTAGGGCTACAAAACTGGCACCGACATGGGAGATAGCGGAGAAGAAAAGTAAGTTAGAGCCTGCAACGCTGACCAAAGCAGAGATAAAGTAATATTCAAAGCTGCGTTTATTGAGAGGTGGAAGTTCCTGGCGTAGTAACGCAATAACTAACAAGATTGTGGCAGCACCAGCAATTGACCAAAATAAAAAGGCAAGCGGAGACAAATCTATTTCACCCGCATATTTTGCAACGTTGGTAGAGATACCAAGTAACGCGCCTCCAACTAGAAGGCAAGTTAAAGGTACTAGCCATACACTTTTACAAGGAGAGCTATTTCGTTCTGTAAATTTAGTCATATAATATCCTAACGGCCTAAAATGTGGCTTGATGTCAGAATATCATTAAATATCTTGATGTCAATATAATAATCTTGCTATTATTATCGTTATGAGCAGTTTCTTAGTAGAAATAGACGTTTTAATATTTACAGAATCATAAATATTTTGATCGTAACGAGGAGTAAATCAATGCAAGCTAAAGGATGTACGCAAGAAGATGCGGTACAGAAAATTATTAGTCAATGGCAAAACCAAGGATTTGCTACTGATACTTTGTTGGCAATGGAGACTATAGGGCGTATCAAACGGTTAGAAGTGATATTAATGCGAAGGCTATCGGCTAACTATAAGATAAACTATCAAATATCACATTGGGAATTTGATGTGTTGGCGACACTACGACGCACAGGGACCCCATATTTAATGAGCCCAACCGTTTTGTTTGATAGCATGATGGTCAGTTCTGGTACGATGACCAATCGCTTACAGCATTTAGAAAAGAAGGAACTTATTGAGCGCATTGATAACCTAGAGGACAAACGAAGCTTATTAGTCAAACTAACCCCAAAAGGTCTTGAATTGATTGATAGAGCCGTCGCATCACACGTGCAATTGGAGAATGACTTGATGAGTGATATGAGTGAGGAAGAGCTACTTATTCTCAATTTATTACTAAAGAAAATTGAGAATAACCTGCCTATTGTTTAGATATAAAAAATATCTTTATATGGAGATAAGTAGTATGGAATAGAAAACAATTGAACTTATCCTCGAAAAGCTTACTTAATGTGCATTACAAGTAAACCGTAATTCCATACCTTACGGAAGATATCAGTAGCCTACAGCCTAATATACAAGTCCTCACTAAGGTACAGAACTTATTGAATCAGTTCAGCAATTATCAGCTCATTAAATTCGTTCAGTGGGATATAAAGTCATCGAAATATTAATGTTATTGTTTACATATTCAACAGCATAGATCAAAAATCGCTATAAACACATTTATGATTAGCAGGCTATTATTGATAATAGGTATACGTTGTTAGATTGAGTCATTATTTTAGGTGGTTCTGCTAACTTTTTTCTTTAAGTTCTGAATTGAGCAGACTAATAATTAATTGCCTCAGCCAGTTATGCGCCGCATCACCCTCACGGCGTTGATGCCATAGTAATTTAAAGTCAAATGATTCAATTGGAAAAGGCGGTTCAAATATTTTAACCTGTGAGTTGCTATCAGTCACATCAAAGCTACGCCGCGCCGCTGTCAAAATGAGGTCAGTACCAGCCACTAATTGATTGGCAATTCCCCAATGTGGCAAAGTCATTACAACATGACGACTTAACCCTGCGCCACTAAGTGCGCGTTCAATTTCATTATTAGCACCTGATTGCATGGCAACGAGGATATGCGGTCGAGCCAACCAACTATCTTTATCGAGAATACCAGTCTCTGGCAAAGTTTTTTTGTCTGCTAAACAAGCAAAAGACTCAACAAATAAGGTGTGCATACGAAGCGCTTCTGGCACTTTATCTGGGAATACACCGAAAGCCATGTCAGTTTCACCATCGAACACATCCGCCATCATCGCTTCGCGGCTTCCTTGACTCACCTCAAGCTCAATGCCAGGTGCAAGTATTCTTAATGAGCGCACCAAACTAGGCATAAATACACGCGCGCCATAGTCAGACATAGCCAGACGAAATACTCGCTTCGCATTGAGAGGATTGAATTCTGGGGTCTCAATCAACGCACCAAGCTGCTCTAGAACATCAGTCAAGGGCAGAATCAATTCGCTCGCTCGCGAAGTCAATTCCAATTTTCCTGAACGTCGAACCAATAGAGGGTCATCAAATAGGGTACGTAAATGGGCCAGTGCGTGGCTAACTGCCGGCTGACTTTTATGTAACCGGAGAGCGGCTCGTGATACGTGCTTTTCTACTAATAATGCGTGCAACGTCACGAGCAAATTAAGGTCAATACGTCTTAAGTTATTCATATAACGAATAGTGAAGTAAAAAAACAATAATTTCAATTCAAATTTTTAATATGAAATAATTATTCCAGAAAATTAAATAAATCTGGAGCAAACATATGAATCTATCACTTACTGGCATCTCTTTTGCCATTATCGCCTTAGTTGCTGGCGCTTTAGTCCCTCTCCAAGCTGCGAGTAATGCTGAATTAGGCCGTGCTCTTGGACATCCTCTTTGGGCAACGGTAGTGTCGCTATTGGTGAGTGTGCTTATAGCGATACCTGTCATTCTTTCTATGCGTGTCCCTACGCCCATATTGAGTGAAATCGGACAATTACCAATGTGGGTCTGGTTTGGTGGCATAGCTGGCGTCATCTATATTACATCCGCATTAATTCTAGTCCCTCGTTTAGGCGCAACTCGCTTTATTGTTTGCGTGATCGCGGGTCAAATGCTTATTTCATTAATATTAGACCAGTACGGTCTTATGAATTTACCGGTGAAAGAAATAAATGCTGGGCGTTTAGTAGGTGTTACTTTTGTTCTACTAGGCATGATCATGGTGCTGTGGCTCACGCCTTCATCTACCAATTCAAGTAATGTTAAAGCTAGCATCACTGGCGATTTAAATACCATAGAAAATACGTCGACAAGTAGTGCTAAGTATGAGCTATGCTGAAGAAACCGTACAAGTAAACTTGGTAAACTAAGCGTATTAAT
>NZ_JADQAK010000036.1:0-14485 GCF_022129285.1 Psychrobacter sp. Ps4
TACATATACAATACGATCTGGATTTTGCACACTGCTTAATATTGATATAGCGTCTACGCCCGTAGAATAATTATCAACTTCAGCTATAGCACTGGCAGATAAGCTACTAATACCCAAAAGTATACAACTATATAGTTTTCTAATTTTCATAATATCCCCATATAAACATTTGCGTTACAATATATTTTTTAATAATTAAATATTTTTGTTATAATACTTACACTCTCATATCAAATAACGTATTTAAACCGTCGTTTTTTAACTATTTACTCCAGAGAATAAATCCTTTCTTATCTCTATATAACTGATTAGACCCTCCCTAACTCTTCATGACGTTATCCAATATTAAAAATAATATCTCCTCTCTGCTCAGAATTTGTAATTCGATATTACTTTTTTACTATTGAGATCTTATTTGTTTTTCATACTCTAATGAGTAATAAGTTAATAATATAATTAGAACAAAGGTAGTTAGTGTATAGGTTGGAGTGAGGGCTGCTATAACCAAGATTTAAATGAATAACATGAGTAGACATGACAGTCCGAACTATCATTGATGCAAAAAATAGCGAGATAATACAAGTATTGAGTAAGCTTGACATATAATCACCTCACAGCACATGATAATGCTTCACATTACAGTAACGGATGAGCTTATTCTATCTAATATTTGTCGTGATTATGTCAGGTTTTATCATACCTTATTGGTATTCCTGCCTAAACTGATGAAGGACTCCCATTACTAGAGTGCACCGCAATGTATCACTCTAGTCGTTGGGATAACTACTATCACGTAATGAAAATAAAGCAGCAATACAAATGAAACACACCTTGCAAGATAATTTCAAAACGCAGAAATGCAAAAAGCCGCTGAGCATAAACTCAGCGGCTTTTCTAAATATGGCGGAGAGATAGGGATTTGAACCCTAGATACGCTACAAACGTATGCCGGTTTTCAAGACCGGTGCTTTCAACCACTCAGCCATCTCTCCGTTTTGTTCTTCTCGTAAGAAGTTATGGCGGTGAAGGAGGGATTCGAACCCTCGATACGTTGCCGTATACACACTTTCCAGGCGTGCTCCTTCAGCCACTCGGACACCTCACCACATTGTTGCCATCACAGTTTTACCGTGACAACGGGGACGTAATTTAAAGATTTAGTGCCATGGGGTCAAGGCTTTTTCTTTTATTTTCTTTTAGTTGCAGAGGATTAGATCAATTCGCTTTAATCTTACCCTCCCCGTATGCAGTAACCTATTAACGGTGCGCAAAAATAGTGCTAATTCCTTAACAAATCTATGATTTAACGTTAATCTAACAAGTCAGGTAGAGAATAAGAAAAGGTAGCTTTATGCTTGGTAGACGACTGTTTGTCTTAGTTTGTTTGATGTTCACAATATTAGTGACTGCCCCTGCGCACGCTAATGAGAATGAACAAACATTAAATGACAAAATTGAGTACCTCAATAAGCAGCCACAAACTCCCGAGACCATAAAAGAGCTCGATATCTACCTACAAGCGCAAAACCAAGTCGCTAAAGCAAAAGAGTTTAATCGTCTTACCAAGCAGTATGACGACCTGATAGATACCTTTCCCAAACAAGTTGCAGCACTACAAAATAAAATTGATGCTTTCTCTACTAGTGAATTTCCTGAATTTAATCAATGGGACAAAGAACAGCTGACCCTCGAAATTGCAGAACAAGATAATCTTTTACTGCAACTCGAAAGCTCACGTAACGCCCATAAAAATATCTTATTAGAAATCGAACGAGGTATTGATAACTTTACGGCTCAGTCAGATCGCCTGCGTCGCCAACTAAAATCAACCGAATTAGATCTGCAACAAGCTCGCCGTATTAACGATACGAATGCCCTACTTTTACTTCAAATCAACGAGCAGTATCTCAACAGCTACTTAAATATGCTGGAAGCAGAACAGCTTAGTTCAGGTAATCGCCGTACTTTAGCCAAGCTCCAAGTTCAATACGACAATCAAGAAATTGAAGCGCGCCAAGCGTACCGAAACAATCTTCAAAGTACCTTAAATCGTGTATTGCGAATGGCCAGTAGCGACAACCAAGAGACAGGGACAGAGCTTGAAGAATCCATGAGTGATCAGCCCTTGGTCATTCAACAGTTACTTCAAGCTAATCAGCGCCTTTCAGGGGAGCTAAATAACCTCAACTACCAAAACGAACAAACGCAGCAACAAGCGGTCACCGCCAATAAACAAATTAGCGAAGTAACCAAAACCGCAGACGATCTAAATGCGATGACCGACCTGCTAAAACTGAGCCCAGCGTTTAGTGAAAGCATGCGTAACCGAATTAAAGGGCTACCAAGCAATCCCCCTATTGAAGCGTTAGATAACAGTATTGGTCGCAATCAGCTGAAAAAATACGAATATCAACAACAAGTGGATTCTTTATCTCAACGTCAAAAGCACATTACCAGTTCAGGACTTACCCCAGAACAGCAAGTGATGGCAAAAGAGCTTAGTGATGCAAACATCGGTTTATACAACGACTTAATTGCTGCTTCAGAATCCCTTATCTATCAGCAGGCCGTACTAAAGGTCGCTTATGATAAGTTGAATACCAAACTGACCGACCTAAAAAATCTCGCGGCTAAACGTCTATTTTGGGCACCAGATACAAACCCTCTCAGTGTTAATTTACTCATTGATACATGGGAAAAGCTAAAGTGGTTCTTTTCACCATCTCAGTGGATCAATTTACTCAAAGCGCCAATGGTCATAAACCACTTCATTTTACTGACTATCATCGTTGTAAGTGGATTGCTGATCAGCGGCCAGATTTGGGCTCGTAAACGTTGGAAGAAGTACTTAGAAAAGACCAGCGCCAAGATTGGCCGAGTGACTATGGACAAGTTCCGTTACAGTTATATTAATGTCTTCGTCGCCTTCTGCTTCGCGTGGGTCATACCTCTGGTGATCACCCTATTTGGCTATGGATTACAAGAAGCATGGCAATATCCATTTGTCCATCATCTTGGTCAAGCCATTGTCTACCCTATGGCATTAGTCGTCTTTTTCTTTATTAGAGAATTGGTACGAAAAAATGGCCTTTTCATCAGTCATTTTGGCTGGGATGACTTTGTCGTAAACCCAACGTTTGCCCATTATCGTCGCTTATTGTGGATTTACATTCCCATGATGGTGATTCAAAACTTTGCACTCAATTACAGTGATATCGAAGTCAATGGCACTCTGGGGCGACTGGCATTTATTATCAGTAACTGTGCTTTAAGTTATTTCCACTATCGTATGTGGCAACAAAAACTACCAATGACCTATGGTGATGTTCCTGAAGGCAAAGCTCATTTAGGTCATCATCTGTTTTGGTGGACGTTAATCTTAGTCCCACAAATTCTAAACTATAGCGCACTAAACGGTTACTTAGGTTCCTCTCAAGCCATTATGCTGCGCATGGAACAATCGGCTGTACTTGGCGTTGTAACCATGCTGATTTATTACTTATGTAAACGCTTAATGTTGATCCAAAAACGCCGTCTTGCTTTTGAACGAGCGAAAGCCAAGCGTCAAGAGATCATTGCGCAGCGTCAGGCAGAAGTACAAGGTGATAAAGAAGAAAACTTCAGTACCAGCGAAATCAATATTGAGATTGAAGAGCCTGAAATTGACTTAGATAAAATCAGCGCGCAATCGCTGCGTTTACTGCGCTCGTTACTGCTACTGATTTATCTGGCAATGATGGCGTGGTTACTTTCAGATCTCTATCTGGCCACCAGCTCGCTACAAAACGTTACGCTGTGGGATGTAACCAGTAAGATTAATGGTATTGATCAGCTGAGTGCGATTACCTTAAACAGTGTGCTACTCGCGGTACTAACATTTGGTTTAACCACCATTTTAGCGCGAGATTTACCCGCAGCGATGGAACTGTTGATCTTACAACACTTGGATTTACGCCCAGGAACCGGTTATGCCATCACCTCCCTAACCCGTTATTTTGCGATATTTATCGGTATCATTGTTGGCTCTGGTCTGATTGGTTTTGACTGGAGCAAAATGCAATGGCTTGTCGCGGCTCTCGGTGTGGGTATCGGTTTTGGTATGCAGGAGATTTTCGCTAACTTTATTTCTGGCCTTATTATCTTATTTGAAAAGCCAATTCGAATTGGAGATACCGTTACTATTCGTGATCTCACTGGCATGGTGACAAAAATTCAGACCCGAGCCACCACCATTGTCGATTGGGATCGTAAAGAAGTGATCATGCCTAACAAAGCTTTTGTTACCGAGCAATTTGTTAACTGGTCGCTCAGTGATTCTATTACCCGCGTCAAACTCTTTATCAATGTTGAGTATGTCGCTGACCCTGAATTGGTCACTCAATTACTGTTTGATGCCGCCCATGAATGCCGCTTGGTTCTAGATGATCCAGCCCCTGAAGTCTTTTTCTTAGGGCTCGATGCCAACTGTCAACGTTTTGAAGTTCGTGCTTACGCTGCAGAAACCGGACACCGCTTAAGCTTGACCCATGACTTACACTGCCGCATTAAGAATAAGTTTATGGATCACAACATTATGATTGCTCACCCACAACTGGAAGTGACCATGAAAAAACAAGAACTGCATCCAATGCGAAAGAGTTTCCGCTCACGTAAGGCTTAAACAAAAAGGCTTGAAGCTGATAATTCACTTCAAGCCTTTATTTTTAACGAGTTTCTTATTACAGCTTTACCACAAAATACGATTGTAGCTATTCAGTAATAGGCAGAACCTGCTTCACGTATTGACCTGGCGCGCTATCGATTACTGGATAGTTTTCAGATCCTGGCGAATAAGGCTCGACTTGCTCTTGACGATTATGCTGCGATAGCCACTGATCCCAGTGAGTCCACCAAGACCCTTCTGCATATTCGGCATTGGTTAACCACTCATCGGCAGAATCATCTAGATTATCGTTGGTCCAATAACCGTATTTGTTCTTATTAGGTGGATTAACAATACCCGCAACATGACCAGATGCACCAAGAACAAAGGTTTTATTCCCCCCTGTTAGCAGAGCACCACGATAAGTCCCTTGCCACAGCGCAATATGATCTTCTTTGGTTGAGATAAAGTAGCTTGGAATTTTGATCTTATTCAGATCCATCCATACCCCATCAATCTTCACCCCTTTATCTTGGATTAATTTGTTCTCCAGATAAAAATCTCGTAAGAGGAAATTATGACAAGGTCCCGCCACATTGGTACTGTCGCTGTTCCAATATAAAAGGTCAAAATCAACCGGACTCTTACCTTTTAAATAGTTATCGACATAGTAGTTCCAATAAAGGCTATTCTCGCGCAACATACTAAAGGTCACACTTAAACTGCGACCATCCATATATCCCTTAACCTTGTTTTGCTGCTCTATGGCTGACACCACGGTATCATTAACAAAAGCACCTATTTCACCCGGTTGAGAAAAATCTAAAATGGTCGTGAAAAATGACGCTGATTTAATGCGTTTTTTCATTCGTTTAGCGGCATAATAAGCCACGGTACAAGCCAGCAAAGTGCCACCGATACAGTAACCTGCGGCGTTAACCTGCTGTTGTCCTGTGATATCTTCAATTGCACTAACGGCTTTAACCACCCCATCGGTAATGTAGTCACCAAACTCGGTATCCGCTTGAGCTTTACCGGGATTTCGCCACGACATCATAAAGACCGAATGACCTTGCTCTAACAGCCAACGAACCATGGAGTTCTTTGCGGTTAAATCAAGGATATAGTACTTATTAATAAAAGGCGGAACGATCAACAACGGGGTCGCATGAACTTTCTCTGTTAAAGGTCGATATTGAATTAACTCAAACAGATCATTTCGATACACCACATCCCCTTCGGTTGTTGCAATATCATCACCGATGCGAAATGCATTATTGTTGGTCATACGGACTTTTAAAATATCAGCACTCGATTCAATGTCCTCTTTAAACTTCTCCAGTCCTGCAATGAGGTTTTCACCATTTTGCTCAAGGGTCATCTTAAGCAATTCAGGATTGGTTGCGATAAAGTTTGATGGAGAAAGTGCATTAATGGCCTGACGAGAGAAAAAGCTAATACGTTCTTTTGTCTTTTCATCAACCCCTTCAATAGAATCAATCGTGTCTTGATAGGTTTTACTAAATAGCAAATATGACTGTTTAATAAAGTTATAAAGAAGTTCGTTTTGCCACGCTTCATTGGCGAAACGTTTATCTCCAAGCTCAGCTTCAACCACAGATTTAGATGGATCACTGAGCACCAGATTCTGCCAAATTTGCAGTTGCTGCTCCCACCAATGAGTCTGAACCTTTAACATTGCTGCTGGTTGATTTGCAGCTTGTTCGAAGAATTTTGCGGTATCTTCAAAATTCACTTCTTGCATTGCTTTATTAAGAGGGGAATTTACGGCTGCCTTGTTGGCTTCAAAATCGTGCCACCACTGTTGATTGGTCTCTTGGAGCTTCACAAGGTAGTCCGAGAAGAAGTTTTGGTACATGGGAAAAACTCCTGTAATCGGAAAGCGCCACCGGTCACTGGCGGCGCTGATAAGAGCTATTAAGCTGGAGTCACCGTTTTTAGATTCTCGGATGAGAGCTTTTCCAAATCTTCTTTAAACTCTTTAGCAATAGATTGAAGCTTGTTGCTGTCTTCTACCATTTGCTGGGATAATTTTGTCAAAACCGCCATTTGCTGACTGTTATAAGCTGCAAGAGATGTCACATCACGGATCTCACCTACCGATTTCATTTGCTCAATACCCATCTCACTGTAGGTACGTATTGCGTTTAATTGAAGTTCAGTGAGTACCTCAACATTCTTAGTCATAAGCTTGTTGAATTTCACATAAGGTTGAAGTGTTTTTTCAGTTTGATCAGTAAACGTCTTAAAAAAATCACTGTACATTTGCTATCTCCTTGTAAAGGACAGTTAATTATTAAATAAAAGAATTACATTGCTTTGATGACAATTGCGGTTCCCATACCACCACCAACACAGAGCGATGCCACTCCATATCGGCCGCGTTGTTTTTTCAATTCATGAGTCAAGGTGACCAAAATTCGATTACCCGATGCCCCTAATGGATGACCGAGTGCTATTGCCCCGCCATTTAGGTTAGCTTTGGCAATAATATCGTTCGCTTCCACCTGATGTTTTTCAGCTAACTGATACACCACACCAAGAGCTTGAGCGGCAAAGGCTTCATTGAGCTCAAATACGGCGATATCCGATAAATTCAATTCGGCTTGTGCCAAAGCTTTGGTCACCGCTTCAACAGGTCCTAACCCCATAATTTCTGGCTCAAGTCCAGACTGGGCATATCCGACAATTTCAGCGAGTGGAATAAGGTCATATGCTTTTAACGCAGATTCAGAAGCGAGAATAACGGCACTGGCGCCATCATTAATTCCAGATGCGTTACCTGCGGTGACTGACCCTTCACGATCAAAAGCAGGACGTAAACTGGCGAGCGCATCTAAAGACGCATTGGCTTTTGGATATTCATCGGTTGAAAAGGTGATCGTTCCTTTACGTTGTTGAATCTCAAGAGGAACAATCTCATCTTCAAATTTACCCATTTCAATTGCGGCTACAGCTTTTTGCTGACTGGCAAGGGCAAATTCATCTTGTTCTTGACGGGAGATATCTAACCGCTTAGCAATATTTTCTGCGGTAACTCCCATATGGCACTGGTTATAAACATCGGTTAAGCCATCAGCAATCAAGAGATCGGTTAAAGTGAGATTTCCCATCTTTTGACCATCACGCACTTTGCTTGGCACAATAAACGGGATCTGGGACATAATTTCGACCCCAGCGGCAACCACCACCTTTACATCACCACTACGAATATGAGCAACGCCATCCATGACCGTCTTCATTCCGCTGCCGCACACCATATTAAGGCTATAAGCAGGCACTGTAGCCGGAATTCCAGCCCACAATGAAGCTTGGCGACCAACCCCCATCCCTTGGCCAGCACCAACCACATTACCAACAATCACTTCATCGACTTGAGCGCCATTGATATTTGCCGCATCTAATGCACCTTTAATCACTTCTGCAGCAATTTTCCCTGCCGCTTGATCTTTTAATGTGCCGCCAAATGCGCCAATCGCCGAACGTTTTGCTGCAACAATAAATACTCTTTCCATGATGATTTTCCCTTTATTGCATGTATAAGCCGCCGTTAACAGACAGTGTTTCCCCTGTAATGTATGCGCCTGCATCACTGGCAAGGAAACTGACTGATTTGGCGATTTCTTCTGGTTCGGCAAGACGTTTCATAGGAATTTCACCTTTGATCGCATCTAAAATTTCTGGTTTGATTTTTTGGACCATTGGCGTTGCAGTATAACCAGGGGCTACGACGTTTACGGTCACACCACTGCGCGCACCTTCTGCTGCCAGAGCCTTAGAAAAACCGATCATGCCTGCTTTTGCTGCTGAATAATTTGCCTGTCCAAATTGACCTTTTAAGGCATTAACGGAAGAGATATTAATTACTCGTCCATTCCCCTTTTCACACATAGCGGCAAAGAGTGGATGAGTAACATTAAATAAGCTGTTTAGGTTGGCATTGATGACGTCATACCAAGCCTCTGCCGACATCTTTTTAAATACAGAATCACGGGTAATTCCGGCATTATTGACTAAAACATCGATGGTACCTTCTTCTTCCAGCAATGCAGTTAAACGCTCTTGGCACTGCTGAGTATTCGTCACATCCAATTCGAGTAAACGCACTTGTTGCTCAGTAAAACCGCACTCCTTGAACCACTTTAAGGCACATTCATGCTTACCCGTAAAATAGGTTGCAATCACACGATAACCATCGTTAACAAGTTGACATGAAATTGCAGAACCAATACCGCCTTTTGCACCTGTGATCAAAGCCAATTTACTCATTTAAGACTCCATTCTTTAATAACAACCAGACCAAACAACCGTTGGCCTTCTGCATTTGACTGTTATTTAACCTAATGCATACACATTACATTGCAATGACTGTATTAAACTATTTTCATAATATTGATCCTTATCTCAATACACTCATCGGATGTGAACAAGATAAACATTATGAAATGGTATGTATGTATCGAATAAAAATGCCTAGAACGTCATATATTTGACTATGATATTTCTTGATTAGGTAGATAGTTCTAAAAAAGAAAAGGCCAGATCGCGATGATCTGGCCTTATGAATTCAAAAATAGTTGAATAGAAAAAGCTGGGAAAATTAAGCTTGTTGCTGTGCGTAACCGGTAACTTTAAACCAACGGCGACACATATCTAAAAACTGTCCATAAGCGATGCCTAAGACCCCAGAAACCAACGCATTACTTGCAACCGCAGTGATAATCTGATTCATATCGGCCCCTACCACCAGCAATATCAATGCATAAACTGGGGACTGAAACAGCACATAAGCAACCATATCTGATGCGCCTTTCATCCATTTACGCTCAGATAAACGGTGGCCTTGACGAATAACATAATCACGAAAGACACCATAAGGCCAAGCGATAGCAATATTCACCGGAATCGATAAGGTTCGAGAAGCCAACGATTGCTGAAATGTCATACCTGAGATAAATATTTCAATTGCCATACCAGCAACAAAACTGAACACAACCATGGCAAACATATCAACTGCCGCACTCTTAAAATTAAATTGCCCTTTAACAGCCATAGACAACACCTCAAACAACTAGCAAATAAGCCCAATAAATAGAATAAATAAAGCGATTATCACCAGCCATTAACTAACTTGGCAGTTGATTGTCGTATTAGAACAGCTTTTTTATAAAATATCACACCAAAGATTTAACTCAGTTGTGAATTAATCGCTACTTTCAGATTAAAAACCAGTTACTTTCGCTACCATTTTAAAAAAATACAGTAATAACAATATGATAAACAACATATTACCAATAAAAAAACGGGCAGAGACACGCTCTACCCGATTCAATTTTGTGATTTTTAGCACGTTGTCTGATTTATGCTTAACTAGCCATAATAATTTGCTGTTTTATACCTGTTTGACCCGGAATTTTGATGGTTAATGCGATAATTAATGACACCACTAGCAAAGCAAACATTAAGTAGAATGTCGCAATAAAGCCACCAAAGACAGACGCAACAATTGAGCCGACAAAACTACCAATACCGAAGCCTAAATAAATTAAACCATAGTTTTTTGCGAGATTATTAAGACCGAAAAAGTCACTAACTAATGATGGGAATACCGTAATCGTACCACCAAAGCTAAAGGCTATACACGCAACCGCCACATAGAAAGAGAGCATAGATTGGTGAGCAAATAGAAGTGAGCAAACACCAACAAGACATACCGCTAAAGCAATCGCAATGACTTTAGTACGAGCAATACGATCAGATAAGATACCCAAGACTAAACGACCACTTAAGTTAGCAACGGCAATAATAGCAACCGCAGATGCCGCCGTTGTGACAGATAAGTGTACATAGTCTTGACCGATATCCTTTGCAACACCAATAACATATAAGCCACTCATACAAACAGTTAAGAATACTAGGGCTAGCAACCAAAATTGAGAACACTTCATCGCTTCAGCCAAGGTATAATCACGCTGCTCTGCACTATTGTTAGCACTTACTTGCTGTTTAGGTGCATCTGTCATCATCAGACCACCAATAATCACCATAACCATAGCAATTGCGCCCCACACATCGAAAGTCATATCAAGACCCATGTGAGTGAGTAAGTACATATTGATGTATTTAAAGCCAAGACTACCTAGACCGTAGGCACCAATTGCACAGGCAGAGGCCAATCCTTTACGTTCGGGAAAAAACTTCACACAATTAGAGAGGGTTAATAGGTAGCCAGTACCATCAGCAAAACCAACCAGTAATCCTGCAAAAACATACAGCAAAATCAGGTTGGAAGCGTGTGCAGTTAGCAATAAGCTTGCACCCAGTAATAAGCCTGCGCCAATTGTGACTTTACGAACACCAAAACGTTCTTGTAATTTGCCGGATAGAGAAGATGCAACAGCAAGTGCCAAACTCAAGATACCAAATGAGAACGCAACGCGGTTAACAGGTTCTGATAACTTATCTGCTAATGGTGAATTAAACAGACTCCAAGTATAGACCGAACCCAAAGCAAACTGGGTAATTATGGTGCCAATCAAAGTAAAGATACGGCTCTGTTTGGTGATCGCACTTGCCATAATAAGCATCTCCAACATCAATAAAAATCAAGCGATTAACTCGCTGCTCTAAAGATGAGATTAAGCTTATTTATGGCTGTCGCAAGAGGTTGAAATCAATAAAACCTGAGCTGCATTGGGGTTGGAATGAAATGCAAAATAGCCGCATGAAATACAGAGTTTGCGCGAGATCAAAGTTCAAAATCGCGCATATTTTAAACAAAACCAGAAGTAGCCTTCTGCATTAGTCACTATAAAATGGGTTATCAGTTACAAGTTCATTAGCTGACGAAACGTTTTAATATTACTACGACTGACCGGGATCTCCCCTTCTACATCACGTAATTTCAGTAGATAAGTGCTGTTTACCCACGGGATGATTTCGCAGATTTTACTGGTATTAACAATATAAGAGCGGTGACTGCGATAAAATTGATCTTGGGGCAAACGGGTCATTAAGTCACTAATAGTATATGGCACAATATAAAGGCCCGATGCAGTACAAACCTCAGTTATTTTCTCTTTGGCTACCGCATAATATATATCTTTAATGGGTGTGACATAAATGCGGTTATCACGGGTTAAATTTAATGATGTTGTGACTTTTTCATTGGCAACAGGGATGTCGTTGTTTATCGATTCCAGTTTCTGCAACAAGCCTTTGACCCGAGTTTCACTAATAGGCTTAAGCAAATAATCAAACGCTTCGAGTTCAAATGCATCTACTGCATATTCTTTATAAGCTGTAGTAAACACGATATGGGGCTTATGTTGAAATTGATGAATATTACGCGCCAATAACATGCCATCAATAGAGGGTATATTAATATCTAAAAAGACGATATCGACCTTATGGCTTTGTAAATATTTAAAGGCTTCAAGACCATCATCAAAGCTGGCTACCACATCGATTTGACTGTGGGTGGAAATCAGATACTGCAACTCTTCACGAGCTAGGTACTCATCTTCAACAATTAATGCTTTTAACATTGTTCTTTCCCTTCTCGCTTAATGAATAATAAAAGACATTTTGGTGCCATGCTTATCAGAGACAATCTCTAATCCTTCACCATATAACAGTAGCAATCGCTGGTGGACATTCTGCAAACCAATGCGGTGACTCTCCATGTTACCGTTACGCAATTTGGTGATAACCTCAGGTTTAATACCTACCCCGGTATCTTCTATGGTGACCTGAACTTCATCGGTAAGTAAGCGCTTAACCAGAATAGACACTTGCCCGGGTTTGGCTGACGGCTGAATCCCATGCAAAATGGCATTTTCCACTAACGGTTGTAGAAGCAGTGCCGGAATTTTATTGTGAACATCATCAATATCAAAATTCACACTCAGTTTATTACCAAAACGAGCTTGTTCTATCGCTACATAGTCTTTCACTTGTTGCAGCTCTTCTTGAATATCGATCAATTCATCGGTGTGATCTAGGTTGTAGCGTAAAAAATCGGCTAAGTTAGCAATCAATTCACGAGCTTGATCTGGACGAATCCGCACTAAAGTAGAAATGGCATTAAGCGCATTAAACAGAAAATGAGGGTTTATCTTACTTTGTAAGGCTGAAAATTCCGCTTTGCTCGCCATAGTTCGCAGTTGATCAATGCGGGAAACTTCCATTTGCGTCGAGATCAATTGTGATAGGCCGATAGCCATTTCTCGTAATGACGGTTTAACTTGATTCGACAGGCGATAAAAGATTTTCAGCGTCCCGGTTACTTCCCCATTTTCACACAGAGGTATAATCAATAAAGAGTGAAAATCGTGAATATTGAGATTGTTACTGATAATTTGCTGACCTGTCGTCACGGCTTGCTGGGTCATGGTACTGATCTTATGATAGGCATCTAAGTAATTTTCTTCCCCTATTCCGACGTACGCGAGAACATCTTGCGTATCGGTAATAGAGACCGCATCAGCCTCTGTTTCATGGCGAATGATATTACATACTGCCATCAAGGATTCACGATTGCTTTTACGAAAATACGGTAAGGTTTTATTGGCAATATCAAGTGCCAGTTTGGCTTGTCTTGCAGCAACCAGGTCTTTCTCTTCATCAAGATCTTGCACCAGCTTAATGATAAGACCAATACATAAGGTCCCGGTAATCATTGGAAAGCTAATGTGTGACACTATGGTATAGGCTTGGGAGTCATTATTAGATAACACCACAATTAAGGTCATGGTTAACGCTTCACACACCATACCCGCTAAAATGCCTAACTTTGCATAATGTTTAGGGGCACACTTTTTATGTATCCATGTTGCTAATAGGCCTGCGATAACACTCGTGATTAAACATGCTACCGAAGTTGGACCATCAATATCGATCAAATAGCGGTGAATACCTGCAATAATGCCCGCTGGAATGCCAATCCAAGGGCCAAAAATAATTCCACCAGAGATAACTGCAATAATACGGACGTTAACCAAAGAGCCATCAACTTTGACTCCAGTATAAGTACTGAAGACCGCAAAAAGGATAAACAACAAAGAGATCATTGCCGTTTCTATTGGTCGACGATGCTTTTTCTTAACAATATCTTGGAATAGTGGTGTTCGAGTGAGAAGAAAAAGAGCCATGAGCATTAAGGCGGCACGCTCAAACACCGCCAATAGCATCATTAGTTGTTCACTGTACACGTTATTCCCTCACTTACATTGAATATTTAGTGAGGGAATTGTACTAAAGTGAAAAATAATTTGTAGGATGATTTATTGAGAAGTTCAAACCTGTTACTTACAAATCTAACTGCTGCCATTCAGTGAGATCGTTAATACATTGAGTCCAATAAAAATACACGGTTAACAAGCTACTCAATAATAAGCTTGGAATTAAACTGTAAAGTGCCGCACTTGCCACAGGGACGAATAAGATATTGAGCACGAAAAAGAGCGGCCAGTACATAACCCCAAAAATCGCTAGATTGCTTAATGGGTGGCGATAATAACTCGGAGGTAGATAGATGCCAACTCGGCGAAATAAGCGATCAACAATAGGATCATAATTGGTGATTCTGACACCTTGTAGTTGACGAAATGCGGCGTTGAGTCTTTGCTGATAGTGTGCGTCCATAACTTCATTCCTTGAAGAGATCATTGTTATCTATTCCCGCGCCAATGATGACAACGGCAACGGATTTATAAGCAAATTATTGCACAATGAGAAATGGATTCTATTAGCTATCTCGCAAAAACGCAAAAAGCCGCTGAGCATAAACTCAGCGGCTTTTCTAAATATGGCGGAGAGATA
>NZ_JADQAK010000008.1:0-130251 GCF_022129285.1 Psychrobacter sp. Ps4
GAATCAGCAAAAATCCACACAAGTTGTTCTTTAGTTATGCTTTTAAATAGTGCTCAATCACTGTCGTCCAGTAACTGATATATAGGGTAATTCTCTTGCTGTTTAGTCTCAAACCCTTGAGGGTCAAGCTATCTAGCGAGCCGACTATCTTATCATAATGATTTCGATTGTCAAGCTTTTTTATGTTTTGTTTCAGTAAGTTATTCAGGTTTGTTATATGTAATTCACATATAAGCGTTCCTGCTTTGCCTTAATGAGGTGCGTATTATAGAGGGTTTGAATCTTTAGTCAAGGGCTATTTTAGCTTAATTCAAATAAATTTGGTGATTAGACTAAACTGGCAGAATGGCGACGCTACTTTTGCTTTAACTGGATGGCAGTGTATGGGGTTTTGAGCAAGGATAGCTTTTTTCCCTTAAAACTGCTTGCCTCTTTTCTATAAATGGCAACTTTACAGTTTGCCTATCTTTTTGAAGAATTCTTTATAAGCAGCGACTTTTTTATTTAAGGCTAAAGGATAGGCACGTGAGGTAGAAGGCAACCTATATAAGGTAAGATTATTTACATCGACTTTTCGATTGTGATCGTTTTGCCATTGATATGGATAATCCATACTTTGATTGGTCTTAGGATACTTGGATTTAGCAGGTGGCTTGGCTAATAAACCAAGCAGCACCTCTGTTGCTTTACCGCCTGTGGTAAATAAGGTTTCAATCTTTGGCACTTGTGGCAATATACTATCTAGGTCAACTGCTGTGACGACCGTTAAGTTTTTATCTGAAGCATTGCCGGTTTCACGAATCGCTTGCTTGACGGTCGGACAAGAAGCAATTCCGCGCTCGAACATAAAGGCGCGAATACGCTCAGGATCAAAGCGCTTCTCATCCCCTACTCTAAAATAATCCACGTCATCAAAAAAAACACTACCATAGATACGCCACATGTCATTGTAAAAGTTTGGATAGTGAAATGGCATTGCCCATTTATCAGCGGTCGGTGGAAAAGTACCCATCATCATTACCGTAGCATTAGGTGGTAAAACGGGAGCGAACGGATGCGTTTCTACCTCTGCTGCTTGGGCTTCAGATAATATCAAGCGATTATCGGTTTGATGCGTATTATTATGGGTGTGATATGGTTGTGTAGTCATAAGATTCTTCATCAGAAAAGCGGTTTTTTTGCTATTATAGCAAGCCTAAACACTGCTTCATTTATTAGGGCGCTATTATAGTCAAACATAGTCGGCTTAAATAAAACCAACCCTGCCATAAATATACTTGACTTACTTTATTATCAAAGCAGTAAGCTTACTATTTGTGAGATAGATATAAGGTTGAAGTGCAGTAAGTGTTTGTATCTTTTATACTAATGGCAACCGCAGTAACTGCGCAAGCATCAGACCAAAAACCAAGAGAAACCTTATGAGCGACTTAAAAATCACCGTCATTGATCACCCGTTAGTCCGTCATAAACTCAGCCTTATGCGCGAAAAAGACTGTAGCACTTATAAGTTTCGCACGTTGACCAAAGAGCTTGCACGCTTGATGGCATATGAAGCAAGCCGTGATTTTGAAATTGAAACCTTCCCAATGCAAGGCTGGTGCGGTGAAATCACAGGTGAACAAATCATCGGTAAGACCGCAACGATTGTACCGATTTTACGTGCGGGTATTGGCATGTTGGACGGGGTACTCGATTTGATTCCTACAGCAAAAATCTCTGTCGTCGGTTTACAGCGTGATGAAGAAACCTTACAACCTGTGCCGTTCTTTGAAAAATTTGTCAGCCATATGGACAAACGCCCAGCCCTTATCATTGACCCAATGTTAGCCACTGGCGGATCTATGGTTGCGACCATCGAGATGCTAAAGAAAAATGGCTGTACCAACATTAAAGCATTGGTATTGGTTGCCGCGCCTGAAGGCGTACGTGTGGTCAATGAAGCACATCCTGACGTCACCATTTATACCGCCGCACTAGACAGCCATTTGGATGAGCACGGTTATATCATCCCAGGTTTAGGCGATGCGGGCGATAAAATCTTTGGTAAGCAATTATTCAACAAGTAAGAAAAAAAATGAATCAAAACTAGCTATCGTCGTAACACCCATGACACATGTGCAAAACATCAATGATAAGGATATAAGATGAACGTATTGATTACAGGAGCAAGCGCAGGTTTTGGTAAAGCGCTGGCCGAGCGTTTGGTTGCCAATGGTCATCGCGTGATTGGCTGTGCCAGACGCTTAGACAAACTAAATGCTTTAGCAGACACTTTAGGCGAAGCATTTTTACCTGTGGTGATGGATGTGAGTGACACGGCTACTATCCCACAAATCATTGCTGATTTGCCTGCTGACTTTAGTCAAATCGATGTCTTGGTCAATAACGCTGGGCTAGCGTTAGGTACAGAGCCTGCGCACAAGGCAAATCTTGATGACTGGATGCGTATGACTGATACCAATGTGAAAGGGTTGATGGCGCTAACCCATGCAGTCTTGCCAGCGATGGTGGCGCGCGATAGCGGTTATATTATCAACGTTGGTTCAATTGCGGGCAGTTGGCCTTACTTCGGCGGTAACGTCTATGGTGCGACCAAAGCCTTTGTCAAACAGTTTAGCCTAAATCTGCGCGCGGATCTCATCGGTACGCAAGTGCGAGTGACCAACCTTGAACCGGGTAATGTAGCGGGTACTGAGTTTTCAAACGTGCGCTTTTATGGCGATGACGATAAAGCCGCCAAGGTTTACGACGGCTTTAAAACCATGACCGGCGATGATATTGGCGATATTTTATTATGGCTGATTGAATCGCCTGCTCATATTAACGTCAATCGTTTAGAAGTGATGCCTGTCGCGCAAACTTATAACGGGCTGACGATTGCTAAGCAAGATTCTTAAACGCTTAACCGACCGTTTGGCTCATTAACGTAATTCATAAGACCGAAGCAATATAGTCTCATCTATATTGCTTCTTTTTTTGCCTCTTATATTCATCTCATTGACCAAGCGCAAATCCTGAAAGTCTAAAATCAATACCTCATTGCGCAAGCGCTCGCTAGTACGTTTATTATGGCGTATCGGAAATCCCAATACGTGTTTACCTTTCACCACTATCTGATTGATAATGGTAATTGGATTATTCATCCTAACTTTCCTACTCAGCTTTTGCGCATTAATCACGGCAGTGGCGGGATTAACAGTTGTGGTTAAAGTCTTTATCTGGCGCACGCTTTTTGGTAAATCCCCTGCAAAAAACAATACCTGACCTAGCGGTAAATACTGCGCGTGACGCATCAATTCTTGACGAAACAGCAAAGGCATATCACTATTGAAACTGTCTTCTGTTTGCTGAGAGAACGCCGTAAAATTACGCTGCAAGTAACGCCCAAATACACTGCTATTAATCCAGTCTTGATAAGTATCATTTTTTAACAGCTGCTTTGTGAAAGCATCAGCATCTGGCACCTCCTCTGCCATAAGAATCGCTAGTAATAGCGCCTGCGGATTGAGCAAGGTTTGCTGCTGCCAGATTTGCGGATATAGGCTGCTATCAAGCAATGGTAACGTCAGCTTGCCCATAGACTGATATCCTTATATTTTACTTGCTGACGTTTGATTCGATTGGTCAAAGTCTATGACAAGTCACTACTTTTACCACTCAACTGCTTTTAACCCTAAACAGTTTTTATGCTATGGTTAATTACCTACTTTAATATAGCAGTCTTTTAGAAATGAGATAAAGACTTTTGCTACGATACATTTTGGCTCAATCGACTTGGTAAAACCGCTTAATGAAAACAAGGTACATTGCCTTATGAAGAAAAACTTAATCAACTTGCCTATTAACTACCAGTTGAAAACGATTGATATCACTTTAACTGATGGTACGTTGCTACCAGTGTCAGTCATAGGCAGTGGCAAACCTGTAATATTACTGCATGCTTATGGTATGGACGCGCGTGAGTTTTTGCCATTTATTTTACCTTTGGTTGGCAAGTATGCCTTTTACCTGCCGCACTTACGAGGATTTGGCGCTGCAAAAAATATCGACCTCACCCAGTTTGATTTTGTGCGCCAGTATGCCGATGATATCAGTGTCGTCATTGAGCAAATTTGCTTAGCGCGCAATATAGAGTCCTTGCCTGTTGCCGCTATTTCGATGGGCGCACAAGTGATGTGGGCGTATTTTGAGCGTTATGGCAGCGCAAAAGTCAGCCGTTATTTGAATATTGACCAAAGTCCTGCTATCCATAATCAGCCTGATTGGCAAGGTGGATTGTTTGGTGCGCGGCAGCAAGAAGTATTCGATATCTTTCACGAAGTAATTGAGAAAACTTTACCTTATGCTGAAATAAAAAGCTTTACCCACCTACCGTTTGCTCTAAAACGCCGTGCAACGGACGTTGAACGACTGTTTTCTCTATTATCCGTCAACCGCACACGCTCAAAAGCCTTTATACAAGTAATGACCTACAAGAATGACCCCAAACTTGCGCTTTATGATCATAGTATTTGGCATCATAAGATGCGCTGTTTACAAGCTTATTTAACATTGCCATACGACTTTCGCGGCGCTTTAGAGCGGGTGACCATTCCGGTGGTTAATCTGATTGGCGGGCACTCTAAGCTATATGATGCTAAGTGGCAGCAAAAAACCACCCAGATGCTACCTAACGCCACTGAAGTGCTGTTGCCGCGCTCAGGTCATGCGATACCAATGGATGAGCCTGTTGGATTTTATAAAGTATTAAAAGGGTTTTTAGAAGCGTCAGCTAAGAATCAAACATTAACAAATTCTCAAAATGAGCCGCCAGTCCATGTATAAAAAGCTAGTACGCTAGCAATGACGATGGCATAAGAAACCAGCGTCTGTAGTAATCCTTGGAGAACTGCCCGCAAGAGCTTATGAGAATAATGATAAGACATGAGCATATAGACAAGCCAAGTAATAGGAACGATGACTACCCAAAAAAGCTTATCTGATGATGAAATAGGCGGTTTTTGATTGAGATAAACATCTAACCAATTGATAAATAAGTAAATAACGAACTGGACTATAAGTACTGATAGCTGCCATAACAAAGGTACATTTTTATTTTTATGTATTTGCATCTATAAGTTACCTGTTATTTTAAATTATTCCACGAGCGCTTTAATCAATTCAAACCGTGGTACTTCTTTACCATCAACTTCAACAGTTTCAGTAAACATCGCTAATGGTCGTACCCACACGCCATACTCACCGTATAGGCAACGGTAAACCACTAGCAGTTCTTCTGTTTCTGAATGCTGAGCCGTATGCAGTACTTGATAAAGACTGCCTTTATAATGGCGGTAAATGCCTTGGGGAATGGCTTGAGTCATTTTCAAATCCTAAATTTTATTATAAATGTACGAATTACATACTGCCGAAGTATATTCATATCGCAAAATAAGTAAGGTCGACAATCAATGTCGACCTTACTTTTAATACCAATAGCTTGTCCCAGTCACTTATTAAGCAACCGTCACTTTCGCATAAGCCTTTTTGCCCGCTTGGATAACGACCGTTTGACCCGACGTTAAGTTAAAGCCAGCATCGACCACTTCGCCATCTACTTTTACTGCGCCACGCTTAATCATATCTTTAGCTGATGAGCTATTTTTAGCCAATCCAGCTTGGTTGAGTACTTGAGTAATAAATAGCGCCTCAGCACCTTCCAAATCTAGCGTCACTTCTGGCAAATCAACAGGCAGTTCACCATCAGCTAATACGTTACCTGCTGACTTGTGCGCAATGGCAGCAGCATCGGCATCGTGGAAACGCTCGATTAATTCTTCAGCAAGAATACGTTTGATTTCTTGTGGGTTGCGACCGTTTTCCATCTCTGCCATTAACGCTTCGACTTCTTCCATTGGCTTAAAGCTTAAAAATTCAAAGTAGCGACGGATTAAGGTATCTGGCATTGACAGCAGTTTTTGGTACATGGTGCCCGGTGCATCGTAAATGCCGACATAGTTGCCAAGAGACTTAGACATTTTATTAACACCGTCTAGCCCTTCTAAGATTGGTACGGTGATACAAACTTGTGGCTCTTGACCATAGCGACCTTGCAGGGTGCGCCCCATTAGGATGTTAAAGGTTTGGTCAGTACCACCAAGCTCGACGTCCGCTTTTAGCGCGATAGAGTCATAACCTTGCACCAATGGGTAGAGAAACTCATGGATAGCAATTGGCGTTTGCGCGGCATAGCGTTTAGAGAAATCATCGCGCTCAAGCATACGTGAGACGGTCAATTGGCTAGAAAGCTGAATCATGTCACCCGCTGACATATCCTTGAACCATTCGGAGTTAAAGACAATCTTGGTTTTTTCTTTATCCAAAATTTTAAAAACTTGTTCCGCATAAGTCTGTGCGTTGACTTTGATTTGCTCATCGGTCAATGGCGGACGGGTGCTGTTCTTACCAGAAGGGTCACCAATCTTGGCAGTATAATCACCGATTAGAAAATAAATTTCATGACCCAAGTCTTGAAAATGCTTAAGTTTATTAATCAACACGGTATGACCCAAATGTAGGTCAGGCGCAGTGGGATCAAAGCCTGCTTTGATACGCAGCGGGCGATTCAGTTTTAACTTCTTAATCAAATCTTCTTCAGATAGGATTTCTTGTGTACCGCGTTGGATTAGGGCAAGCTGTTCTTCTAGGGTGTAGGTTTGCGTGGTCATGATGCTCTCTTTATTGTCTTTATTAAAAGGGTAACGCGTTTGGGCTATTTAGAATCTCGTAGCCAGTAAAAGATGTTAGAATTTGAGAGATATACTAGCGTTTTTTAAGGTAAATTGCCATGACCAAGCCGCCAAATATGATTTCATGGAAATTCATCTCTATTTATATAATAGAAGAGTAAGAACAGCTAGAATCTATTCAGATAAGCTAAAAGTTAAAAGATTTGATCTAGTTTTGATTATAACTAAAACTACTCTTAGTATTTCTATGTGAAGCTATTATTATCAAAGCTCTGAGCTCCTAAAAAGATTTGAACGGATTTTCATTTAATATTTGAGTACTATTCACGTTATGAGAGAGAAAATGAACACACAACGTACATACGCTATAATTAATGATTTACTAACTAAGCAATCGGAAAAGGACTGGATTGAATTTAAGCACAATAATAATGATGCTGTCATGATCGGTAAAAAAATTTCTGCATTAGCAAATGCAGCTAGCCTATTGGATCAGCCAGTCGCTTATCTGCTATGGGGTATTGAAGACGATACTCACAAAGCCTTAGGCACCAATTTTGAACCCTTTATCCAGACTCAAAGTCGAGAACCTTTAATATTTTGGCTAACTAAACGATTAAAACCAAATTTAGATTTTAGGTTTGAGACTATAGACTATGAAGGTCATAACTTAGTTTTATTGACAATACCTGCAACAACAACCTCTCCTTTAGAATTTGAACAAACCGCTTATATCCGTATCGGCAGCGCAACACCGAAGCTATCAGATCATCCTGCTAAGCTAAGTTCTTTATGGACAAAGATACAATCTTATGTATGGGAGTCTGGTACAGCTGCAGGATTTCAAACTAGTGATGAAGTCTTACAAAAGCTTGACTACGTTAGTTATTTTGACTTGACTAAACAACCCTTGCCTGACAATCGAAAAGGTATTCTAGAAAAACTACAAGCAGATGCCATTATTATGGTTGATGTTGGTGAGCGTTGGAATATAACTAACCTAGGCGCAATTTTACTTGCTAAAAGTTTAAAAGTCTTTTCACTGTCAATTGCCAGGAAAGCAGTGCGCTTCATTCAATACAATGGTAATAACCGTGCCGCCAAAGTGGTAAACCGTCAAGAAGGAGATAAAGGTTATGCTAGTGGCTATCAGGGATTACTTCAATATATAGATAATCTGCTTCCTAGAAATGAACATATTGGTCAGGCTTTTAGAGAAGAAGAACCTTTGTATCCAGAGATAGCTATACGTGAATTAGTTGCTAATGCGCTAATTCATCAAGATATGACTGTCACAGGTTCAGGTCCTATGGTAGAAATGTTTTCTGATCGTTTAGAAATTACAAATCCTGGTAAGCCATTAATCGAACCTAGAAGGTTTATTGATTATCCTCCACGTTCTCGTAACGAACGTCTAGCTGCTTTGACTAGACGTATGGGTATTTGTGAGGAGTAAGGCTCAGGTATAGATAAGGTCATTGCCGCAGCTGAGATACATCAATTGCCACCTCCAGACTTTCAGGAAAAAGGGGAGGCTGTTTGTGTCACTCTTTTTGCCCCGAGGCGTTTCGCTAATATGACTCCCGATGAACGTGTTAGAGCTTGTTATCAACATGCAGTTCTAAGTTTCCTTAGTGGTAACAAGATGAAAAACTCAACGCTATGTCAACGCTTAGGTATTGATAGTAAAAACTCTTCACAAGCTTCAGTAGTTATAAAACAGACACTTGATGAAGGATTAGTAAAACCTGCTGATACTAATCATCCACGTTCAGGCTATGTTCCTTTTTGGGCATAAAGAAAGATTTGATCGTGTTTTGATTATAGGTACAGTTTTAAGCAATGCTATAATTTAAACCTTTTTATATCAACAACTTAAAACTAAAAATACTTTTGATTGAGTTTTGATTTTACTATATTTCTATAATATTCATTCTAAATTAATTTGATAATTTGAGTCTTAATATGCTTACAGAAAACAATAATTTTGCTGAAATCAATGAAGATCTAAACTATGCCACCTTGACCGATGCACTCGAGCAAACCGTGTTTGAAAATTTCGATGATGGCTTATATATCGGCATGATGTCTGGCACCAGCTTAGACGGGATGGATGCGGTTCTTTGTCAGTTTAGTAGTGATAGTAGTGCTGAAAAAGATACACAGCAACCGATGCGACTGTTTGCAACTCATAGCCAAGAGTTTCCGCCGCGTTTGCGTAAAGTGTTATTGGCTTTATGCCAGCCTAATGGTGTTCAAGAATTACTACCCGCAGAGGGTGAGCCAAACAGCGAATTAGACTGGTTCGGTTGGGCAAGTAAAGAATACGCTGAATTTGCCAGCGAGGTGGTCAATAATTTATTGCAGCAATCGAATACTGATGTAGAGTCGGTATTGGCGATTGGCTGTCACGGTCAAACGGTACGCCATCGTCCGCAACTGGGCTTTAGCTTGCAATTGGTCGATGCCAATATCATTGCTGAGCGTACTGGCATTAGCGTCGTCAGCGATTTTCGCCGCCGCGATATGGCAGTTGGTGGACAAGGAGCGCCGTTGGTTCCAGCTTTTCATCAAGCGTTATTTGCCACGCCTGATAGCACGCGCGTGTTATTAAATTTAGGCGGTATTGCCAATATCACTGTCTTGCCAGCAAGCGATAGTCCTGTGATTGGTTATGACACGGGTCCTGCCAATTTATTGTTGGATGCGTGGACAACACTGCATACCGAAAAAGATTATGATGCGGGCGGCGCATGGGCGCAGTCAGGACAAGTGGTTGAGCCGCTACTTAATCAGCTTTTGGAACATCCTTTTTTTCATAAAAGCTATCCTAAAAGTACAGGGCGCGAAGATTTTAACTTAGCATGGCTACAGGATGAGCTGCAAAAGTTCGATCAGGCATCTGCCCATATTCGCTATTCGTCAGCGGATGTGCAGGCAACGCTCACTGAGCTGACAGCGATGAGTGCCAGCATGCAAATTAATATGTTTATTAATGCTCATGAAAATAGCTCGGTTTACGTCTGCGGTGGCGGTGCATTAAACGATTATTTGATGACTCGCTTGCAAGCGCATCTGCCCCATTGCACAGTAGAGACCACCGCAAGCTTAGGACTGAATCCAGCGTGGGTCGAAGCCGTCGCCTTTGCATGGCTCGCACGCCAAACACTAATAGGCGAAACGGGTAACTTACCAGCGGTCACTGGCGCCAGTAAAGGCGTGGTTTTGGGTCAGGTTTGTTTTGCCTGACTGGTCAAATTTTAGTTTACACACGTGCACTTATGTGTTTTATAATGAATTCTGAAATACCCTCCTCTTAGGACTCGTAAGTACAGGATATATCGCATGAGCCAACACAGCAGTTCACTTACTGATCAAGCTACCAATGATGCTAGCGCAACAGCAGAGCATCAACCGCGTCAGAAACTACCGCACTATGAGCGTAGCGATGACTTGCGCGTCGTAATTACGGGTATGGGTGCGTTGACACCTTTGGGACTCGACGTCGATAGCTCATGGACTAAGCTGCTCAATGGTGATAGCGGCATCGCGCCAATTACACATTTTGATGCTACTGGCTATCGCGCTCAAATTGCTGGCGTGGTCAAGGATTTCGATGCCAAGCAGTATATGAATGCCAAAGACGCGCGACGCTATGATGAATTTATTCATTATGGTATTGCCGCCTCTAGTATGGCATTACAGAACGCTGGTTTTATCGATGAAGTAAGTGCTGCTGATGCACCTGTACAAAATGTCGATCAAGAGCGATTCGGCATTATTTTAGGCTCAGGTATTGGTGGTATCCAAACCATTGAAAACAGTCGCGATACGCTACGAGAAAAAGGCGCTATGAAAGTTTCGCCCTTTATCATTCCTGGCTCTATTGTGAATATGGCAGCAGGCTTAGTGGCCATTAAACATACCTTAAAGGGTCCCAACCTTGCGACATCGACGGCTTGTACCACCGCTACCCATGCGATGGGTCTCGCTGCACGTCTGATTGCTTATGGTGACGCCGATGTCATGCTAGCAGGTGGTAGTGAAAAAGGCTCAAGCCCACTTGGCATATCAGGTTTTGGTGCCATGCATGCCCTCTCAACTCGCAATGACGAACCGACCAAGGCGTCGCGTCCCTTTGACAAAGACCGTGATGGCTTTGTGCTCGGTGATGGCGCGGGTATGGTGGTACTAGAAAGCCTCGCTCATGCCAAAGCACGCGGTGCAACCATACTCGCTGAACTGGTCGGCTTTGGGATGAGTGATGACGCCAGTCACATCACAGCACCGCCTGAAGATGGCAGCGGTGCGGCACGAGCGATGCGTAATGCCCTAAATGATGCAGGCATTGAGCCATCGAGTGTTGGTTATGTCAATGCTCATGGCACCAGCACCCCTGCGGGTGATGTCGCTGAATCGATTGCTATTGAAACCGTTTTTGCCCCAATTAAAGACCGCATTTTGGTTAGCTCAACCAAATCGATGACGGGTCATTTGCTTGGTGCGGCTGGTGGTGTTGAAGCCATATTCACCGTCCTTGCCCTACAGCATCAGCATGTGCCACCCACCATTAATTTGGACAATGTGGAAGACAACTGTAACCTCGACTATGTCGCCAACCAATCGCGCAAAGTTGAAAACCTACAGTATGCCGTATCCAATAGCTTTGGCTTTGGTGGTACCAATGGCTCGTTAGTATTTGCGCGCTGGCCGGTGAATCATTAAGGTATAACACTCACCATATCGGTCGTTGTAACCTTGGTGTCAGATTTGCTACGTTTATCCACTTGCAGCCCCTTATCGTATTTGCGTATGATAAGGGGTAATTTTTGGAACATTTATGGACGATACCATGTCAAGCTACTCATTTTCCCATCAGTTTTACCAGCGCTGGACGTGTGCGCCTGAACCTATTCGCGCAGCAATTACCCAAGAGCTAAAAGACATCACCACCTTATTGCAAAACGATACCCCATTTGAAAGCTTTGTCTTTAATACTCATGATTTGGATACCCACATCGATGAGCTCTACGAAAACCATGAAGCGGAGCAAGCCATCGCTAAAGCCATTACTGACAAAAAGGCCGAAGAGCAAGCGACCGCAGAAAAACAGCAGCGAGAAGAACAACAAAAAGTAAAAGCGGCAGAGGATGCCAGATTAAAAGAAAGTGCTAGATTAAAAGAAGCAGCAGATACCGCGCAAAAAGAACAACAGAAAACTGAGCAAATAGCCGCTGAGAAGAAGAATATTGCTGATAAAACGATTGCTATGAATGCCAACGATGCGAGTGATTCAGAATCGCTCAGCATTGATAACACGGTTGAAAAAAACCAAAATGTTGAAAAATCGGCTGCGACGCAATCTAGCTCTGAGAACAAAACCATCAGTGAACATGCTAATGTCGCTAATGACAAGCATATCAATGACGACCACAGTATAAAAGCGGTCAACGACAAAGCCAGCGCCGCCATCAAACTGGCACTGAAAGATGCAAAACTGAGTACCACGCATCAAGAGATGATCCGTGAGCTGGAAATGCAAATTGATGACTATCTCAGTGAGCAAATGATGCTGATGTCTGAGAATTTAAAATCTTGGTTGCGTGCTGAAGTGACTCAAAATCTAAGCGAAGATGAAGCAGTAACTGACAAAGAGTCTAAAAAAAGCTAAACGCTGCGTCCTACGCATCACCCTTTAGCAATAAATCCTTAGTAACAAATTCCTAGTACTAAAAAACCCCCGTAAACTTTACGGGGGTTTTTTCATTTTAGATTCGTCGATATGAGCGTTTACTTTAGATAGCCTTAGTACGCTCAGTCAGCCATTCAAGTGCCGCACCTTCAACGCGGTCTTTTAGCTCTGCATAGACTTGGCTATGATAATTATTCAACCAATCAATTTCAATTTGAGTCAATAATGATGACTCAATTAAACGGGTGTCAATTGGGCAGTAGGTAACGGTCTCAAAATTAAGAAAATCGCCAAATTCCGTCTCTACTGGTTGGGCAACGCGTTTATTAACCATAAGGTTCTCAATACGGATACCGTATTTGCCTTCACGATATAGACCTGGCTCATTACTTGAGATCATGCCCTCTTTCATCGCACGCTCTTTCGGCATGCTGGCACTATAAGCAATCACTTGTGGACCTTCATGGACGTTCAAGAAATAACCAACGCCATGACCAGTACCGTGACCATAATCCATCTGTGCCTGCCATAATGGTGCACGGCATATCGCATCGATGAGTGGTGAAGCGATACCATCAGGGAAATGCGCTTTTGCTAAGGCAATATGGGCTTTGAGTACGGTGGTAAAGTCACGTTTGTGTTCGCTGCTTACCTGTCCAATACCGACCACACGGGTGATGTCTGTGGTGCCGTTTTGATATTGAGCGCCTGAATCAATGAGTAATAAACCACCCTCGCCTTCATTGACATCTAGGTAGCTAAATTTTTCTGGTGTTGCGCGATAATGCGGCAGCGCACCATTTTCATTAAAGCCTGCGATAGTCGGGAAACTTGGCGATACATAATGTGGCTGCTGACTGCGCACTTCGATGAGCATACTATCGACGTCCAGCTCGCTTAAACGCTCACCGTTTGCTAAACGCTGCTCAAATGCGGCAAAAAACTCACTTAATGCCGCGCCATCTTGACGCATGGCTTCACGCACATGGTCGATATCAGCGTCAGATTTAACTGATTTTAGCAACGTACTTGGCGCCATTCGCTCAATAAAACCTATGCTATCGCCCATTTTAGATAACGTACCTACTGCCACTTTACTTGGGTCTAATAGCAATAAGTCATCAGCAGTCAATGTGCCCAACGCATCTTGCACAGCATCATAATCAGCAAGGGTGATACCGCTGTCTTTTAAGCTTTGTGCTATCTCGCTACTGACTTTATTATTATCGATAAACAATGTCGCGTCATGTTCGCTAATAAGCATATGTGCCAAAAACACAGGGTTATAGTCAACATCAGCGCCGCGTAAATTGGTCAACCAAGCAATATCGTCTAAGCTTGAAAGCAAGTGATGGGTTGCGCCTGCCTCAGCCATACCTGCGCGTACAGCGGCAAGTTTTGAGGTAGCAGACTGCGCGACAAACTGCGCATCGTGTTGATATAGACTGGCAGTAGGTAGCGCTGGACGATCGCTCCATATTTCTGTCAATACGTCACGCTCAGTGATTAACGTAATATCATTGGCATCAAAGGCATTTAACAATTTATCTTGCTCAGAGATAGACAATACATTGCCATCGACTGCCACGCTATCACCCTCAGCCAAATGCTCGGCGAGCCAATCAATATGATTCGGCTGACCCGGTGCAAGCTTCTCTAAGCTAATACCGGTACCCTCTAATTGGTCAGCGGCATGTACCCAATAGCGGCTGTCCGTCCATAATCCAGCAAAATCAGCGGTAACAACGAGCGTACCGACTGAGCCTGTGAATCCTGATAACCATAAGCGCGCTTGCCAATATTCTGGCAAATACTCAGATAAATGCGGATCAGCAGACGGTACGATAATCGCGGTCAGATCTTGTGCTACCAACGCCTGACGTAGGCTGTCGATACGATCGTGGATGCTTTGTTTATTCATAAAAGGTGTCCTTATTGATTTTAAAAAATAAGATTTGGAAAAATCATATTGTGAGGCGACTATGGATAGTCGTCTTATTTGAGCGAGTAAACTGTTTTAGGCGTTAGTTATTCATCATTCACTGAATGCTTAGCATCTAAACAACCTGCGTAAGACGCTCAATGTCTTAAAAATTAAAGTGTTGTCAATGACCAGATAGATAAGGCTAACTATTTTTAGGAGCATTACAGCAGAGCATTATTAGATGTTTGGGCGGAAAGCGGACTTTCAATAGCGTGGGGGCAATAACTTACTAAGTGTCACCATAAAACGTGCTACCGATCATGGTAACACGTCTCGCCATCTAACATTTTTGCTGGTATTGCTGTTGATCCTAAATCACGTTAATCGTGTGTCTGAATTAGCTCAGCTTATCTGCACGCTCGCTTTTTTGCAGCATATTATTGATCGGTTTGGCTAATGCCAATAAGACAACGGCTGTGACCACCAAAAAGATCGTCATCATCGTAAATAAGCCCGGTAATCCTTCGATCTTATCCGCTGATACTTGACCACCAAAGAACGCAGCAACCAAATTACCTAAAGCAAGAGAAGCAAAGAAAAGCCCCATCATCTGACCTTGCATGCCTTTTGGCGCAAGCTTAGTCATTGCAGATAGACCAACAGGACTGAGCGCCAACTCACCGAGAGTCAGTAATAATAAACTACCCACTAACCATAAAGGTGAAGCCAATCCACCATCGCTAGTCAAAATGCTTTTTGAGGCAAATATCATCAAAGCAAAGCCTGCAGCGGCAAACAACATACCGAGCGCAAACTTTACCATACTATTTGGCTCAAGGCCTCGATTGGCAAGCTTGACCCAGACAATGCTGATGATCGGTGCTAATATTAAAATAAATAAGGGATTAAGCGACTGGAACCAAATACTAGGCACTTCAAAGCCTAAAACATTTAGGTCTGTATAGCGATCGGCGAACAGGTTAAAAGACGTTGGCTGCTGCTCAAAGCTTGACCAAAATAGCGTCGAGCCGATGATTAAGATAAAACAAATTAACAAACGTAGCTTGTCAGTTTTGTCCAATCGCGGTGAAATAAACATGACAGCAAAGTATAATATGACGACTGCTGCAATGAGGTAAGTCATATACTGAGCAACCATTTCAGGGTTAAATGGCATAATACCAGTCGACACTAAGACAGTAATGGCAGCAAGTAGCGCGAGAAACCCGCCAACCCAGCGACCTACATTTTTGAAACGTCCAGTCGTTTGTTCCCATTCAGGCGTAATGTTTTTGGCACGAGCATAACGATTTAAGGTTTTTTTAGCTGAAAAACGATAAATCAATAGTGAAGCTAACATGCCAAGACCACCGACACCAAAGCCTACATGCCACATACCTTTTTCTTTAAATACGCCAACGATAAGGGCAGCCAATAGCGCACCGATATTGATACCCATATAAAATAGAGTAAAGCCACTATCACGGCGTGCATCGCCTTTGGGATACAACGTTCCGACCATCACGGAGATACAGGTTTTAAATAAGCCTGAACCAAGAACGATACACATCAAACCCACAAAAAACAGCGTCATCCCAAGCATAGCGGATAGTGCGATACACAAATGACCAAGGGCGATAATAATACTACCCCACCACAGTGCACGCTCTTGACCGAGCCAATTATCAGCCAACCAGCCACCCGGTACTGCCGCTAAATATAACGAACCAGCAAAAATACCATAGATAGCAGAAGCTGTAACTTCATCGAAACCAAAACCGCCACTACCGACGGTCGCTACCATAAATAATACTAATAGTGGACGGATACTATAATAAGAGAATCGCTCCCACATTTCTGTGAAAAACAATGGACGTAGCGGCTTAGGGTGCCCCATAAATCCATTATCTAGTGCTGCCAATTCAGCAGCACTAGCCTCTGACTTTGATTCTGTACTCATAACTTTATTCCTTTAAAGACCACTGTATTAACGACCAAATATATAATTATCCCGACAAGCGGTCATATAGGCGCATCATTGTTTCACTTGGATATAATCAAGTAAAGAAATAATTGGTCAATAATTACACAAATACCCACAAAAAAGCCCGCTATCATTGGCTGAAAGCGGGCTTTTATTTTTAGCATCAATGGCAGTGATGACGATGCTGTGGTGCTTATGGTATTACAATAATATTGCCATAATACTTAGGTTTTAAGCAAAAACACTTAGGCTTTAAGCGAAAATACTTGGACTTTAAGCGAAGCGGTTTGTCGAGCCATACTTTAAAAAGGTAGCATCGACTTACGTATATTACTGTGCGGCTACCGCTACATCAGTGGTATCACCCGCTTCCAAATCACCGTCTGCTTGCTCAGCCGTTAGATCAGCATCTGCAACCGCAGTTTGACTAACTGTACCAGAAGCAGTGGCAGTACCCGCTTCTGCGGTAACCACAGCGCTATCAGTATCGGTCGCTGGGGTGACGCTTGCATCTGCAGCAGTATCAGTCGCTGTAGCATCCGCGGCTACAGGTGCTGTTTCAGCTGGCGCAGTGTCTTCAGCAGCAATCGCTTCTGCTTCATCAGCCGCCGCTGACGTTTCGGTTGTCTCAGCAGTAATGTGCTCGCCTGCTGGACGCAAAAATCCAGAAATACCAATAAGTAAGACGATACCTAAAAATAAGGCAACACCGCCTAAAGCAAATAAGAACTCTTTCTTAGGGTTGTTTTCGACAATATGTTCTGACATACCTTATCCACCTTGCACAAAATATTTAAAATATTGGTCTATTATATCGCAATTCGTACCGATTTGTTAAAACCCTTAAGTATTTAAAGGATTTATTATCAACAAACTTTGCCACTCGCTTTTATGGTTAATTCTCATAACTCATTCGAGCGATTCATTATCACTGGTAATAATAGCCAGTTATTTTAGCGACTTACCCAAACGCGGTTGCGGCATCCCACGCTTACCAAAGTAGCTCAAGACAAGTAACAGCGTAATGATAAAGAGAATCGGATAATTACCGAAGCTCATAAAAGGTGTATTACCAACCCGCGCCTGAACATCACCGCGCAATACGGTGCGCTCAAACTGCGGTGCACGCTCGACGATACGACCTTTATGATCGATGATAGCGGTCACGCCCGTATTGGTCGCGCGCATAAACCAACGCCCATTCTCTAGCGCGCGCATCTGCACCATTTGCAGATGTTGCAATGGACCTGCCGACGTACCAAACCAAGCATCGTTTGAGATGGTCAATAAGAAGTCCGTGCCAATCGCGTTTTTACGAGTGGTATCAGGGTAAGCCACTTCATAACAGACTGCTGAGCCCAAATTATGACCACGTACACGCAGCGGTGATTGGTTGTCACTACCACGACTATAGCTCATGATTTCTTGACTACCAGCAAGATTTGGCAAGATATCTAACATGCCTTCGAAGGGAATATATTCACCAAATGGTACCAGACGCTGCTTTTTATACATCCCCTCAGCATCACTACCTAGCGCAACCACGCTATTATAAAATGGCGGATATTTATCTGTTTTTGGGTCAAAGTTTTCTAAATCTCGATAAGGAATACCTGTTACCCATGTGGTATCTGTTTCTTTGGCCATCTTAACCATTTCACTGATAAAGCCAATCGCTTCATCTTGAAACATAGGAATAGAGGATTCTGGCCATAAGACGATATCGCGATCCCACTCAGTACTGGTCAGAGTTGCATAAATTTTCAGGGTTTCTATTTGATATTCGGTGAGCCATTTTAAATCTTGTGGAATATTACCTTGGATTAAGGACACGGACAAATCAGGCGTGCCTTTTGGTTTCGTCCATTGCGGATTAATCAACCATAACGCGCTGCTAATTACCAACAATGCTATCGACGGAATCATATAGCCGCCACGGCGACGCAATAGCTCAACCAAACTGGCTGCCAATAATACCGCCACAAAAGACACTGCAAAGACGCCAGCGACTGGTGCTAATGACGATAACCAATACTGCTCCGTAAAGGCATAACCGACAAACAACCACGGAAATCCAGTGAACAGCCACGTTTTCAGCCACTCTTGGAGTATCCATAACGCCGCAAACGACAACGGCTGACGACCGACCATACGGTTGAAAACCAACGCCAAAAAGCCATGGAATAACCCCATGCCTAACCCCATCAGCGCAATCATAATCAGCGCAAGCCATGCTGGCGTATCGCCATAAACATGAATAGAGGTGTATAACCAAAATGCACCAACGCACCAAAGTCCCGTACCGTAAGCCTGACCGATAAGAAAAGCACGCTTGCCACTCATATCAGGCATCAGTAAGGCGTATAAAATAGCAGGCGACACTAGCGCCAGTGGCCAAATGCCATAAGGCGCAAGTGCAAATATAAACACCGACCCTGCCAACAACGCAATCAATACCGTCAGCGCTATAGGCAAACCCTTGGGCTTATCAGGGTTCAGGCGTTTTTGTAAATCAACAGTAGACAGGCGCATAGCAGTTATCCAAAACCATATTTTTCAAAATTTTAAGCGTCAACATTCAGATGAAAACCAAGCTGAAGCAGACCGTATTGTGTTTTGTACAGTATCTAAAAGTTAAACCCGCCCATGATACCAGTCTCAACCCATTAATAGGTAACATTGCGTAGCAAATACCCAATAGCAAACACAAAAAAAACACGACCGCAATCGTGTTTTTTTGAGTATATCAAACAATGTTTAGGTCGCTATCGACACATCAATGACTGCCTATCAATATTTGCTGATCAGGATTGATTTTGGTGAGCTCAAGATTTTGGATAAAACGCCCTTCAACATCAGTAATAGTGATTTTCCAATCATCTATCACCACGCTTTCACCTTCCAAATCGCCCACATAACCAAGCGCCTGCATGACTAGACCACCCATGGTATCGACATCCGTATCATCAAAATGACTGCCAAGCTCATCATTACAGTCTTCAATCACGGTAGACGCTTGCACACGCCAGGTATTTGGTTTTTCAGGATCAGCGACGATGTTATTGATATCACTGTCTTCATCGAAGTCATCATGCTCATCGACGATGTCACCGACAATCTCTTCAAGCAAGTCTTCCATGGTAACGACACCGCCAAAGTTGCCGAATTCATCGACGACAATCGCCATATGTACTTGGGTACGCTGCAATGAGCGTAACAAGGTATCAGAACGTGCCGTCTCACTAATATATAGCGGCTGACGTACCAGATCTCTCAAACGTTTGCTATCGATTTTATCTTCTTGATCGCGCACCATATGCACAAGAATAGGAATCAAATCTTTGGCCAATAAGATGCCAATGACGGCATCATCATCTTGACTGTCAAAGACAGGATAACGCGAATGGGTGGTCTCAAGGATGATATCCATCACCTCAGCGAGACTGGTGCTTTCGTGCAGCCCAACCACTTGCGGACGCGGAGTCATAATTTCGCGCACTTGTGTCGCAGGCAGATCCAGCACGCCTTCCAACATATCGACGGTATCAGGCTCTAAGAACTGGCGCGAGTCTTGTACCAGACGAATCAATTCGTCACGGGTTTCGGGGGCGGTCGATAGCCAGCGTTTTAAGCCGCGCATCGACCAACTACTCGGGCTGGGAGTGTCGTCAGACATGGTGATGTGATTTAACCTCTTTAGTTAATAACAATTAAAGTAATACGTAAAAACAATAATACGTAATAACAGACGTAGATGGGGATGAATACAGCAAATAAAACAGATCTTTGATTATTAAATTATAAATAGAGCAGATCAAAGTAGCTTCACTTTAGCGCAAGGCTCACCGACATTCAACGATAAATTCACTCAAATTGTATTGTCAGTACGTTATAAACTTTGCTATGGTCAAAGCCTTCACACACCAAAGCACACCCTATGTCGCTACGTTCCTTTTTCTCTCGCCTGCTCACGCCGCACTCACATAGCCATCGTTCAGATAACGGCTTGGACACGCTTGAGCCAAATAATCATGGTTCGGATAGACACAGCTTAAAAAACAACACTGCGAATGGTCGCCAACCGACGCCTACATGGCGATATTATCTTGTACAGTTTTTCATCATTATTACCTTGCTACTGTCAGCCGTTTGGTTATTGCTGGCGATTTGGTATCAGTTTGGGGCAGGCTCTGCCATCACTTGGTTAACCGCACTTTTCATTGTTGGTGTACTAACAGCCTTACTGGGCGTTCGCTGTTGGCCAAAAATGGCTCAGCGCTTTGATCATAAACAAGGCAGCAGTAAACCATGGAGCAACAAAGCAACCATAAGTAGCAAGTCAGCAAATAAATGGTTAACCGCTTTATATGGCGCTATTTGGTTGGTAGGCGTTGGCTGGTTTTTTTCTATTGAACCTCAACAAGAGCGCGACTGGATGGCTGAGGTAAGTGAAAGAGTCACTTACGAGCGCGATGCAACCAATCCTGATTTGGTGACCCTAACCAATGTACGCAACTTTGATTGGCATACCGACACGGAGGCGACCGAACGCTGGGACACACGTACCATTGATATGTCCAAACTATCTGGCGTCGATGTCACCAACTCTTACTGGATGGGTCCACTGATTGCCCATACGTTGGTCAGCTTTCGTTTTGAAGATGATAGACCACTTGCTTTCTCATTTGAGATTCGTAAAGAAGAAGGCGAGTCGTTTTCGGCATTGGCAGGGTTTTTTAGACGCTATGAGCTGAGCCTGATTGCCGCAGAAGAGCGCGATATTATTTATACCCGAACGAATGCGCGTGGCGAGCAAGTTTATCTATTTCCCGTTAGTAACTTGCAGCAGCATGAGGTCAAGTCACTATTTGAATCTTATTTAACCGCTGCCGATGAATTGAATGCCAAGCCTGCTTGGTACAACACATTACTCAGTAATTGCACCAATATCATTTTTTATATGGCGCGTATCGTCAGTGGCGATCGCCTGCCGTGGGATTATCGGATTTGGGTCTCCGGCTGGCTGCCAAATTATCTATATGATGTCGGTATGCTTGACGCTACTCCAGAAAAGACTGGACAGCCTTGGTCAATGGATACATGGTACGAGCATACCCATATCAACTCAAAGGTTAAAGCATTTAATAATCAAATCAATCTAGAGTCTGGCGTTAATAGCAACGAAAACAGCCGTGAGTTCTCTGAGCAAATTCGTCAGAACATTCCTATCCCGCCATTGGCTGACACGCAAGAAGATGCTGAGGCAAAAGCCAAATCTGCGGCTCAGGTTTCTTATTAACATCAAGTAGCATTGTACGTTTACCCTGCAATAATACCAACGTCACTGATGTCACTGATTTCAGTAACTCTCAGTATTATCAAGGCTTCACCCAGCTGACCACCCGCTCCTCCATCGCTTCATCAGACATACCAATCTCAGAAACACAGCGCCCAGCCACGCCAACATTGGCAGCACGCATTTGTTGCTGCGTTACCACTGCATCTTGGGTCAATAACAAATGCCAACTTGGCAAATTTTGTCCTTTATACAAACGCTTATAGGCGCAGTGCGAAGGCAACCACATCATCTGCGGGAGATTGTCCATGGTTAGCTGAATACAGTCTGGCACATGCTCTTGACGCGTGTCATAGTGCTGGCAATAACCTGTCGTACAGTCCATTAGCTGGCAAGTCACATCGGTATACTCGACCAACTCTTCATCCACATCACCATGCTCATCTTCGTCAATATACTTAATCAAACAGCAGCTGCCACAGCCATCACACAATGCTTCCCATTCGCTATGATTGAGTTCTGACAATGCAAAGCGCGACCAAAAATTCGGACGCAATGTGTCATTGAGTTTACTGTCATGGTCGCTATTACTTTCATTACCACTGTCAGGAAATAAGCTCACAGCTGATTTTTCCGTGACTTTTAGCGGCAAAGTTGCGTCAGAGTCTAGGTGGGCTGCACAGTTGTTTAACAAGTTTAGTGTCATAAAGGTGCCGTAGCATTTTGATAAAGAGCGTTACAGTATTATAGCTGTTTTTGCCTAGGTTGAGCGTTAAGGTAGTAAAAGTAAGAAAAACGATGTCGCAAAAACACAGACAAATAACTTTTATAACGCAAAACTCCTCACATAAAAAAGGATAATAATATGTCAATTAAGACTTTTGAATTAATCAGTACCACCGAAAACGGTGTCCAGCTTATCAGCTATGTGGCATTGCCAGAAAATGCATCTGACGACCATCCTGTTGCGGGAATTTTAGTAGCGCCAGAATGGTGGGGTATCGTTGATCACCCAAAATCAGTGGTCGAGCGCTTGGCAGAAGCAGGTTATGCCGCCGTCGCAATGGACGTCTACGGTGAAGGCAAGCTGACCACCGATGCTGCACAAGCGAATATGTGGATGGAGCAAGTATTAGAAGATCAAGATATGCTGATGGCGCGCTGCCGTTTAATCCTTAATGACTTTAGCGACCAGTTAGCCGTTGATGGTGACAATCTAGCAGCGATTGGCTTTTGCTTCGGCGGTAAGGTCGTGCTTGATATGGCTCGCGAAGGTATGCCCTTAAAAGCGGTCGCCACTTTCCATGGCAACCCAACACCAAAACAGCCAGCGGATAAAAACTTCACCGCTGACGTATTGGTTGCTCACGGTCGCGATGATTCAATGGTATCCATGGAAGCAATAGAAGGTCTAAAATCAGAACTGGATGCTGCTGGCGTTGACTATATTATCGATGTTTATGACAACGCTAAGCATGGCTTTACCAATCCACATGCCGATGAGCGCGCTGCTAAAAATGATGTTGATCTTGGCTACAACGAAGCCGCTGCCAAGCAAAGCTGGGAAAACATGCTTGAATTTATGGAAAATAACTTAGGCAAATAATCTTTGAATCAGGCATATCAATAGCTGTTTTCAGGTTATTAACACACTATTTATTAACCCCTATCTATTAACCCACTATATAGCAGAGTGCGCCCGCCGCACTCTGCTTTTTTATCGTAAACAAATCCATATTGGTCATTACACACTTACTATTAGTAAGGATTTAAGACGCTAACATGATTATTGCACAGTCGTGATTCATATAATCGGTCACACCGCTTGCTGATAGCTCTCTAATCACTCACTAATAATAAGGTAAAACCATGAAAACCATCCAACAACTATTCGACTTTCATCATAAAACCATCATTATCAGTGGTGCAGCAGGCGCTATTGGTAGCGAGGCGGCACGGTTTTTAAGCTCATTAGGAGGCAACATTGTCCTCGCTGATTTAAATGAAGATAAAGTGAAGCAAATTGCCGCTGATATCGAAAAAGAAACAGGCAATGCAACCTTAGGCCTGAAAACCGACTTTACTGACGAGACACAAATTGCAGCCTTGGTCGATGCAACTATTGCAAAATTCGGCAAGATTTCTGCAGTAGTCAATAACGTCGGTTGGGGTGCAAATACGCCTTTGTGGGAATCTACCACCGAAAAAATGGTCAATGCGTATAAGCTCAACACCTTGGGATCTTATCATTTGACTCGTTTATGTATGCCGTATTTAAAACAAGAAGAAAACGCCTCTGTGGTATTTTCTGGATCCATGGTTGGTAATACACCATCGCCAGAATTTATCGAATACAGCACAGCTAAAGCGGGCTTGCTAAATATGGTAAAAAGTATGGCGGTCGCATCAGGTCCTGAAGTGCGCTTTAACTCATTAATTATTGGTACAGTAGATAATGGTGCCTCCTCTGAAGAAGCCGGTTATACCCAAGAGATGATCGATAATGTGGTCAAAGGTATCGTCCTAAAACGACGTGGCGTGCCAGCAGATATCGCTCAAGCGATGGCGTTTTTGTTAAGTGATGCAGCGTCTTGGATTACTGGTGCTGAACTTACAGTCAATGGTGGCGGTGTTTACAAAAGCAAAATGCCAACCTCATAAACTCAGTCATCATTTTAATCATAAATTTATAAACGATACATAATAGGGCGTGTTGAGCATTCGACCATACTGGGTAGGATTTTATCTACTCAGTATTTTTTATGCATAAACCTATTCGCTTGGACTTGGAACATAAACCATGACAACAACATTAAACGCAAAATTGCTAAAAGGCGCTATGCTTACTGGCGTAATCAATGCCTTCATTAACGGCGGCATACAATACTTCTTCTTAAAAACATACTCATCAATCGCAATATCTGTTGACTCTATTACCAATAATGAAGACACGGTGCTCGGTACCTCCGTTACCTTATCGATTACGTTAGCCATGATTTTAACTATGGTGGCTTATTTTGGTATCAAAGAAAAAAAAATAGCATTCTTCCCAACCGCTTTTTGGTTGACGATAAAGCATGGATTTTTTACCTTTGGGGTATTAACCTCTCTTGCTGTACTATGGCAAAAATACGCAGGTACGGTCGAAGTATCTTTGATTTCAGCTTTAATTATTATCGGTGTTATTGCAGGTATCGTCTCAGGTATGGTGAATTATCTAACCTTGCGTGAATGTACATTATCAGAAAGACATAAATTATATGCCGCTTAAATATCTTAGTTTATAAAGCATCAAGGTCAGCTCCATGATCGTGAACGAATAATCTTGGGCTAGCCCTTTTTTTGATGAGCGCTTTGCTTGTGTTTGCTTTGAAATCGAGTCATCATCAAGCCATCAAATATTGAGTAACGGTGTGGTAGCGCTATGTCTGATATCAGCGGGTTTGTATTGCTTGTTTGTCTAGTAGTGATTATCGTTTTTTACCATAAACTAAAGCGACGCGTTGATCAGCTTCAACAAGACATCACGCAACTGCAAGATGAGTTACAAGCGCAGCAACACCGTGTCAGCTCTATGAATAATAACGCCGATAATGACGTTGACGTTCATACTGAACCAATGGCTCAAACGATAGCTGAGACTCACTCGCCCAAACCTATTATCGAGGAGCTATTTGACTCAGCACCTCCTTTACCTACTGCTACGATTCACCCGAAACCAGCCCCTTCTCCAAAAAAACCATCGCCCATAGAGCCGGATGAGCGCTCACTGCCTATCGTCACTTCGCTGATTCACTCTATCAAAAATTGGTTTTTTGGCGGTAATCTAGTCGTACGCGTTGGCGTGATCGTCCTACTTATCGGTGTGGTGCTACTACTTCGCTTGTTAAGCGACTATATCGAAGTGTCGATAGCGTCCAAGCTTTTAGCGATAGGCATCCTCGGTTTAGGTCTAGCAGCATTAGGTCTAAAATTGGCAAAAAATCGCTTTGCTTATGGCATCACCCTACAAGGCGCAGGCTTAGCGATTGCGTATTTAACGACCTTTTTTGCCTATAGCGTTTACCAAGTCTTGCCTAGTTTACCGAGTTTTATTGGGCTTGGGCTATTATCTGCGATTACCATTGCACTCGCCGTGCGTCAAAACGCTTTTCCACTGGCTTTGTTGGCATTATCGGGTGGTTTTTTTGCGCCTATTTTGACCAGTGAAAACACGGGCAGTTTGGTGGTACTGTTTAGTTACTATCTACTATTGAACGTGACGATTGCGATTATCGCGCATTACCGCCCATGGAAAATACTGAATTTATTCGGTGTCACTGTGACATTTGGATTGGCGTACTACTGGGGCATCAGTGAGAATTTGAGCACGGTCATTGAGTCGCAGCGCTGGTCTTTAGTCTTACTGGTCACCTTACACTTACTGCTATATCTGTTTGTCGTCATTCGCTACACCCAACAAATCATTGCCTACAATACTCTTAATGAAACAGACATCATCCAGACAGAGAGCGCAGACAACGTAAAACATCTAGATAGCGTTCACGCAAGAAATAATAGATATGTATTCCCTATTGATACTGGCTTACTGTTTTCAGTGCCGATATTAGCCTTTGGTTTATTTGCGGCATTATTAGATGACATTCCTAACGCCTTAACCATCGCTAGTGCTATTTTAGCCACTGTTTATTTAGGACTTGGCTGGTTGTTTGTGCAGCGTAGCCAGCGTTATGCCTTAATCACCGAAGGCATGCTAGCTTTAGGGTTTGGCTTTTTAGCACTGGTGATCCCGCTGGCATTCGATGCTGAATGGATTGCTTTTGGCTGGTCAGTACAAGGACTGGCACTGGTGTGGTTTGGACGGCGTTCATTGCGAGCGTGGTCAGTGCTATTCGGTCTTTTATTGCAGCTAATCAGTATCGGCATGCTGATGGTAAAAGTGGTCTTCGCCATTCAAGATTATCCGACATTGGCATTAAGCATTTCCGCTATGACTTATTTAGCCACTGTATTTATTTTACGCACGAACAACTCGCCAACTACATTGAACGATAGCAGCGACATCTTGGATAACGACTTAAATGATAGCTTAGATAATCATTCAACATATTCTCAAGAGCAAAACGCCACGCCAGATGCGATAGCAACCTATGCCAACGCATTAGGTATTAGCACTCATGCCGCCCAGCAATGGCTAACCTCAATCAACAGCCACAGCACAGTATTTAATCTTGTTTGGCACAGTCCTATACTCATAAGATTTTTGACCTTTACGGCTATAGCGTGGCTACTACAAGTGCTGCTACTTGATTTTAACCAGTGGTTTGCCAGTTGGACACTAGCAACGACGACCATGATTGCACTCGCAGCACTGGTCAGTGTTGCCATTTATTGGACAATCAATCGTTATCGCTCGTGGATAGAAATCAGACAACTTAGCCACGGCTTATCGATCGTCTTTTATCTCATGCTCGTCCTACAATTGCCGCAAAAATTCGAGTTTCATTTAATATGGCAAGGAGCAGATTGGCTACTATTGACTGGTCTAATCATTGGTTGGTTGGTCATCGGACAGTTGTGGTTAAAGACGTGGTACGACCATTCCGAGCTGTCACGCTATGATGGCACAAGCTGGCTGGGAGCTAGCACTCTAATCATTGCTGCCGCCGCCCACTATGGACTCGCAGAGTCCGCTGGCGTAATGGCTGTCTTGATGCCAGCCATTTTAATATTGGCTGGATTATGGTGCTGTCATCGTTATGCCAGCTATCGTAAGCAAAATACGCGTACAAACAAGGCATTCAAGCAAAGCCCACTGTACTGGTTTGATTGGCAACAAGCGCTATTGAGCTGCGCGGCTATCTTTGCGCCCATTGCTTTAAGTTGGGTCATCATTACCAACTGGTCTTATGATGGTGTAATTTGGGATATGTCATATTTTCCGCTATTGAATTTATACGACATTACCTCTGTTCTGGCGTTATTGGTTGGGTTTAGTCTATATTACATGAGCCAACATCGCCGCGATGAGAGTCGTATCGAATCAAGTGCAGCTCCCCAAACTAAGCGCATACTTACCACCAGTTATTTATTGGTTACGTTGGGACTTATTAGCTTTTGGCTGATTTCCAGTATATTGGTCAGAACGCTACATACCTTTATCGGTACACCGCTTTGGGACAGCGCTCAGGGCGGCGCATGGAATAGCGAGCAAGTGCAGACAGGGTTGACTATTTTATGGACGCTCTTGGCTTTAGCCGCCACCATCGTCGCCAGTCGCTATTGGCAGCGGACGCTTTGGTTTATGGGTATCGGGCTATTAGGCGTCGTCGTAATTAAACTGGTAATAGTTGATTTGTCACAGACCGAAGCGATTTGGCGGGTGATATCTTTCCTTGGCGCAGGCAGTTTAATACTATTAATTGGTTATCTTGCACCGTTACCCCCTGCCCGCGATGAAATAGAAAATCTAGCTCAAGAGTAACCGCGCATCTGGTTGGGCGAAATTATGGCGTGAGTACTGTGGTTCTGTAGTAAACTGGACACCATGAAAAGTAAATGACGATCGTCTTACTTTGCGCATTTTTTATAAAAGGTTATGAAAGCAGATGGATAAGAGAGCAAGTATTCAGTGGTTCCCTGGGCACATGAACAAAGCCCGTAACGAAATCAAAGAAATCATGCCGCAGATGGATTTGGTCATCGAGGTGATCGATGCGCGTATCCCATATAGTAGTGAAAACCCAATGGTCGCGGCATTGCGCGGCGAAAAACCCGTCATCAAAATTCTGAACAAAGCCGACCTTGCTGATCCTGAATTGACCCAAGCGTGGATGGACTATCTTGAGCAGCAAAGCGGTGTGAAAGCCATTGCTTGCGATACTGATAAAGCCAATGATGTCAAACGTATCATAGCCATCTGTAAACAACTTGTGCCCAATAAAGTGGGTACGGGTCGCCAAATTAAAGCCATGATTATGGGAATTCCAAACGTTGGTAAATCAACATTGATTAATACCTTGGCTGGACGTGCTGTCGCCAGAACTGGCGATGAGCCAGCGGTCACTAAGTCGCAGCAATTGATTAAACTTGACGATGACATCATGCTCTATGACACGCCCGGTATGCTATGGCCAAAAGTCGAAAACGAAAACTCTGGCTATCGTCTGGCAGCGACGGGCGGTATTCGTGATACCGCTTTTGACTTCGCTGATGTTGCCAGCTATACCGCTGAATACTTGATGCAAGCCTATCCTGAGCTGCTAAAAACCCGCTATAAAATTGAAGAACTACCAAAGACTGATTGGGAGTTTTTTGAAGTCGCTGGACGCAATCGTGGCTGTGTACGTTCGGGCAATCAAGTCGATACCTACCGCATGTCTGAGATTTTGATCAACGAGTTACGTAGCGCTAAGCTTGGGCGTATTACGCTTGAGACGCCAGCTATGTCTGAAGCTGAAGAACTCGTCGTCGCCGAGCAACGCTTAGCAGCAGAAGAAAAAAGAATCGCTAAAGAAGAAGAAAAGCGCTTACGTCGTTTGAAAACGCGGAAGAATCGGAAGTAAATCGACAACCCTTTTTGTCTATAATGTTAGCTGCATAAAATTATTTTAGAGCTCATGCAAAAAAAGCCCCTAAGGGCTTTTTTTATGTCTACTGCTAACGATATCGAAGTTATTCGATGATATCTAAATCATTTAGCGATATCTAAGTCATCGACTACTTCTGTTTAGGCATGACTTTTTCGATAGCTTTCAACGCACAAGCTTCGTCTTGTACTGCACCGCCTGCGCCGCCCGCTGCAATAGCGCCAATCACATCATTGCCAAACTTTAACGGCACACCACCGCCGATCAGCAGTAAATCATTTACCGTATTCAGGTTATTTGAGTCTGGATTAGCGCGAGCATTATCCGCCAACGTACGTGAAGGCGTTTTGGTAGATAATGCCGTAAATGCCTTGCGAACAGCAGCATCAGTATTGTGCGGACCAACGTTATCATCGCGCTGTAGCGCGATTAAATTACCAGCACGATCAACAACTGCGACAACGGCAGATTTGCCCTCTGCGTGACAGGCTGCCATGGTGGCATCGATTAATTCATTGGCCAACTCTAAAGAAACATTGGGCTGTTGTAATACTAGATTTGGTTTGGCGGCCAAAACGTTGGCTGAACAGCCAATGACTGCTAGCGCCAATATTGCTTTAGATAAGTAGTTCGAGATTAACTTCATAAAGAGTCCTAAATATTACTCATACATGTGAGCGTTTGTTTGAAATGATGCTTAGTGAGCTTTAATAAGCGTATTTGATGAAACCAGACAACGAGTTATCGTTAACTCAAAGGTGCTCTTGCGACTCTAGCGAGAATGAGAGTCATAATCTTGCAAAAAGCACAACAATGATAAGTTAATTTTTCTACAAAATTCACTTAATTCTGTAAGATTTACTTTATAAATTTGCAACTCTACATTAAGTTTTCTGTTACATACTCTATTTTTTAACACTCATACTCAAAAGACGCTTACATCGTGGTAATCTCAAACAGCGATATCAACTTACTTCTCTCAAAAATCGGTTATAATTCATACACTAATATGCCAAAAATTGATGATATGACTCAGCTTACTCCCACTGCAAACCTCACAACGATAGAAAATAATTTTACTCAATACTCTACTTCTCTCGATTCATTCGCCCCGCGCCTACTCGATTGGTTCGCCGAAAACGGTCGCCACGATTTACCTTGGCAGCAGCACCAAACCGACGCGCCCAATCCTTATATCGTCTGGCTATCCGAAGTCATGCTACAGCAAACACAAGTAACGACAGTGCTGCCCTATTTTGCCCGTTTTATGGCATCGTTTCCGACTGTGCAAAATTTAGCCGCAGCAGAATGGGATACGGTTGCGGAGCATTGGGCAGGACTTGGTTATTATGCGCGTGCGCGTAATTTGCATAAAGGCGCGAAACAACTGGTCGAAGTCATTGATGAGACGGGCGACTTTCCGCAGACGCTAGCAGGGTGGGAAGCCATATCTGGCGTAGGGCCATCGACTGCTGGCGCGATTATGGCGATGGGCTTACATCGTTATGGCGTCATCTGTGATGGTAATGTCAAACGTGTCTTGACGCGTTGGGCAGCGATTGACGGTGATATTACCAAATCTGCCACCACCAAAGAGCTATGGGCATTGGCAGAGCGTTTAACGCCTGTCGATGACTCAGGGTTGTTCGCACAAGCGATGATGGATATGGGCGCGACGTTATGCACGCGTAGCAAACCTGCCTGCCTATTATGTCCCCTTCAAGAGGATTGTTTTGCACATGCTGAGGGACGCGAAACGGATTATCCGGTCAAAGCAAAAAAACAGCCCAAACCCAGCAAGTTTAGCAATGCACTGTTAATTAAAAATTCTGATGGCAAAATACTGTGGCTACAACGCCCTGACAATGGCATTTGGGGCGGACTGTGGAGTTTGCCTTTACAGTTTGTAGAAAAAACCGCAGGCAAAGTGAATACTAAAACTGCCGCAGAAAAGACGACTGAAATTGACGATACATCATTAAAAGTGACCAGTAATGAAAAAGTATATGAAGCAGAATTTACCACTGCCGAGCAAATTATCAATGAATGGTTAGATAAGCACAAATTGACAGCAAAAGCAGTCAGTAAAACTTTATTAGACAATACTCCTATTAAACATTCACTGACCCATTTTCATTGGTATTTAACACCGCAATCAGTCACTTTAAATGCTAAGCAAATTACCGAAATAACCGAAGCCTTACAGGCAGCAGAGATCAATATTAATTGGTTAAATGCTGTTGATGCTCAGGCAACGCTTGGATTGCCACGAGCAATGGTTAAGATTTTAGAAGATGGAGAGTAGAATAAATATTACGGAATAGTATATCTGTTATATTAATCTTTAAAAAATAATTCAGTACAACGGAATGAGAAACAATGAAAATTGAGGCAGATGATAAGGAAATCCAAGATATCTTTTCTTTAGGCATATTCAAGATCCCGAGATTTCAAAGACCTTACTCGTGGGGTAAAGCTGAAGTAGAAAACTTCTGGGACGATATCATCAACGATGTTACTGATAGCTATTTTATAGGCTCTATGGTTGTATATCAGACCAAAAAACCATATTTCGGGATCGTGGATGGACAACAACGATTGACAACAATCACTATTGTCCTGTCTGTTATTAGAGACGCTTTTGCCAAACTGGGCGATACTAATTTAGCGAAAGGTATTCATAGATACATTGAAAGGCCCAATAATGACTTTGTTGATGAGTTTGTATTGGATACAGAGACTTCTTTCCCTTATTTACAAACACATATACAGTCTTTTGACGAATCACCTTCCAAAATAAACTTCGATTGTGATGTAGGTGCAGAGGAAACAAATCTAAAGCTAGCTTACGACCTTCTTTCAAATAAACTAGAAGACCATATTCCACAAATCTCTAAAAATAGTCATCAAAGAGACCTTTTTACACCTGAAGACTCTATTATTGAGCTAAAAGCATTACGCGATAAATTTCTTTCGTTAAAGCTTGTATTTATACAACTAGACAACGAAGACGATGCTTACTTAATTTTTGAAACTTTAAATGCACGTGGTCGAGATTTGAGAACGTCCGACTTAGTCAAAAACCTTCTCTTAAAAACAATCAAATCTGCAAATACAACCTATGATAGCCCTAAGCAAGCTTGGAACAAACTTGTAAAAGGTTTCGACGATATATCTGAAAATGATGTAATAGACACTTTTTTATTACATTATTGGATTTCAAGGCAGGAATATACAACTGATAAGAAACTGTTTTCATGTATCAAAAGCCATATACTGAAATCTCCTAGTAACGCTAGAACACTACTAGAAAGTTTAAGCACGTCTGCTATAAATTACTGCGAAATGCTCAGCCCTGAAAACTCAGTATGGACTAAAGAGCAATTTGAGGTTAAATTGTCTTTAGAAGCTTTAAATAGTTTTAAGGTGAAACAGCAATCTTCCTTTGTTTTATCTCTCTTATCCGCTTATAAAGAAAGAAAAATCACGCTCAAACAATTAAAGACTATGTTAAATAAAATTGAGCATTTCCACTTCGTTTTTAATGCGATTACACAACAACGATCATCTGGTAGTATCGCAACCATGTATTCACAGCATGCTATTGATTTATCAAATACTGAAAATCCTGATGAATTGCAGAAAATATTGGCAAGTTTAAGTAGGAAGTTGAAAGATAAGTTACCTTCTTATGAAGAATTTGAAGTCAAATTTCTAGAATTACATTACTTATCAAATAAGACTAGAAACAAATCAATTATTAAGTATGCGTTGAGAAGGTTAGTAGGAAATAACAGCAATGGTTTAGATATAAATCATGATAACTTAACTATAGAACACCTGATACCTGAAGCTAGAATTAAAATAGATTTAGAAAGTGATATAGTTGGTAGCATAGGAAACCTTATTTTGACAGACTCAAATACCAACGGTCATGGACTAAAAGATAAGATCATTACTGAAAAACTAGCATTACTAACTCAAACCGGCTTTCCACTAACTAAATTCTTTTTAGATAATTCAGAGTGGAACGAGAATATGATACTAGAACGTACTAAGAAGATATCTAATGCTCTTTATGCTAAAGTAATTTTTTAATCAACCATATCTAGAATAACTTCTTAAAGAACTACCTCATATACCATAAAAAAAGCGACTCAAAATGTATCTTGAGTCGCTTTTTTTAGTTATCAGAAGATGAGAGCTTAGGACTTCGGCACTCGCAAACGCATCAGGCCTTCTTGTTGTACCGTAGCCACCAGCTTACCGTCTTGCCAAAACTGCCCATGGTTTAAGCCCTTGGCATTAGACGTGGTATCACTCCACATGTCGTATAGCATCCAACCGTTTAGATCAAAATTACGATGAAAATGCATCGAGTGGTCAATACTAGCCGCTTGCAAGCCGCTGGTCATAAAGCTAACACCATGTGACATCAGCCCTGTACCAACCAGATAAAAATCGGACGAAAATGCCAATAGCGCTTGTTGAATCGCAACAGGTTGATTGCCCAATTCACGGATACGCAACCAGTTCGCCTGCTTGGGTTTCATTGGCTCTGGATGAATCGGATCACGCGGCTTAACAGGTTTAATCTCGACATGGCGACGCCGCATAAAGCGAGCTTTGAGTGCGTCTGGGACTTTTCCGACATACTCTTCTTTTAAATCTTGCTCAGCCAGTAAATCCTCTGGTGGCGGATAGACAGGCATATCCTCTTGATATTCCAAACCCTCTTCCATCGGCGAAAACGAGGCTATCATTGAAAATATTACTTGCTCAATGGGCGCTTTACCACGCACTTCTTTATACTGAATCGCCGTCACTTCACGCGCAGACAGACTACGACCGTCACGCAAGCGGCGTACCTGATAAATCACTGGCTGCGTGATATCACCACCGCGCAAAAAATAGCCGTGCAGTGAATGACAGGGTTTGTCTTTATCCAGTGTATGCGCCGCCGCCATGATGGCTTGGGCGAGCACTTGTCCACCAAAAATACGACTGCCAACATAGTCATGGCTCTTACCCTCAAAGACATCGGGGGTCACTTCAATAAGCGCTACGGTAGCTAGCAGCTCATCAATCAATTGCGAATAATCGGACATGACGATATGTTTCCTTATTTTTATCAAAAACGCTAAGCATCTGAAAATACGCACCTAAAGATATCGATATGATATCGCGAAAGACAAAAGACACTTTGCATTTGAATGTAAAATAATATGAAATCACTTGCTGAAAATGCACAAGAGAGATTTAACACGAAAATTTTAGCGCAAAAAACACGGTCATAGCAGCGCTATCACCAGCATTTATTATATAGTTGTTTCAGCTTAGATGAAGTACAAAGCAATCGAGTACAAAGGTATATGTGATACTTCACACAAGATGCGGTCACCCTTTTATAGCAAACGGGCTATAAATCGAAAAGATAAACATCTTACCCAATATCGATGGCTTTGACTAGAGAGCGACGCTCACTTGGCAATATCATGTTGATATTTTTGCTTAACATGCCTTAAGGCGCGCTCTAGGGCGTGTCCTCATTTTAAAAATGGTCATAAAAATGAGATAAATTGTCGTCAAACAAGGAAAGTAGCGCAAATAATATCGAGATATTGATAAGCTATTTGACGATGTTTGGCAAAATTTAGCCATTTTTAGCCCATTTAGAAGATAATCGATGGAATTGAGGACACGCCCTAATATAAACGATATTAATCATAAAAAAACGAGATGCTATTAAACATCTCGTTTTTTTGATCATTTACATTTATGGCTTCACTGCCACTAACACACGGATAGAGTCTGGGACTAATAACAGACTACCTAGTGCTTGCTCACCCTGGGCTTTCAGCTGCTCCAAACGCTCAATTTCGGCAGGGCGTACGTTAGGATTAATCGTTTGTAGATGTTTTAGACGTTTGATTTCACGTGACCACTGCTGGCTAAAACGGGCACTGGCTTGTTCGCCAATCTCAGCAAGCTGCTGACGGGCAATCTCTTCCGCTTCATAATAACGCTGCTCAATTACATCACCGCGTACTTTAATGACTTGGCGAGCACGGTTTTTATCCAGACGTTCAATATGCGGCATAATCATCTCCGCACTGATACGCGAGGACAAATCACTGCCTTGCTCACTGATAAATACACGGATATTTTGCGTGGTCAGCGTCGCGGGTAAATTGAGTAACCTTGGCGCAATGGCTTCAACGCGGAAATTCACTTCGAGCAGCACCATACCTTGTGGTACAGCAGAACTTTTTAGCATCGCCACCGTGGTATTACCAAAGGTGCTGGTACTCGCCAACTCATAAATCGCGCGCATCAATGGATGCTCATGAGTGATAAATTCGATATCTTCACGTTGCAGTGCTTGCTCACGCTCGAATGTCAAGGTCATACCGTCTTCGTCACCGAGTGGCAGACCATCGATATAATCACTAATTTCAGTGCTGTCAATCGGAGCAATCACCCACGAGCCATCGCGCTGGATATTGTGATCGATATTGGCTGAGGCAAAAAAGCGCTCAATAAACTGCGGCAATAGATTATGGCCATCAAAATCGCGCATGGCGTCAGCGATACGTTTAGCAACACGTGGGCGACACGAATTGTATTCTAATAGGCGATCACGACCCGCTTGTAGCTGTGCCTCTAACCCCAATCGCGTCTGTTTCGCTTCTTCGATGATATCTTGTAGTATCGCACGGTTCTCGTCAGTATCCGCGCCTTCAAGCATGGGTTTTAGCTCTTGAATATACTGCTCTTGCACGCTCTGCGCCGTTGGAGAGATTTGATTAAACATATTCAGTGCGTCGTGATACCATTTATACAGACGCTCTTGTGCTGTGCCTTGTACATAAGGTACATGCAGCATGATTTGCTGCGTTTGTCCGATACGATCTAGGCGACCGATTCGCTGCTCTAGGGTATCTGGATTGGCTGGCAAATCCCACAATATCAGCTGGCTTGCAAACTGGAAGTTACGACCTTCCGAGCCAATCTCCGAGCATAATAATATCTGTGCGCCTTCGCTATCAGCAAAGAACGCCGCTGCTTGGTCACGCTCAAGCAAGGTCATCTGCTCGGTAAAGATAGCCGTTTTAATACCAGCATGTAAGCGTAATACCGCCTCTAAGCTCTCAACCGTCGCGCCACTACGGGCAATCAACAGCACTTTTTTGTGCTTAAGCTCGCCGCGCAAAATATCAATCAACCAAGGCACACGTGGGTCATCTTCTAGCCAGCCACCATCAGGTTGGTTTTCTTCGCCCCATAGCTGCTCACGCAATTTACCATTGGTTTGATAGCTGTCTTTCCATGCGGCAGGTAATGCCAGTGGATACGGCTGGCTGCTACGACCATAGAACCCTTTCACACTTTCACGGGTATTACGGAATAGAATACGACCTGTACCATGACGATCTAATAGCTCGTTGAGCGCATAGGTGCGCAATTTTTCGTCATCATTAATCGTTGCCAACTCATCAAGACTGATGTCTAACAAGCTGCTCAAAGCGGCAATTTGACTGTCGCTTAATGGCTTATCTTCTATCAATACACCAGCGACGGCAGCCGTTTCTGCAAAGGCTTCTTGACCATTGATAAACTCATCCAAATCATCAAAGCGATCCGGATCGAGCAAACGCAAACGAGCAAAGTGACTTTGTGCGCCAAGCTGCTCTGGCGTTGCTGTCAATAGCATGACCCCTGGCGTTTCTTCGGCAAAGTCGGCGATTAAGTCATATTTATCATTGCCGCCTTGCGCCTCATCCCAATGCAGGTGATGCGCCTCATCAACCACCAGTAAATCAAACCCTGCATCCATCGCTTGGTCGTACAAATCAGGGTGATCGAGTAATAAATCCATACCCGCAATGATACATTGCTCAGTGGCAAAGACGTTTTGCTCAGGATCGTGTTCTTTAATGGCTGCTGCACGTACCAAATCGAATAAGGCAAAATTTAGATTAAAACGACGACGCAGCTCAATCATCCACTGATATTGTAGACTGTCTGGTACCAGAATGAGCACACGCTCAGCTTTGCCTGTTAACAGCTGTTGATGAATAATCAAACCTGCTTCGATGGTTTTGCCCAAACCAACTTCGTCAGCAAGCAACACACGCGGTGCGATACGTTTGCCAACTTCATGAGCGATATAGAGCTGATGCTCAATGATATCGACACGCGCACCCATCAAACCTTTAAGCGGATGACCCGCTAGCGCCGACTGCATACGCAAGATATCTTGACGCAGCTCATACCAATCACCACGCTCAATCCGACCAGCTAGCAGACGCTCAAGCGGCTTAGCAAGCGTGATATTGGCAGCAAGACGGGTTTCCATAATGCCTCGTTCATGCTCATCGACACTGTATTTGAGTACACCCATCACTTCTTCGACCGCGGTTACGGTATAGCTCTTACCCGCTTGATCAGAAATACTATCGCCGACTTTAAACACCACGCGTGATAATGGCGCGGAGTTTTTGGCGTAGACGCGCGTCTCTTCACTTTGTGGAAATAGAATGTGCACACATCGGTCATCTACATCGATGACCACACCCAAGCCCAGCTCGGACTCCGTATCAGATAAATAACGTTGACCAACGGCAAATTCAGTATTGTGCAATGAAGCGATAGAGATAGTCATAGGGCGATGTCTTTTGTACTCAGATAATAGGAAAAAATAGATAGCTCATAATGAGAGTTGCTAGCGTGAATCACTAGCGCGATGTCATTACTTAATAGTCTGAGAGGTCGCCGGCCATACCGGCAGCGTCAGCTCATTAGCTAGGTCGCAAGATAAAGCCGACCATTATATAACGTTAGCAGCTAGATGAGTGCGCTAAGTTGACTTTTCAAGAGCAGATTATTGCAAGATTATATCAACGCCAAGCATAAGTTGGTCATATAAAACAATAAGATAACGACTCGCAAGTAAAGAAAAAATATTGTCATTATAAAATTGATTCTGTATTGTTAATAAATACAATAGAACATTTCTTCTTTCTTACCTGAATTATTCAAACGCACGTCTATACATACTCTTTTGCCGCCTAGTATTCATGATTAATTATCCTTCAGGGTTTACGGGCACATTATGGCCTTTTATAGTCCTTTAAGTTATAAAACCATCAATAGTTAAGTCGGTTAAGTTATAAGAGTAAAGCAGTACTTTTAATTTTTTGCTATATGTACAGACCATTTTAATTAAGATTACGCATTACCACCTGATTGATTGCCACCAATACCTAGCATTGGCACTCTTCTTCGTGGTCACTATTATCCAAGGACTATCACCATCATGAGTGCCTCCAAAAAAGTTGGCTTTTTTAATCAAGTCAGTACCCAAGTAACCACTATTTTATTTATTGCTTTTGCGGTCGTACTGGCGGTCGTCGTTTATGTTGTTGATAAAGAGGGCTATGAGAAAATCCGCCTTGAATCTGCAAAATTGGTGGCTGAACGTGGCAATACCGCGGTAAATAGTATTTCAGCCGATATCAATCGGGTGATGCGTAGTGCCTTACTACTACAGCAAAGCGCGCAAACCTTGCCCACAGAAGAGGCGATTTTACAAACCAGTACTGCCAATGCCTTTGATAAGCGTGATTATAACTTACTGGGTAGTGGTGGTATTTGGCCTGAAAAAGGCGCACTTGGGGCAAATACCGCGACCCATCCATTTTTGATGGTTCGTCAAAACGGTGATTATCAAGCGGTGTTGAGCGATCCAAATCCTACCAATCCTTATTATCAAGAAGATTGGTTTAGCGTCTTAAAGTTGCTCAAACCTGAGAGCTGTATTTGGAACCATGTGCGCGCCAGCCAAACCAAAGGCGAGCTTGCGATGAGCTGCGGTGTGGCAATCGAGCGTGACAATCAGTTTTGGGGTGCCAGTACGGTTAACTTTACGCTGAATCAGCTACAAGAAAACATCGTCAAGTTAAGCGAAAGCTCAGGCTCAGGCTACATTCTACTCTTGGATAATAGTGACAAGGTGATCGCCTCCTCTAACCCTGAACGCTTAAGCTATATTGATGAGAAAACGGGTACGCCGCTTGATATCAAACAAGTCATCAACTCAGACCCTGCTTGGCAACCCGTGCTTGATTTCTTAGATGTCCAACGTAATGAGATCATCGAACAAGTCGCCGCCAGCGTCTCACCACAAGTTCAGCAGGTACTGACCACGCTTGATAAAGCTGAGACTGGTACGGCAAAAGGTTATTATTTGGTGAACTACGCCGCTTACCTAAATAATGGCGAAAACAAGCAAAACGCCATGGACAGCCGCTTATTACAGAGCTTTGAGTTGGCAAAAGACAGTTACTACAACGGCAGTCAAGCCTATGTCTTTGAGATTCCTGAGACTTATTGGAAGCTGATCGTTGTCCAACCTGATGCTGAAATTAACGCCATTGCCGATAATCTCAGTGAAAACTTGGTTAACTGGATTGCATTAGCACTATTGATTACGGCTGGCGTCATTTACTTCATGCTGACCTTCTTAGCATTCAAACCCTTGAAAGAAACCACTGATAAAATCTCTGAAGCGGAAAGCTTAATTAATAATAAGCAATACAATAAGCTGAGCGAGGTTAAATTCGCAGAAGGTCGCAACGAGATTGGACTGGTGAACGGCTCTATTAATGACCTACTAGACCGAATCCAGTCTAATGAAGGTAAGCTTGCCAACATTAACCAACAGCTAGAGATTAAAGTCGAAGAACGTACCGCTGAGCTGCAAGAAACGCTAAAAGAGCTGAAAAACTCGCAGTTGCAATTGATTCGTTCAGAAAAAATGGCAACGTTGGGTCAAATGGTGGCAGGCGTTGCTCATGAAGTGAACACACCTTTATCATACGTGCAAAATAATCTTGAAATTATTGGTCAGTTAACTGAGCAATACGAAGAGCTGATTGAATTGGTACAAGGATTAAAAAGCGTTAAAACTGATGCGGCGGCTGATGGAAAAATTGACAAGCTTCTAGCAGATATTATCCGTGCTTCTGATGAAATCCAAGAAGATGACCTATCAGCTGAATTAAAAGAGCTGATTAAAGATTCGTTATTTGGCGTCGAGCAAATCACTGAGATGGTACTAAATCTACGTAACTTTGCCCGTCTTGATGAGTCAAAAGTGAAAACCATCGATGTGCGCGAATGTATCGAAGCCTCGCTTAAAATCGCTGGCAACTCTATTAGACATCAAGAGATTGTGACTGATTTTGCGCCCACGCCTGAAGTGAAATGCTCACCGTCGCAAATTAACCAAGTCTTGGTCAATCTACTGAACAATGCCGCGCAAGCCATGGGAGAAAAACCTGATGGCAAGATCGAAGTACGCACCCGTACCGATGATCACCATGTTTATATTGATGTGATCGACAACGGTAAAGGTATGAGTCCAGAAGTTCTCAATCAAATCTTTGAACCGTTCTTTACGACCAAAGGCGCAGGCGAAGGTACTGGTCTTGGTATGGCAATCAGCCAGCAAATTATGGAGCAACATAATGGCGATATCAAAGTCGTATCGACCGAAGGCGTTGGCACCACATTTACGTTAATACTGCCGATTAATAATAACTTAACAGAGCAAAACCTAGTCGCGTAAGCGCTGGATCAGCTGCCCTGTTACGTAGAACAGATTTAGATATTTAACGACTATTATTCATCATCATAAGGAACTCATCATGAATGAATTAGAAAATGACTTAACCACAGTTGAAACCAGCGCTGAGTCAAAGCCGAAGTTGGCATTTATCGACGATGAACAACGCATTTTACGGTCTATGAAACTGCTGTTTCGTAAGACCCATGACGTCTTTATCACCACCGACCCGACTGAGTATATTGACTATATCAAGAACAACCATGTACACGTGGCGGTCAGTGACCAGCGGATGCCTGAGCGAGTCGGTGTGGATATCTTACGCGAAGTAAAAGATGTCTCACCGTCTACCATGCGTATTTTATTGACGGGCTATGCCGATTTAAACGCCATTATTGGCTCTATTAACGATGGTGAGATTTATCGTTATTTGACTAAGCCTTGTAAATCTGAAGAGCTGATCACCGTGGTCGGACGCGCTACCGAAATCGCCTTGACCTATAATCCAGACGAAGATGCCGACCAATTCGACAGTTCAGGTAATAAGCAAACGCTGCTAGTAATCGATGAAACCAATGAGTTGATTGAGCAAATACGTAAGCAATTTTCTCACAGTTATAAAGTACTGCATGCTGAGAGTCTAGAAGAAGCGTACGATTATTTGGCGAATGAAGATATCGGTGTTTGTATCACCGATATCAATGTCAGCGGTGAGAATATCGCGCCGATTATCTTTACCTTAAAACAAGATGCGCCGCATTTGGTGGTTTTGGTACAGACTGAATTTCAAGACGCTGGCTTGCTGATTGATTTGATTAATAAAGGTCAGGTTTATCGCTGCTTGCCGAAACCGATGCGCGCCAGTCTGCTTGAGATTAGCGTCAACCGTGCGTTTCAGCATCATGCGAAGCTGAAAGCCAGCCCTGATTTGGTCAAACGCTATGAAGTCGAGCATGACCCTGAAAACGATGTGCGTATTGATTTAAGCAGTCGCGTACGTAGCCTTATTGGCAAATTGCGTAAACGTTTCTCTTTATAAGTGCATAAAACCAAATAAGCACAAAAGACTACTGTCTCAATAAACAAAACCTCTATTTCAATATTGAAGTAGAGGTTTTTTGCTTTGTACTTTTTTGATGGATTTTTTGACGTGCTTTTTGACTAAAATCACCAACGTGCTACATTAAGTCTATAACTATTAAAAGCATTTTAAAATAACTATTTAATAAGGAATAACCATGCGCGCGGTTTTTTTAGATAAAGGCACTTTTTCTGATGGCATCGACTTACCAGCCCCAGCAGGCATCAGCGACTACCTCACTTATGATGATACCCCAAAAGATGCTGCTGTTATCGTAGAGCGCTGCAAAGACGCCGACATCATTATCACCAATAAAGTGCAAATCAGCGCTGAAGTGATAAGCAAATTGCCCAAGCTCAAGCTTATTCAACTGACCGCTACTGGTATGAACAACGTCGATCAAGACGCTTGTGTTGAGCACCATGTGGCGCTTTACAATGTCGCAGGTTATGCAGTCAAAAGTGTGCCCGAACATACCTTTATGCTCATGCTCAACGCCATGCGCGCGGGTATTTATTATCATCAAAAAGTCGCTGATGGCACATGGCAAGCAAACGGTAATTTTTGCCTACTGGATATTCCGCTGATAGATTTGGAAGATAAAACGCTAGGTATTATTGGGGTCGGTACCATCGGCAAACGCGTGACCGATATTGCGCGCGCTTTTGGAATGACAGTATTGTGGGCGGAGCAGCAAGGACGCGCACCGCGCAATGACGACTATACCGCGTTTGACGACGTACTGGCACAGTCTGATGTACTGAGCTTGCATTGCCCATTAAACGAGAAAACTCAGCACCTGATTAATGCAGATACTTTAGCAAAAATGGTCAAACAGCCGCTCATCGTCAATGTCGCTCGTGGTGGCATCGTGGATAGCCAAGCGCTGACTGATGCCATTAACAATGAGCAAATCATCGGCTACGCCAGCGACGTTTTTGAGCAAGAGCCAATCACCGCTGACGACCCTTTATTGACCATTGCCAAGCATCCGCGCGTTATATTTAGCCCGCATAATGCGTGGGGCAGCAAAAGTGCGCAAGAAACCTTGTGGCAGATCTTAAGCAAACAAGTTACTGATTTTATTAATAGCCATTAAAAAACATTTAGCAAATGACTGTAACCAAGCGACCTTAACGACTAAAACGTAACCAATCATCTTTTATTTTGCGATGTTTGAGCATGATGCGGTCGCTTAGGTAGTTGTTTGTCACCCGCCAAGGATATATGTCACCTTGCTTGGGTAGCTCGTGTTGAGCGCGCTTGACATATCCTGAGGATAGCGCGCCCATCACGGTATCTGTCTGCGTAAGCGCTTTGGCATCTTTAGTATGCGCTTGTGGCAATACCACTTGATAGCGATGCTGATGCATATAACCCAGCAGCCGCATTACATACTGACACGCCAAATCGATTTTTAGCGTCCATGAGGCGTTGGTATAGCCAAATAGCGCCACCATATTTGGTATATCTTCAATCATGACCGCTTTATAAGTCATGCGCGAACCAATATCTATCGCCTGCCCGTCAATATATACTTTGGCACCGCCGAGCATTTGTAGCTTTAGTCCTGTCGCTGTGACGATGATATCAGCATCGAGAGAGTTACCCGATTCGAGCATGATGCCCTTCTTGGTAAAATGGCTGATTTGATCGGTGACGACGCTGGCGCGTGTACCATGCAATGCTTTGAATAAATCACTGTCTGGCACCGCACATATCCGCTGATCCCAAGGATTATAGTCCGGTACAAAATGCGCCACATCGATACCGCTACCTTTTAGCTCTGTTTTGACACCGCGTTTTAATAACGCTTTCATAAGCTTGGGTGCCAATATAGCCGCTCGATAAGTACCTTGCTGAATCAATACATTACGAGTACGCAGCAGCGTATAAGCTTGCTCTTTTGACAACGGTGAAAATTTGCCTGCTAGCCAATCAAGCGTATAATCATCGCCCGGTACGCTTGCCACATACGTGGGAGAACGCTGTAGCATAGTGACGTGACGCGCGCATTGCCCACCTTTTTCATCCACCAAAGCTGGCAACAATGTCATCGCTGTGGCACCGCTACCGATAATGACTACCTTCTTATCGTCATAATCCACATTTTGCCAATGCTGCGGATGAATGATTTCACCTTGAAAATCTGCTTCTTTATTAAAAGAGGGACGATAACCTTGTTCATAATCATAGTAACCCGTAGCGCCAACGACGAACTTTGCCGTTATCTTAAACACCTCACCGCTAGCATGATTTTTTACCATCGCCGTCCATTGTTGATGGCTACTTGACCACGATAGCTGCTTTACCTCGTGTTGATAGCGAATATGTTCGCTGATACCACACTCACGCGCCGTATCAGCAATATAGCTTTTAATATCACCGCCTTTTGCCAAAATCCTGTGATTTAGCCATGGTCTGAAACTGTAGCCAAACGTCAAGGCATCAGAGTCAGAGCGGATGCCAGGATAGGTGAATAAATCCCATGTACCACCCAAATCTGCTCGTTTTTCTAACACCAAAAATCGCTGTGCACTTTTCTGCTGTTGCTTTGATGATTTGCGTTTCTGCTTATCTGGATTTTTATGACCAAACAGTCCTTTGTGTTTTTGCTGCTGCAATCGGCACGCCATACTAATACCAGCAATTCCTGCACCGATAATCAGTACTTCATAATCCACTGGTGTGTCTGAGAGTGCCGATTTAGCTTTGAAGCGTTTCTTAACTGCCTGTTTGGCTGCCGTCATATCAAGCATAATACGTTCCTTGTTTTTGCATGATGGGTTTAAAAAAATTTGACATAAATTCATTTAAAAAGGGCTTGGGCTTTCCCAATCCATCCACGCACCAAGCGTAGGATGCTTGAGACGCAATTGCTGAGCATGGAGATTAAGCCTTGGCGCAATCGCTAAAGCCGTACCTTCTGCATAAATAGGATCGCCAATCATCACATGACCCACATGCACCATATGGACGCGCAGCTGATGACTACGACCGGTGACAGGCTTTAGCATTACGCGCGTGACTGTCTGACCGTTGCATTGCTCATGGCTGATGACTTCATATAAAGTTAAGGCATGCTTTGACCAGCTAGGATCGACGATATGGCGCGGTTTCGTCTCCGGCTCATAGCGCACTGGTACGGATATTTCACCAGTTGCGCCGGCACGCTCCCACTCTCCAAAGACGCGTGCCTGATATTTTTTTTGTGGCAGCCGTTCAATGAATTGCTTACTAATATGGGTTTGCGCTTCGACATTCTTGGCAAAAATGAGCAGCCCTGAGGTATCCATATCTAGACGATGAATCAGCTTGACTGCGGGATTGGCACGCTCAAGTCTTGCCAGCAAACTGACCTTGAGCGTTTTGCCATTGACACTCAACAGACCTACAGGCTTATCAACCACCCAAATATCATCATCTTCGTAGACAGTAATCTGTTGCGCAAATGCTTGAAAAAACTCAAGCGGATAGGCGTTTTCTTGAGCATTGAGGGCGTTGACTTCTTCAGCAGTAAAAGGCATAAAAATAGGCACTTATATAAATGGGCTTGAATGATTAATGAGCTTGCATATGAAAGCGGTCTTAAGTGGTAGATATTAGAGTATAGATATAGTGTTATAAACCGCTTATTTTTGAGCAAAAAACACAGACAGGATTATCAAGTGACAGATAACACCATGCCTGTGTCGTTATGTGTCGATTTATTGTGCTAATCGTAATTGTTAAACAATTTAACCAGCGTGTATCTGTTAACCCTGAACAAACATGTTAATATAATGGCACATTTTAACCACTTCTAAACGCTTCTTTGGTCACTCATCATTCTATTATGCAACAAATATATTAGTTGATGGATGGCGATAGAAATAATAAAACAAGAGAGATAAATTATGTCAGACCTTATTTTACATACTACCGATGCCGACTTTGACAAAGACGTATTGCAATCAGATGTGCCAGTATTGGTAGACTTCTGGGCAGCATGGTGTGGTCCTTGTAAAGCAATCGCCCCTATTTTAGAAGATCTAGCCACTGAGTACCAAGGCAAAGTTAAAATCGTCAAAGTTGATGTGGATAGCAACCCACAAGCGGCCAGCCGTTTTGGTATCCGTAATATCCCAACACTATTTGTCTTTAAAGATGGCGAAAAAGTTGACTCAGTGATGGGTCTACAGCCAAAAGCTGAATTGGCAAAAGTGTTAGACAAGCATCTCTAAGTCGAGACTTGCTCGTTTTGCATAAGCATTCTAAAGAGACAGCAACACCGCCGAAAAAGTCATTATCTAACGTAGATAGTGGCTTTTTTGCTTGTTTTTTATGCAAAAAACTCAATTAGACGACTTTTTTGGCAAAATTTATTGACAATACTATTGTGAAGACCGTATAGTCTGCTGACAACAGAAAACTAACGGTTTTCCTAACTGTCTTATCGCTATTCTCCTCGTGTTTATCAACAAAAACACAATCGTCGTTATAAACACCATTGCTGAACGAAATGACTAAACACAATTACTGATATTGAGTTTTTGACGCAGACTCTTATGTAGACTTCTTTATCCTTATTTCTTATTACCTTGCATAAACGATTGCAATTCGTATATAAGCTGACACGTAATATCCAAACTACATAAATCCAGCTCTGTGCACACACCCTCTATCACCATACTATCGTTGTTTTAATCACTGTCGTGACTTGTGCTGCTAATGGCATCTCTCATCTGATCAATTGCTAATGACCTATCTATGAATCTTACTGAATTAAAGAAAAAATCAATCGCTGAGCTATTGGCTATCGCCAAAGAAATGGGTCTTGATAATATGGCGCGTAGCCGTAAACAAGACATCATCTTTGCTATCCTAAAAACCCATGCGCGGAACGGTGAAGCCATTTATGGTGACGGCGTACTTGAGGTTCTTCCGGATGGTTTTGGCTTTTTACGCTCATCAGAAGGCTCATACTTAGCCGGTCCTGATGACATTTATGTCAGCCCTAGCCAAATTCGCCGCTTTAGTCTGAAGACGGGTGATAGTATCGCTGGTACGATTCGTCCACCAAAAGATTCTGAACGTTATTTTGCGTTATTGAAAGTTGGTGAAATCAACTTTGATACGCCAGATCGCTCACGTCATAAGCTTATCTTTGAAAACCTGACACCCCTATTCCCAACTGAGCATTTGAAACTCGAGCTTGGTAACGGCACTACTGAGGATCTGACGGGTCGTATTATCGATCTAATCGCGCCGATTGGTAAAGGTCAGCGTTCTATCATTGTTGCACCGCCAAAAGCGGGTAAAACGATGCTGCTACAGACCATTGCTCAGTCGATTACTCGTAATAACCCTGAATGCTATCTCATCGTCCTATTGATTGACGAGCGTCCAGAAGAAGTCACCGAAATGGTACGTACGGTACGCGGTGAAGTAGTTGCCTCTACCTTTGACGAGCCGCCACAGCGTCATGTACAAGTCGCTGAAATGGTTATCGAAAAAGCCAAACGTTTGGTCGAGCACAAACAAGACGTGGTTATTTTACTGGATTCGATTACTCGTTTGGCACGTGCTTATAACACGGTTATTCCGTCGTCAGGTAAAGTGTTGACCGGTGGTCTAGACGCCAATGCATTAGAGCGCCCAAAACGCTTCTTCGGTGCTGCTCGTAATGTTGAAGAAGGTGGTAGTTTGACCATTATTGCCAGTGCGCTTATCGATACGGGTAGTAAAATGGACAGCGTTATCTTTGAAGAGTTCAAAGGTACTGGTAACCAAGAGATTACGCTTGAGCGCGATCTGGCTGAAAAACGTGTCTTCCCTGCGATTAATATCAAAAAATCTGGTACACGCCGTGAAGAGCGTCTGCTTGATGAAGATAAACTGCGCAAAGTTTGGATTTTACGTAAGCTGCTTCAGCCGATGGATGGCGTACAAGCTACTGAGTTCTTACTGGACCGCTTGAAAGAAGCGAAAACCAATGACGAATTCTTTGAGCAGATGAAACGTAAATCACAGAACTAATGATAGATTCGTGCTTCTTTGCCAGACTCAATAGATAAGCAACTTAAGTAGAAAAGACCGCATTCGTGCGGTCTTTTCGTTTTGTATTCATTTTTTATATATTCAGGCATGTCCTGAATTTAAAAATGGCAATAAAATGAGAACAGACCTTAATACCTCACTATTAAACGCCAAAAGTACTATTTTAAAAACAGTTAGCTTACTATCAATATAAATACAATAACCCTAAGCAAAACCCCTACCAACGATACAGTGGAGAAACATCCTTTACAGGCTATTTGCAAAGCTTAGCGCTTTTACTACGCCTAGAAATTATTATATGGGTTAATATAGGAGCCAGTATAGATATACTCTGCTATCACGTGTTGATAGCAGTATAATTTTCGAGATATTTAACATCCTTGATGTAATCCTTACTAATGCAGACCTTTGTATGTCTTGCGGTAGCACAATAGATTATTCTAAGATACTTGCCCAAATATTTTAATACAACCTACTATCGGTATTAAAGTTAGTGGTAATAAAAATATCGTATTTTGATTTTGATAAACTAACTTGATAACCTAACAGGTGATACTATGAAATTTGCTAAAACTATCGCAATGACTGCTCTTACTAGCTCTGCCCTTATCATGGGTGGCTGTGCAACTAACGGATACAATAGTGGCTTGAGCAATACCGCTAAAGGTGCTGCTGCCGGCGCTGCTGCTGGTGCACTTATTAGAAGTGGCGGCGATAGCAAAGACATCGCTCGTGGCGCACTTGGTGGTGCTGCAGTAGGTGGCGCTGGTGCTTACATTCTTAATAACAGCAGATAATCGCTAAATGATTATTTGGTGCTATCAAGACCGTTTTTAAGCATTTCAACTGTGTGTATTTTAAATCTATTGAATATGTCTAAGACGCTCTAAAATACAAAAAGCCTGCAATCGATATTGCAGGCTTTTTGTTGGATCGCCTTTTTTAGGCGATAGTTACTACGCTAAAATATCATAGCGATACTGACTATAATGCCCCGCTAAAAGTATCACAAGACTGCACGTTGCCACTTTCCAAACCACGAGTGAACCACTGAACACGCTGCTGACTGGTGCCATGAGTGAAATTATCAGGTACGACTGCTCCACCGCTAGCGCGCGCTAAACGATCATCACCGATTTGACCAGCGGCATTGATGGCCTCATCGATATCACCTGCCTCCAAAAACTGTACACGCTCTTGGTTACGTTGTGCCCAAACCCCAGCAAAACAATCAGCCTGCAGTTCTTGTAGTACTGATAGCTTATTGGCTTGTGCACGAGTGACTTGACGGCTGGCTTCATTAACTTGCTGACTGATGCCTAACAAAGTCTGTACGTGGTGACCAACTTCATGCGCAATAACATAAGCTTGCGCAAAATCGCCCGCTTTACCTTGATTATCTTGGTCGCCAGAGCCTTGCTTATCACCCGTTATACCGAGATTTTGGCGCATTTCTACAAAGAAAGATTTGTCTAGATAGACAGTCTGATCGCCTGGGCAATAAAATGGGCCCGTCGCGGAGCTAGCACTGCCGCAGGCTGAGCTAACTTGACCATTGAAGAGAATCAATGATGGCTCCTGATAGGTGCTGCCTGCTTCTTTGAATATTTGATGCCAAACTTCTTCAGTATCAGCCAAGACTACTTTGACAAACTGCGTATCTCGATCGTTACTTGTCGCAGGTTCGGTAGCGGCACTGTTATTGCCAGCGCCTGCTACTACTTGACCCGTCTGTAAAGCGGTCATTGGGTTTACCCCAAATACCAGCCATAAAATGCCAGCAATAATAATTCCACCGATACCACCGCCTATCATTTTGCCGCCACCACTACTGGTGCGCACATTGGAACTGCCGCGTCTACCTTGCCATTTCATTGTTTCATTCCTCAAATATACGATATATATATTGCTACTCGTATTGATGATTTTTTATATAGTGTAATTTTGACTCAATTCTTTATTTTTTTGATCAAATCCGATTTCTGATACGTAAGTAGTGCCAAAGTATTTTTGATAAATTCTACTTTACTGGGCTCTTGATATCGCACTAATCAAGACATTTAATGACTATTAAACTCCTAATAGATACAATAGATGCTTAAAAACATAGTAGAAATCAAGACATCGAATAAGTCATCAGAATAGGGTGATGTCATTGATTATACGTCTATTAATTTGGCTCGTTGTATTAAAAATTATAACGAATAAGTGATGTAAAACACTATTTACAATTTTATTGTTACTTAATTGTACAGCCTATTTCTATTTATATAGAAATCCTATAGAATGCGTGAAAGCTGAGTAGCTGTAACTAAGACTAGTTGAATTCTGAGAAATCTCAGCTTTCAACCTTTTTTGCTGCTACTGATCATTTCATTTTCCCGGAGAAAACCTTATGAACTTAAAATTACTTGCTCTAGCTGGTATCATGACTGCAACTATGGGCCTTACTGCCTGTGACAGCAACAAAGAAAACGCTGCTGAAGATTTATCTGACGCACAAGAAGAAGTGCAAAATGCATCAGAAGAGCTAAACGAAGCTGCTGCTGAAGGCGAAGTAACTGCTGATGCTGACGCTGCTGTTGCTGAAGCTGAAGCTGACATCGCTGATGCTCAAGTTGCTACTGCTACTGACGAAATCGATGCTGAAGTACCTGTAGACGGTACTACTACTAGCGTTGACGTAGCTAGCGAAACTCCAGCTGTAGACGCAGCTGACGAAGTTGTAGTTATTGAAGAACCAGCTCAGTAATTTTATCGTTTATATGATAGAAATACCGTAGTAAAAAAAAGAGAGCCTAAGCTCTCTTTTTTTATGCGTGTCATTTGCAATCGTTCATGGTTATTCATAGCTAAATATGATATTTAATGGCGCTTTCAAGTGTAGATCAACCATCTCACATTAATAATAAAGCGTAACTTTAAAGACCATCATGAAGTCATGATATATTTATATGTTCAGTTTTATACTATTGACAGTTACTGCTACTCGTCAAATAGACGCTCATCAACTTGTTGACGGAATTTTTGCCCTGTCTTGAAAGTCACCACACGGCGTGCTGATACGGCGACTGGCTCTCCTGTCTTAGGGTTGCGACCTGGACGGCTATTTTTATCTTTAAGCTCGAAGTTGCCAAAGCCTGAAAGCTTGACCTCTTTGCCATCAATTAAACTCTCTGACAATTCATCAAAGAAATTCTCTACCAAACAGCGGCCTTCTTGGCGTGTTAGGTCAAGATGACTCATCAAATGTTCAATCATGTCAGATTTGGTTAAGGTGCTCACAGTACGACTCCTATGCTATGTCGTGATGTCAAATATCATGGTTTAGCGGTATGAGGGTTAATGCTAGCTATTATAAAGGTTTTCTAACCTCTTTTTAACAAAGACTGCTTTAAAATCCTTTATTAATAACCACTTAACTATTTTTATGAATAAAAATTTTATAAAATCATAATTCTTATAAATAGCAATGCCCTATAGCCTCTTTAAGAGTGAGGCTACAGAGCATGTCTATGATAAGAGTTATATGTTAGCTGTCACGCAACTTTGCAGCATGTTGCTTCGTTAGCGCCTGTACCACTTTGTCAGTCGCGGTTTTGATGGCGTCATCAGATAGCGTTTGTGCATTGTCTTGCCATATTAGCGCAAAAGCTAATGAGCGCTGACCAGCTGGCACGTTGTCGCCTTGATACACATCAAACAACCACAGATCAGCCAATAGCTCACCAGCTGCCGCGCGTATCGTCGACTCTAATGTCTGTAAGCTGATCTCACTGTCTACTAAAATGGCAATATCACGGCGTACTTGTGGAAATTTGCTTGGGGTGGTGATGGTATGCTGCTCACGGGCAAGGGTCAGTAATGGAGCAAGTGATAATTGAGCAACCCACGTAGCTGGCAAATCTAACTGCTTAGCCGTGTTAGGATGCAATTGACCCAACCAACCGACATATTCATCATCAATATAGAGCTTAGCGCTTTGACCTGGATGCAAGAAAGCAAGCTCACTGCGCTCATAGCGAATACGGGCGCTATCCATTTGTGCAGGTAATAACTGCTCAATATCATGCTTAAGATCATAAAAGTCTAACGCACGGTTTTGATACGCTTGCTCGTCCCAGACATCGCCAACTGCTACTAACGCAATACTTGGTGTCTGCACCAACTCACTAATACTTTGACCAACAAAGCTAAGCCCTGTTTCAAAGAAACGCACGCGCGGCTGTTGACGATTGAGATTGTACTGCACGCAAGGTAATAAGCTTGATAGCAAAGTACGGCGCATCACGGCTAAGTCACTAGAGATAGGATTGGCCAGTGCCAACACTTCTCCTAAGGCTTTATCATCAAGCAAGGCTTCTATTTTTGCGTCACTAAAGCTAAAGCTAATGGCTTCCATATAGCCATTATCGACTAGTGCCAGCTTCATCTCGTGAGTCAAGTCTGCGGTATCGTCATAATCCATGCTGACTTGCAAATGCGGCAACACACTTGGAATATTGTCATAGCCATAGATACGCGCAATTTCTTCAATGAGGTCTTCTTTGATACTCATGTCAAAGCGATACGATGGCGGCGTGCAAATCAGACTATCGGCTTGCTGCGCTACCTCAAAGCCCAATTGGGTTAAGATACGAACCATCACTGCTGGCTCAATCTCAATACCGATGACATCACGAACTTTAGCAATTGGTAAAGTAATCGGTGCGCGAGCTGGTAAATGCTCACTGCTTTCTGCTTTTACTATTTGTCCGGCTTGCCCATCAGTCACGCTTGTAATCAAATCAACAGCGCGTGCCAGTGCTAGCTCTGGTAACTCAAAGTCTACCCCACGCTCAAAACGTTGTGAGGCATCGGTATGTAAGCCAAAACGACGTGCGCGCGCGGCAATAGCTAGCTGACTAAAGAAAGCGCTTTCTACAACAATATTGGTTGTGCTATCAGTCACACTACTACGCTGACCGCCCATAATACCAGCAAGTGCAAGTGCGCCTTTATCATCAGCAATGAGCAATTCATCACCGGTTAAGGTAATGGTTTGCTCATTCAACAAAGTAATCGTTTCTTCAGGCTGTGCCAAACGCACCACGATATCACCAACGATGGTATCAGCATCAAACGCATGTAGCGGTTGACCCAATTCCATCAATACATAGTTGGTCACATCAACCAAAAAGTTGTGTGAACGTAGTCCTGATTGAACCAGCGCATCTTGCATCCATTTTGGGGTGTCGATGCTACGATCAATATTGCTGATTGATTGTAGTAAATAGCGTGGGCACGCTTCAATTGCACTGACCGTTACCGCTGGCGTAGCAGTACCAGCAGCGTTATCAGTAGCTGCTACGTTGGCAGGAATATCAGGCAGCTGCATTGGCAAATCATTGATAACTGATATTTCGCGTGCAATACCGCGTACACTAAAGCAGTCACCACGGTTTGGGGTGATAGAGATATCTAGTATCTGATTGTCTAAACCTAAATACTCACGAATATCCATACCAATCGGTGCATCTGCTGGCAATTCAAGCAAACCATCGATGCTATCGGTTAAATCAATTTCAGAGGCACCGCACAGCATACCGTTAGAGTCGACACCACGTAGGTTACCGTTTTTAATTTCAAAACCTGCACCATTATCAGAAGGCAAAATGGCACCAACGGTAGCAACAGGTGCTTTCATACCAACGGTGACATTGGGCGCACCGCAAACGATTTGTAACGGTTCAGCTGCACCAATATTAACCTGTGTGACGCGCAGTTTATCGGCATCTGGATGCTGCTCGACGCTGATGACTTCACCGACGACCACACCACTAAAGGCACGGGCAACCGCAAAGCGATCATCAATCTCTAGCCCTGCCATAGTGAGTTGTTCAGCCAATTGCTCACTAGTATTGTTGGGGTTTACCCATTGACGTAGCCACTGTTCGCTAATTTTCATAAATATCTCAGATCAGAATTTTATAATAAAGGTTTTGGAGTAAAGGTAGAGGTATTATTAAATAATAAAATCTAGCCAAACTGCTTTAAAAAGCGTACGTCATTTTGGAAAAATAAACGCAAATCATCGATGCCGTAATATAACATCGCGAATCGCTCAATCCCCATCCCAAAAGCAAAGCCAGTATATTTTTCAGCATCGATACCGCAGTTGGTCAGCACTTGTGGGTGTACCATACCGCAGCCCATAACCTCAAGCCATTTACCATTGTCATCGAGAATATCCACTTCAGCTGACGGCTCGGTAAAGGGGAAAAATGACGGGCGGAAACGTACAGTCAGCTCTTTGGCAAAAAATGCTTCTAAAAACTCGCTAATCAAGCCTTTTAGCTCGGCAAAGGTGCTTGACTCAGTGACCATTAAACCTTCTAGCTGATGGAACATTGGCGAATGCGTTTGATCCGAGTCATTGCGATAAACGCGACCTGGGCAAATAATGCGAATAGGCGGTTCATTCTTTTCCATGGTGCGAATCTGCACCGGGCTGGTATGCGTACGCAGTAGATAATGCGCATCAAAATAGAAGGTATCGTGCATCGCGCGTGCTGGATGATGCGACGGAATATTAAGCGCCTCAAAGTTATAATAGTCGCTTTCGACTTCAGGACCAGTAGCAACGTTAAAACCTGCTTGTATAAAATATTGCTGCATACGCTGGGTAATCATGGTCACTGGATGCAAATGACCTTTTTGACCACCGCGAGCAGGCAAGGTGATATCAATACTTTCGCTTGCAAGCTTAGCATTTAATGCAGCCACTTCTAGCTGCTGCTGCTGCTCTGTCAACGCATCTTGAATACGGCTACGGACTTGGTGTAACCAGCCGCCGTAGGTCTTTTTATCGTCGCTGCTGAGTTTACCCATCTGCTTTGACCAGCCAGTTAATTGGCTCTTTTTACCGGTCAATTGCACACGCAAATCTTGCAACGCACGCACATCGTTTACTTGTAGAACCAAGGCTTCAGCGGCACTGGCCAACTCATTTAGCTGAGCTTCATTAAGCTCGCTTAACTCTGTGGACAAGGTCGGTAGCGCCGACAAATCGGTGGTAGCAGCAGGGGTAGTCATAAGATGCATTCTTCCTGATTTAAACGGACTATTAATAATAGTGATTGGTAATTGTAGGGATTTGACCAAATATTGCAAACCATTTACCCAGTCATTCAAAAATAATACCAGTGATATGAATGGCTTGAATATTTAGACGATAATAAAAGCTATCTCAAAAAAGCATATTTAGCGTTGGTGCTAAAACAAGGCTGTGACATGAAGTATTAAGATAATGTGATATAAAAAAAGCCACCGACCAGCGGTAGCTTTTATTAATATCATACTATTAATCAATATTATCCCTGTCCATATAGATAACTACTTGTAAATTCTGACTAAACAAGCAGCAACCCTAAAGGAAGGTTAATATTTATGCTAATGCCGCTTTTGCTTTTTCGACCAACGCTGTGAAAGTCGCTGCATCATGCATAGCGATGTCAGCAAGTACGCGACGATCGACAGTGATGTTAGCCAATTTCATGCCATTGATAAAGCGGCTGTAGCTTAAACCGTTTAAGCGTGCACCAGCATTGATACGTGCAATCCAAAGACGACGGAAGGTACGTTTTTTGTTGCGACGGTCACGATAAGCATATTGACCAGCTTTGGTCACTGCTTGTACCGCTACGCGGTAAACACGTGAACGGGCACCGTAGTAGCCTTTTGCGCGTTTTAGGATTTTTTTGTGACGACGATTCGCCTGTACACCACGTTTTACACGGGCCATAAATTACTCCAAGATTTCTTTAATCATTATTAAACGAATCACGATGCCATCGAATAGTAGACATCGCTATCAGATTGCAAAGTCAGATATTTTTAATCCAGTCGCCATAAATTAAACAGCGCTTAATTAAAGATAAATGACGATAGCCTACTAGATGTATGGGCACATGCGACGAACTGCTGCTTCGTCAGACTTGTCCACCATCTTTAGACCGCGCAACTGGCGAATACGCTTAGCTGATTTCTTGGTCAAGATATGGCTTTTATTTGCTTGCTTACGCTTGAAGCCGTTCGCTGTTTTTTTGAAGCGTTTAGCTGCACCGCTTCTGGTTTTCATCTTAACTTTCATGATGATTTGCCTCTTTGTCTTTGATAGAACCTGGTCGTCAAATAGTTAATAACGAATAGTGGCTGTAAAAACACCCACTAAACCTCTATTTGCCTCGAGGTGGGAGGCGGTATTTTAGCAGATAATGCACTGTTTTGCCAAGGAAACTTTTACGCCTCGCCTAGGGCGTGTCCTCAATCTGAACGAAAGCAACTAAATGGACTGAAAACGGTTAGATTTTGCCAAGCTACGTTAAACAGCTGGTTCATATCTCGATATCATTTGCGCTACTTTCCTTGTTTGACGGCAATTTATCTCATTCTTATCATCATTTTTAAAATGAGGACACGCCCTAGTAGGCATGACAGTGGATAATGGGTATGAGCCCATTTATAAAGATTTTAGTCAAAACACTCATAAAACTGCGGATTTACCGCCAAATAGATTGAATGTCAGCTTAAGCTGTGCTTAAGTAGAGACTGAACCTTAGTATAAGCTGAGCGTTAATAATACAAAGTTATTTATCACACTTATCGAGCGTCTATCGTACGATGATGACGCTACCAACCTACACCATGATTAGCAGAACTCATAGCCTGTAATCAATCTAGGAGATAACGTGTCAAAACAAGAATTAGACTTTGATAACGACATATTTGTCTTTGAAACAGTGATGCGTGTGCGTCATATTGAGCTTGATATGGCTCAGTACCTGACGCTCGAATCATTGACGGCGTTGCTATGTGAGGCGCGGCAAAGATTTTTTTACTCTAAAGGTATTAAAGAGATCGATGCAGATTATCACGGTTTAATTATCAATGAGTTACAGCTAAGTATTGTCAGTCGCATACGGGCGCGTGAAGAGCTATTATTTGAAGTAGGCGTTGAACCGTTATACGATAATGGTGGCACTATAGTGATAAAAATTACCCGTATGCATACTGGAGAAACAGTAGCCAAGGCGCGGCAGCATTTTGTCAATTATGACTTTCGCCTCAATAAATCCATTGCGCTTGATAAAATTATGAAAGAAGCGCTGTACCCACATCTCTACAGAATTTGATATTGAGGACATGCCCTAACGCCAACCGCTTTTTTATTCAGACCATAGATAGAATCAGTTACGATTCATTTATTCCCCTTTGATTTCTATATAAACAAGAAGACAGATATATTATGACTTTACCTGCTTGGCTGGCTGCCATAAAATTTAATGATGATGGTTTGATTCCTGCAATTGCTCAAGATCATAAGTCTGGGCGTATTTTGATGATGGCTTGGATGAATGCCGAAGCACTACAGTTAACCGCGCAAACGCAGACAGCGGTTTATTTTTCGCGCTCACGTGCCAAATTGTGGCATAAGGGCGAGTCATCGGGTCATACTCAGACCGTACATGATATTCGCTTGGACTGTGATGCAGACGTGATTGTCCTTAGTGTCACTCAGGCTGGCGGTATCGCTTGCCATACTGGTCGCGAGTCTTGCTTCTATCAGCGTTTAGATTTGTCGGGCCAAACGCCTGAATGGCAAACCGTCGATAAGGTATTAAAAGACCCTGCTGATATTTATCATTCAAGCGATGCAGAAAAAGCCACTCCTGAAACTAACCAGACGCAGGCTCACGATGTAATCCCTTCAGATGCCAAGCACAGTCACCATGACAACGACACTACCAATCGCTCTATTTTGCAACAGCTCGACGGTGTATTGGCAGAGCGTAAACAAGCAGATGCTGATAGCTCATACGTGGCAAGCTTATACGCAAAGGGTTTAAATAAAATTCTAGAGAAAGTTGGCGAAGAGAGTACTGAAAGTATCATTGCCGCCAAAGATTTTGCCAATTGCGACGAAAATAGCAATAAAGCGCAATACGATGACGCTCGTCATGAGCTCATCTATGAGGTTGCCGATGTCTGGTTTCATACATTAGTAGGACTGGCGTGGTTCGATATTGAGTCGGATGCGGTATTAAATGAGCTAGGTCGACGTTTTGGTCTATCAGGTATCGATGAAAAGGCGGCTCGATAGTTTCTATAAGCTTGGCCATTGCCCTGTTTGATTATTGTTGATTTCACCTTTTTGTCACAAGTGCAGGTTATAATATAGCTCTGCTTTACTTCGCATTGTATGTCGAGGCTGTTTATTGAGTATAACAATATTCAATACACCCAAAGTAGGCATACAAAGACTGAAAATCAAGACACAAGGATACCTTTATGGGTAGTTTTTCTATTACGCATTGGCTGATTTTATTGGTGGTAGTGGTGGTCGTATTTGGCACCTCGAAGCTTAGAAATGCTGGCAAAGATTTGGGCGGCGCAGTCAAAGGCTTCAAAGAAGCGGTCAAAGACGAAAATACTGAGCATGCTAAAAAGCATGTGGTGCTCGATCATGATGGCAATGCACACACTGAAGAGCGCCCAACAACCACCAAGGTTGATGATACGCATAATGTATAGCCTCTAGACAGTGACCTTTTAGACAATGACATCGGAACATTATGTTTGATATCGGCTTTTCTGAACTACTCCTCTTTGGTGTTATCGCCCTAATCGTCTTGGGCCCAGAAAAACTGCCACAGGCAGCGCGTACCGCTGGGCAGTGGTATGCCAAAGTTCGCCGCACGGTATCCACCCTGCAATCTGAAATCGAAGCTGAGCTTGATTTGGCAGAGACCCGCCAGCTTATGCAAAAAGAGCTGGCCAAAATTCGCCAGACTGAAGCAGATATGAGGCGCGAGATGGCGGAGATGCGCGGCAGTATGCAAGAGTTTGAATCCTCGCAAAACCAGCATTTAAAAGCATCGCCTGATCCAGGCAATGACAATACGCCTAGTCAAAGTAGTCAAGTCAGTAGTGAGAATGATGATAATCGACCAGTGCAGCCAAAAGCGTTTGACTACGCCTATGACAGTAATAGACAGGCTGAGAAACCAGAAAGCCCTGAACAGTCATCGGCACAAGGCGATAATGATAGTCTAAAAACTGACTGTAGTGATAACGTCAATCCAGTGTCTCAAACCATCACAACTAGACCGTGGGAAAATATGTGGTTTCGTCTTGGAGCTTATGATAAAGCGCGTCGTTTGCCGCAACCGCCCTACTTACCAAATTATAAAGCCGATATCTTACTAAACAGCCATATAGACAGTCCTTTACCTAAACAGGCTTCTGTTCATGAGCAGGAGAGTCATTAGTGGGCTTATTTAAACGTAAAAAAAGCCGTCAAGAAAAAGTCGCGGATTCAGATATCGAGACCTCAACAGCTACCCTTGATGGTAATGTCGACAGCAATACTGAGGACTCTGGCGATATCTTAAGCTCACTTGGCGATATGCCGATTACCGAGCATTTGATTGAGCTGCGTAGACATCTCATAAAGATATGCGTCGCGGTACTGGTAATATTTTTAGCATTGGTCGGATTTTCACGCGAGCTCTATGATTTTTTGTCCAACCCATTGGTTGCCCAGTTGCCTGCCAACGCAACGATGATCGCGACGGATATCACCTCTAACTTTATGGCACCGATACGCCTGACTGTTTTTGTCGCTGCATTCTTTGCAATGCCCTACATCTTGTATCAAATCTGGTCGTTTGTCGCTCCTGGTCTCTATAAAAAAGAGAAAAAAATCGCTATTCCCGTTTTAATGTCCTCTATATTTTTATTTTATGCGGGTGTGGCTTTCTCTTATTTTATTGTACTCAAAGGCGTTCTCAAATTCTTTATTATGTTCGCGCCGCAGAACGTCTTGCCGATGACCGACATCGACAGTTATTTAAGTTTTGCACTCAAACTCTTTATGGTATTTGGTTTAACCTTTGAGATTCCAGTCGTCACCTTGCTATTGATATTGACGGGCGTCGTCTCCATTCAGAGCTTAGAAGATAAACGCCGTTATATTATTGTCGGCTGTTTCGCCGTTGCTGCGGTCGTGACACCGCCTGATGGGGTGTCGATGTTGATGCTCGCCATTCCGATGTGGTTGTTGTTTGAGCTAGGATTATTTTTAGCGAAAATATTAATTAAAGAAGAGCACAGTCCTGCCTTAGCAAGCGATACAGGGTTAAATAAAGAATAACATCACTTGTCAGATACTTATTCCAAAAACAGCCAACGCGCTAATCTGTTACTATAACCTGCTTATTTCTACCTTTATTTTCTATCAGTTTTTTTATTATTGTCATGTGCACTTGCAAGTGCACATGACGAGTCAGCCATTGTCTATGCAGTGGCTTTTTTTACCCCCGTCATTTTTGATCCGTTTTACTCTTTTAGGTAATTTTTTATGTCCGCATCTATGCCAGCTTATATGAGCGATCCCACTGATGAGCAACTAAGCGCGCTCAACATGGCGATGGATCACAAGTCATTTAAAGTAGTGGCTTATGCGGGTGCTGGTAAAACGACGACCTTAAAACTGATTGGTGAGCGTTTGCGTGGACGCGGCTTATATTTAGCCTTTAACAAAACAATTGCCAATGATGCACGCTCAAAGTTTCCACCACATGTGGAATGTCGCACTTTTCATTCGCTTGCCTATCGTCATGTCGCCCGTGATATCACTGCTAAGCTGTCGTTACCGCGTTTTTCACCCAAACGTCTGGGTGATGATTTGGGTTTGCAGCCCGTGCAAGTGCGTCGGCAAATGGATGGTATAAACAAATATATTACCCTTACTCCAGCCCGATTATCGCGTTTTGTCAGTGACGCCGTCAGCAATTTTTGTAGTACGCATGCCAGTTATCCTGCACCTAGACATATATTGTTTCCCAGCTGGCTCGATGATTCTGATGCCGAGCAGCTGCGTGAAATGCTCTACCCTGCTGTTGAGCAGCGCTGGTTACAGTCAATTGATGCACGCCATCCTGCTGGTATCGGGCATGATATTTATCTTAAATTGTGGGCATTATCGAAGCCTAGTATTCCCGCTGATTTTATTTTGTTTGATGAAGCCCAAGATGCCGATCCCTTGATGATGGGAATTTTGACCCAGCAGCCACGGCAAGTGATTTATGTGGGTGACGCTCATCAGCAGATTTATGAATGGCGCGGCGCAGTCAATGCGATGAAAAAACTGCCCTTACCACAAACCTTGTTGACCCAGTCATTTCGTTTTGGCGAACCGATTGCTGAGATTGCCAATACTTTGCTCAAAGCATTGCAAGAAGACGTCCCGTTAAAAGGCAATCCTAATAAGCAATCTTCTACTGATAAGGGTATGGTACATAGTAAAAAAGATGCCATCCTTTGCCGCACTAATGCCGCCGCAATGTCGCAATTATTAACTGGATTAAAATTGGGTCACCGCGTGGCGCTACAAGCCGATACCGATCGTATGCTTAAATTTTGTCAGGCAGCTGAAAATTTAAAGAATGGTAAATCGGCGTACGGTGTACCTGAACTGGCATATTTTTATAATTGGGGTGATGTGCAAGAGTATTCTGAAACCAATGAAGGCAGTGATCTAAAAACACTGGTGAAACTCGTCGATGATCATGGCACCAATGTCCTGAGCCAAGCGGTCAATAGTCTCACCAGTATCGAAAATGCTGACTATGTTATCTCCACTGCCCATAAGGCCAAAGGGCTCGAATGGGGAAAGGTACAGCTGGACGATGATTTCTATTATGATGTGACGACCAATGCGGTCAAGATCAGCCCTGAAGAGTTGCGTTTGCTCTACGTCGCTTGCACACGTGCCCAGAGCAATTTGGACATCCATAATATTAAAGACTTGATATCAGGTTTGCAGACAGGCAAAAAAGTGATTTTTGGGACTTAATGCTATAATATATATCAGTTATTTCCCAATTTGGTTAAATGCCTGTACATAATCGCCTAAAATACCCGCACGCTCTAGCATACTAAAGGCATTTACAGATGCATCACGCTCATGTTCCTCTGTGATTAAGCACTACGAACATACCTCATTATCATCATTTATCATTGGTTCTTTACACGAGCTACAAGAAAAAGGTGATTTTATGACTCCGTTTCCATCAAATATATATGTTTCAAAACTACTATCTATTAAATAAGGCGTCGATGTTGTTTTTCCTACATTTGCTTTTAGAAAAGAAATATCATATTTTTTTGATAATTCGATACCCTGCTGTAAAAAAATAGACTCTATTCTCGGCCCTGCAATTATTTTACTGATACAGTCTATTGGTATGTATAAGATCATGTTTCCATATATATTTTCAATATCACCGTCACCAACTATCAATCTTCTCTCTAACTCATAATTCCAACATGAACTCTTTGTGAAATAAGCAGCGTAATACGCAGATTGTTGTAGAAACATAAGATACCTCGGCTTTCCTATCTGATAAGCCCTTTGAAGAGTGCTCTCTATCTCTGCTCTTGCTTCATCCTGATATGTGACATCATCTAAGCCTCTATGATCTATATAATTAGACAGCTTATCTTCATCAATCTCTATCACAAAACCTGTGCCATTATTGGCATAGTGTGCCCACATTGGCGTCACAATAGGCGATTTTGAAAAGCAAGTTGTAGGATATTGCTGTATCTCACTGACTATTGATTTATAGAAAGCAAGAACCTCTGGTGTTTGGTTAAAACTGATTGTCAAAAAAAGCTCATAAGGATCATTATAGTCTTTGGGATAAGAGCACTTTAAGCTGCAAAAACCCTCTTTTTCAAAAGCCATATTGAGAATTTCTGCTCCCATATACTTATAAAGTTTTTTTCCCATGCGCACAAAATCCTTTAATATTTAGTAGTTAAAATTCAAGAAAAAATCATACTCAGTTTACTGCCGCTATAAGGCTTTAATCATGTTGGAAACTGTTCGAAGGTTTTCTCAGTATAACTTTTAATACAGCCTCTCATAGCTTATTAACAACCACATAATTCAACACAGATAAGCTATCATACTTTCCTATTATCTATTATAATTTTTAGCAGTGAACAACAAGCATGAATACTAATCAGCAACTTCAAATACGTCAAAATACCATCCGTCAGTTATTCGCCAATCCCGTCCGTCTCCTTGCACCAATGGAAGGCTTGACCGACCCATTAATGCGGCAAATCCTCACGCAAATTGCATCAGACTTGGGTCGCCCTTATGATTGGTCGGTTAGCGAATTTATCCGTGTGACTCAGCACGTATTGCCTGCGCATGTATTTTATAAATACGCTCCAGAACTGCATCATGATGCTAAAACTGCCTCTGGCACGCCTATTCATGTCCAGTTGCTCGGTAGTGAAGCGCAACTCATGGCAGAAAATGCTGCTTATTCTGCCGAGCTTGGTGCACCGGCGATTGACATCAACTTTGGTTGCCCTGCCAAGACGGTCAATAGCCACCGTGGTGGTTCAGTATTATTGGATGAACCCGAAACCATGTATCAGATTATCAGCGCGGTGCGGCAAGCTGTTCCTGTTCATATTCCAGTATCAGCCAAAATTCGTTTAGGTTACACCGATACCAGTCGTATGTATGATATTAAAGCTGCGATTAGCGACAGTGGTGCTGATTGGCTAACCATTCACGCACGAACCAAAACCCAAGGCTATAAACCACCAGCCTATTGGGACAAAATTCAGAGCTTTAACACGCTCGATATTCCAGTCATTGCCAACGGTGAAATATGGAATACAGAGCACGCGCAAAACTGTATGACTCAAGCTGGTACAGAGCATTTGATGTTAGGTCGCGGCGCGGTTACTCGTCCAGATTTGGTTGCTCGTGTGGATTGCGGTTCAGATGATGCCATGCTAAGTGCGGCAACGTTGTCATGGGAAGCAATGGTCACCCATCAGATAAGATTTTTGGAAGGTCAGGCTAAAACTGAAGTTATCTTGGTTGGTCGTTACAAGCAGTGGTTAGCAATGCTCATCAAAGGCTATAGCGAAGCAAAAGTTTTATGGGACAGTATTAAAAGAGAAAAAAATAAAGCAGCTATCATTAGTGCACTGCAAGCCAGTGTGCGCCAATAATAGCTGCTTTTATCTTAAAGCCAATCTGTTTTAAAACAGAATTATCTTAAAGCCAATCTGTCTAACGAATAAGATTAAATACTCACTCTAATCGCTAAATAGAATAACATCAAACAACAGGCAATCGATAACACCCAAAGTATGGAGCGAAACGTCGCCAAATTAGTAATATAAGCCACGCAAAAACCGATACGAATCAGTACGTACAACCACGCCAGTATATTGATAATCGATTGTGGTACGAAAAACAGCATTGCCGTCAGTACTGCTGCCAAAAATATTGGCAACGTCTCATAGCTGTTTTGCTGGGCCGCGTTAGCACGTGCGGCCGCGCCCGTCGTACCTTGTAAAAAATCACGTGGATGGGCATTGTCAGCCAAATTAAAGCCGCCAATAGCTTTCGCTGTCAATGCCATGGCAAGCGGTAGTAAACTTGCTGCGACCATCGCCCAAATTGCGGACGCTGCGGTATCAGAGACTAATTCCAGAAGTGCATTCATTAGTATACTTGCCCCTACCCTGAAATCACTTCGAAATCATGGGTGACGTTCACCCCACCTTGTACCAACATTCTACTGGCCGAGCAGTATTTTTCTGCTGACAGTTTTATGGCCTTCTCTACTTGGCTTTCCTTGACATCTTGACCTGTCACCACAAAATGCATGTGAATGTCAGTATAGACAGCTGGTACAGTTTCAGCACGCTGAGCGGTAAGCTCACAACGTACGTCTGTCACCTCTTGGCGCGATTTTTGTAAAATCGCTACCACATCGTAGCTAGCACAACCACCAAGCCCCAATAGAATCAGCTCCATCGGACTTGCGCCTTTTTCTTTATCTGCATCGATCTGTACATTATGCCCTGATGGTGACACGCCCATAAAGGCTTTATTTTCTTGCCACGTTACACTTGCTTTTGACTCTGACATCTTGACCATTCCTTATTTTAATTAGCTCGTTGCCCGATTTTTATTTTCTGGCAATATGTTTTACTTGGCTAGTGTAGCATAAGCCAATGGCACATTTTATCGAGCCCTTATCACCCAAAATCATTATCGTTATGAATGGCTCACCTATTTGTCTTTTGCAGCCTTATTTTTAATTAAACCTTTTTACTAAAATTTTCTTAGCAGTGAATTAACATTCATACACCGCCTACTGTTTATTATTCAAACCTATCCTCTTATAGTTCGAACCTATCTTTGTAGTAAGATTCTCTAAAAAACATTACAAAAGTTTAATTATAACTGGTTGATTTTAAACAGTTAAGCTCGTGAAACATTTTATAGCAAAATACTGTTACACATTTTGCTTGTTTCTTGGTTTAATAACGGTAATGAATCTTATTTTGACCTAATATCGACAACCATCACCTTATAATAATTATGATTGCTGTCACGGTTCTAGCTCAAAATAAGCTATTTTAAATAAATTAAAAAGGTTTAATCATGATAGATGCAGACGGCTTTCGCGCCAATGTCGGCATCATCTTGGCAAATACACAAGGGCAGGTTCTGTGGGCAAAACGTATTGGTCACAACGCTTGGCAGTTCCCACAAGGCGGTATCGACCGTGGGGAGACGCCGATGGATGCGATGTATCGCGAGCTCTGGGAAGAGGTCGGCCTACACCCGCGTCATGTAGACTTATTGGCAGTGACGCAAGATTGGTTGCGTTATCGTCTGCCAAAACGCTATGTGCGGCATGGACAGCACCCTTTATGTATTGGGCAAAAACAGAAGTGGTTTTTGCTACGCTTAGATGAGACGAACACTCAACATATCCGCTTTGATGAGGGCAAACCAGAATTTGATCATTGGCAATGGGTCAGTTACTGGTATCCACTTGGACAAGTGATTCATTTTAAACGAGGCGTTTATCGCCGTGCCTTGCAAGAGCTAGTGCCTGAGCTACCTCTAAGACAAGAGCTGATTATTCCTGAACAAGATAATCACTTGTTGATAGGATGAACTGACATTTTGATTAAAAGTAACACGTAATAGAAGAGCCTGTATCCTTTAGATGCAGGCTCTTCTATTATATAGCGATTATATCTTGCGGAATAATTATGGCTTGATAGCAATTTTTAGTACGCCGTTACGCTGATGCATGAACAAGTCATAGGCCTCTACGATATCATCCAAGGCATAGGTATGCGTCACCATCTCTGATAAATCCACTCGACCAGACTCGATGACATTCATCAATCGGCGCATACGCTCTTTACCTCCTGGGCAGAGAGCCGTTCTTATCGTATGATCGCCAAGACCAGAAGCAAAATGAGCCATTGGAATGACTAAATCTTCAGAATACACACCCAAGCTTGAGAGTGTACCGCCTGGTTTTAATATTTTGAGACATTGCTCAAACGTAGACTGTAAACCTAACGCCTCGATACTGCTATCCACCCCACGACCACCAGTGATTTTCATGATCTCATCAACCACGTCAACTTCTGTGAAGTTTAGAGTAATATCTGCTCCCAGTTTCTTTGCCATGGCCAAACGGTCATTATTGCCATCGACAGCGATAATCATCGAGGCGCCTTTAATCCTTGCCCCAGCAGTAGCGCATAAACCGATAGGTCCTTGTGCAAATACAGCAACCACATCACCAATCTGAATATTGGCGTTTTCTGCGCCTTTGAAGCCTGTCGACATAATGTCAGGACACATCAACACTTGCTCATCCGTCAGTCCATCTGGCACTGGACATAGATTGGCCTGCGCATCTGGCACTAGCACATACTCTGCTTGCGTACCGTCAATGTGATTACCAAAACGCCAGCCGCCTGTGGCTTTATAACCGTGACAAGAACATCTACCATCTGCATCAAGATAACCACCGTCTTGTGACGGGAAGCCATCTTGACTGGCATAGGAGGTAAACGTTGGGCAAATGGCGCCAGCAATGACTCGCTGCCCTTCTTCATAGCCCATGACTGCGCTACCAAGCTTTTCAATGATACCTACTGGCTCGTGACCAATGGTCAAGCCTTTTGCAACGGCATACTCACCTTTAAAGATATGGATATCAGTACCACAAATGGTCGTGGTCGTAATTTTTATCAAGGCATCATTAGGGCCTACATCAGGGATTTTTTTATCTACAATTTCAATTTTACCTGGTTCAATAAATATCAGTGACTTCATCATGCTCATTTCACACTCCTTGTTTTATAAACATTTACTCAACTGGTATGAACTTTAGTGACATATATATTTATCTTACGCCATATAAATAGTAATTTAAAGTGAAATCCATTCTTTAATAAAGGGATTGGTGAGTCTCTATTGTTAGATATTAAAACTGTAGTATCAAACTTCTCATGGAAATTGTACGTGAGCCTTATTAAGAGTAGATGAAAAAGCTAATAGATGAAAAGCCTATAGGCTACTTATGACTATCATGCTGACATTCTTTATAATTATCATGCTGACACTCTCGGCTTACTAATCTAGCAATCTCATCCACTGCTGAATCTGCCAACTGAGAATGACATTTCAGGGTTAAAATGCTTTGGGTACGTGTCGCATAAGTGGGCAAATTATTTTGCGTATGATTAAAAGTGACAGGCTCTATATAAATAGAAGACAGAATCTGCTCAATCTCAACAGCCACTCCAGTCTCCGGCAGCTTATCCACTGGCGCTTGCGTATTGTCAGACAATACCGCAAAGGCAGCTTCTTGCCAGTACTCAGGTTCGCTATTCTCAGCGATTAGTGGCAATACTTCTTGGCGCAGCCTGCCTCGCAGCTTTTCAGTTTTAAACCAGCTGTCCTCAGGCTGACCATTGGAAATGACATGCAGTCCTGCATATAGTGGCATAGGAGCATGACCACGATTATTGACAATAACGGCTTGCTCACTATCACCAATAATGAGATTGAACCCAGCATAGTTTTGCAAACTAATCTGCCGTGCAAACTCCATCGGGCTGATATCACCGGTTAAGAAATCCGTGACTAGCGCCCCGCGTGAGCGCTCATCAGAGCTTGCCTGCACGCCATCGCGAAAATTCAATACCGCAGCCCAACGTCCGTTTTGCTGATAATATTCTTGAGGCGCTTGATGACTGGCTTGATGGGGCTGTTGATGAATACCCAGCCAAGTACCGCCACTTTGTACATCGCGTCCTGCAAAAACAGGCTTATCTTCCCATTGATGTAGCAGCTCTGTCGGACGCTGCAAAAACTCATCGCGATTGGACAATAGCACCAAAGGCAGCTCATCAAATAGTTGCCAAGCAATGGCGACAATACACATAAGACTCCTAATTTTACTAAAAATGTGCTTAGCAAACAGCCAAGCTTGATTTCAGTTTAACTTAGTTCACTGACAGATTAGTTTACTGATAAGTTTTTGCTAGCAGGATAACTAATCTGAGAGGTCGACTGTATGACTTTTGATTGTTTGCTTGGTAAATCAAGCTCCCACGCAACCATGCCTTTATTGTCATTCCAGTCACGCTCAGTCACTGGCGGTGTATGAGTGACGGTTACTTTAAGACTATCGTCGCGGCTAATTGGCTCACTGCCTAATACTTGTAAATGCATAGGTCGGTTTTGCTGATTGGTAAATTGATAAGCTTGTGTTTTAGTCAAGGTTTGCGTGCGATTAAACGCGCCTTTATCACCCTGCTTATCTTCATCAGCTATCTGCTTTACGATGGTATTAGGGTCAATACCAAAACCGATACCTTGCTCTTTGAGCGCTTGATAATTATAGCGCGCCTGCCCGACATAATTATCATCACGGTATAGCTGTAGCGAACCATCTACCCAAGCTGGTGTCAAGAACGGTGCGGATGCATACCAATAGCCAGCTGCCTCCACGCTCGGCGTACTACGAATCCATAGCTTGCTACTGCCCGACTGCTCATCAATGACTGTCCGTACGCGCCTGCCATCGCTTGGAATACTAATACGCTGCGGCAAGCGGTATTCGGTAATGCCGTTTTTATTCTGACTGCTAACGGTAAAGCTTGGCAGCGGCGCCATGTTAGGTGTCGAGGCACCGTCATAGCTGTCTCTTGCAGATACCACAACAGGCATGTTTTCCGCCATAGGTGGTACAGATATAGTCCGGTTTTCTCTATCTTCTTCATATAAAGAAAAACGCTCAACTCGTGGTAATTGGCTAGTGGTGTTTTGATTGGGATTGACAGAGCTTAGCATCAAAGGGACATCGAGCCAGTTTTCTCCTGTCTGCTGGGCAATAACCGCAGAGGCAATGATATTTAATTGCTTGGTTTCAGTATTCAGCCTTGCTTGATACGTTGGCTCCCAACCCGCGCCGCGTACTTGATAGTGTAATTTTACACTGCTTGGTACTCGACTGGCAGTACGTACACTCACTTGAGTCACACTATTTTGAGTGGAAGTCGCGCTGCCCGCCATTAGTTGGTTGAGCGCATCTTGTGCACGGGCTTGGCGCTGCTGAATTTCTAGTATGCGTTTATTGATACTGACCGCTTGGGTTTCCAAATCTCGCGCATTATTGGCAAGCGTGCCATCTGTACTGATTTGCGTGACCTTGGTTAAATTCTGCAAGTAAGCTTTAGCTAAGCGTGCCGCTTCTAACTCAGCATTGATAACTGCCAAATTATCTTGCTGTGTCTGTACTCTCGCCTCACCTTGATACTGGCACTGTGCTGCTTGCTCATCGCTTAAAGTCTCGATACTGACTTCACCAATATTGATGCCATTTGCTGCTTGTACGCTCACACTGTCTTTATCGATATAAGGGGACAGACAAGAAAAAACCAATGTCTGCTCGCCGCTACCATTGATTGGTAACGCACGAGTCACGCTAGCTAAGCCCTGATAAATGGTCACTTGCTCAATACTACTATTCGCTGCCTGAGCAGGAGTCAAAGCTAAAGCCGCTAAGCTAAATAAACCCAGTGGCGTCAACTGTTTTTTACAAGGTAAAAACTTAGGTAGTATTGCTACTTTTGATAACTTAGCTTGCATAATCATTCCTTAAAAATACGGTTAATCCATTAATACGGTGCATTAGCGCAAGCGCGCAGTATCTAACGCTTTATTAAATATAATGAGGCAATATTTATGATGGCACTTATCTTCAGCAGATTTTTTATATCTTAGCGGTTTTCTGGCTTTCTTTCTAGATGTTACCCGTAGCAGATAAGTTGTTACCATGAGATGAGCCTCACCGTAATTTGGTATGCCTCACTGGCTATTTTTGCTATTATGAGCAGCATTCTATTACCAAATTTATGATGCCCTTATGATGATACATCCTCAGTACGATCCTGTAGCGCTGTCTTTGGGTCCAGTAGAAGTGCACTGGTATGGCCTAATGTATTTATTAGCATTTGCCGCCGCCTTTGGTCTGGCTTGGTATCGCAGCACAAAACGTGACAATTGGAACACTGACATGGTGTCCGACTTGGTGTTTTTTGGCGCACTTGGCGTCATTTTGGGCGGTCGTGTCGGCTATGTACTGTTTTATCAATTCGGTGAATTTTTACAAAACCCCGCTTATCTTTTCAAAGTCTGGGAAGGCGGTATGTCTTTCCATGGCGGCATGATTGGTGTCTTACTGGGCATGTTATATTTTGCCCGTAAGTATAAAAAGACCCCGTTTCAGGTGCTGGACTTTATCGTTCCTTGCGTGCCAACAGGCTTATTATTTGGTCGTATTGGCAATTACATCAATGGCGAGCTATGGGGCCGCGTCTCTAACGGTGGCTACAACTGGCTTACCTACTTCCCGCAAGCGGCTGCTACTGATATGCAGCAATTGCAAACCAACCCTGAGCTACAAGAGTTGATGCTTGAAGTAAATGGGCAGTATTTGCTACCTCGTCATCCCTCACAGCTGTATGAGGCACTTGCCGAAGGGTTATTATTATTCCTATTCCTATGGTGGTATTCATCAAAACCGCGCCCACGTATGGCAGCATCGGCAGTATTTTTATTAGGCTATGGCATCAGCCGCTTCATCATTGAATTTTTCCGCCAACCAGATGCTGACCAAGGATTTGTATTACTAGGTTGGATGACCAAAGGGCAGATACTCAGCGCTCCCATGATTATTATTGGTTTCATTATGCTGGTATACGCTTACAAACGTGGTATCTATGACTGGGGTAAGCAGTCGGCTTATTAAGCACTAATTCACATCAAGTAGCCTGTTAAAAAACAATACAACTATGCGTTTTAATAGCGTAGAAGAGCAATTTTATGATTATGAGTAACTCCATTATTAGTAACAACAAGCAGCGTAAAAATGAGCAAGCCTATCTAGATTTGCTGCGTCTTGTCCTCACTGAAGGCACTGAAAAAGGCGATCGTACTGGCACTGGTACGCTGAGCCACTTTGGCGCGCAGCTCCGTTTTAATTTAGCCGATGGTTTTCCATTATTAACCACCAAAAGAGTCCACTTTAAATCTATCGTCTATGAGCTATTTTGGTTTTTAAGTGGCAGTACGCATGTTGATTATCTGCAAGCCAATGGCGTACGTATTTGGAATGAGTGGTCAACGGCTGAACAGACAGCGCGCTTTAACCGCCCTGCTGGTGATTTAGGCCCTGTCTATGGTCATCAGTGGCGCAATTATGGCGCAAGCCAGCGTGAAGATGGGAGCTACAATAATGATGGTGTCGATCAAATCACCCAAGTCATTGAGCAAATAAAAACCAATCCCAATTCAAGACGTTTGATTGTGTCTGGTTGGAATCCCGGTGAAGCAGATCAAGTTGCGCTGCCGCCTTGTCATACGCTATTTCAGTTCTTTGTGGCGGATAATAAACTGTCATGCCAGCTCTATCAGCGTTCAGCAGATTTATTCCTAGGCGTGCCATTTAATATTGCCAGTTATGCCTTGCTGACCCATATGGTCGCACAAGTATGCGGATTAGAAGTGGGCGAATTTATCTGGACGGGTGGCGATTGTCATATTTATCAAAACCACCGCGAGCAAGTTGAATTACAGTTGACACGTGAGCTTTATAAGCTACCAACGCTGACGCTTAACTCTAATGTGAATGATATTTTTGCTTTCAAATACGAAGACATTAGCGTTGATGGTTACGAGTCGCATCCTGCGATTAAGGCAAAGGTTGCAGTCTAGCCTTTGTCTGATTGAAAGTTTCAAATAAATGCAGCAAATGAAAGTAGCATGTTAAAGACAATAAAAAGGATACGTTATGAGTTATGCCCACACCGAAGTTGCCCAAATCGCAGCTATCAGTAGCAACCGCTGTATCGGCAAAGATAATGAGCTACCGTGGCATATCTCAGCAGATTTGCAGCATTTTAAAAGCATGACGACCAAACAAAATGATGGTGCGATTCAAGGTATCGTCATTATGGGTCGTAAGACGTTTGAATCAATGGGCAGCAAGCCTTTGCCAAAACGCGTGAGCTTCATCATCAGCACCCAGCTAGATTATGCCGAACAAAAAGGTTTGGTCGGCAAAAGCAATGCCTATGTGGTGCATAATTTAGATGATGCATTAACGCAAGCAGCAAGTCTGGCACATGGTGCGCATCTGGATACGATTTGGGTGATTGGTGGCGAGCGCGTCTTTAGCGACGCCTTAATGTATACCGACCGTATTGAACTGACCCACGTCGATACTGAGATTACGGATGGCGACGCTTTTTATCCTGAATTGCCAAATGAGTTTGAAGTGGCCGAAGAATCTGAGAAAATGCACGATGAAAAAAGTGCACTAGATTTTAAATTTGTGACCTATAAAATAAAAGCAGACTAGGTCAGCTGGTTATGAAACTACTACCCTTTATCTTTACTGGCATATTACTATCGGGCTGTCAGAGTCTAGCGATAAGAGAGCCTGTTATTAAGCCTGCTGAAATATTGCGTCAACCTCAGTTCACAGTTCCACACAGAGCAGCTAGACGTTTGAAAGCTGGTGAGGAATATGAAGTTGTCCTGAGCATGTTGATTGATAAATCTGGTCAAATTAGTTCCATTTCCGTTACTGAGTCATCAGGCGTCGTGTCATTAGACCGAAGTGCTCTACGTGATGCTAGAAAAATGATATTCAAAGCCGGTACTAAGGATAATGAGTTTATTACAACAAAAGTTACTGTACCCATTACTTATGTAATACATTAGAAACTGTTTACCCTACTACTAAAAATTTAGACAGATAGATAGGTAGGTAGAATGTAAACGCCTACTCGTGCAATACTTTATAAACCGTTTTTGCAAGTACTGGCCCAATCCCTTGCACGCCTGCCAATTCCTGCTGCGATGCACCGAGCAATTGTTGCAATCCGCCAAAATGATTGAGTAAATCACGGCGTCGCTTTTCACCGAGCCCCGGTATGACTTCTAGTACTGACGATGAACGGCGCTTGTCACGTTTCTTACGATGCGCCGTAATCGCAAAACGATGCGCTTCATCGCGAATATGCATCAGTAAATGCAGCGCCTTGCTATCCATCGGCAAATCAAGTGGCTCATGATCGATAAAATGCAGCACTTCAAGCCCAGCTTTACGTCCCTCGCCTTTTGCCACGCTAATCAGCAAAGTATCACCAAGAATACCTAACTCGGTTAATACTTCTTTAGCGATGCCAAGCTGCCCTTTACCACCATCAATCAGCAACAAATCAGGCAATGGCTGCTTTTTATAGCGCCGTGTCAGCACTTGTTTCATTGCGGCATAATCATCACCACCGACAATGTCATGAATCGCATATTGGCGATAATCACGGCGACGCGAGCCACCTTGGTCAAAGACTACGCAGCTACCAATGGTCGCCTCGCCCATCGTATGGGAGATATCAAAACACTCTATGCGATCAATGGTTCTATCAGTGACGTCCGCTAAGATATCTTTTAAGGCACCAAAGCGCGCATGCAACTCTAAATAATCACCCAGCTTGGTTTTTAGTGCGTTATTGGTATTGAGTTTGGCTAAATCTAACCATTCAGCACGGTGTTCACGGACACTGGTTTTGATCACGACTTTACTGCCAAAATGGCTCGCTAGCGCTTCACTGACCGCCACCTGATCCGGTAATTCATGACTCAACATGATTTCGGGTGGCAAGTCATCCGTCACCTGAAAATAAAATGAAGTAATAAATGCCGATAAATTATCAGCAAGTGGCTCGCTACTATCAACGTCAGGGAAGTAATTCTTACCACCCAGTACACGACCACCACGTACGGTCAGTACGTTGACGCATGTCATGCCTGCCTGACTAGCGATAGCAATCACATCCGCCTCACCTTGTACGATATAAACGGCTTGCTTAGCTTGTACTTCACGCAGCATAGACAGCTGATCGCGATAAAACACGGCCTTTTCAAAGTCTAATTCTTCAGCAGAAGCTTCCATTTTTTCAATCAAAGCGCTATGAATATCGCTAGAGTCGCCTTTTAGGAAACGAATGGTATTATTGACATCTTCTGCATATTCTTCGGCCGATACCAAGCCCACGCAGGGCGCACGGCAGCGCTTAATCTGATACTCAAGACAAGGACGCTTACGTTGCTTAAAAAAGGTATTGGTACATTGGCGCATTTGAAACATTTTCTGCATCAGCACCAGTGTCTCTTTGGCGGCATGAGCAGAGGGGAAAGGACCGAAAAAGCGACCTTTTTGGTGATTGCCTTTACCGCGACCATAAGCCAATCGCGGGTAAGGCTTATCTGCTGAAATAAACACATAGAGATAGGATTTATCATCGCGCAACAGTACGTTATAAGGCGGACGATATTCTTTAATCAAGTTTTGCTCGAGCAATAACGCTTCGGTCTCACTACGGGTAATAATGGTTTCAATATTATGTATCCGTGCCACTAGCGCCCGTGTTTTTGGATGGTCAATGGTTTTAGCAAAGTAGCTGTTAACACGGCTCTTGAGTGATTTCGCTTTACCGACATATAAAATATCGCCATTTTTACCCAGCATTTTATAGACCCCTGGCAAATTTGGCAGGCGCTGAATTAAATGCTTAAGACGGACTTTCTTGTCATCGACGGGACTCGATTCTGAGACATTGACCATAGAATTTATTGCTCTTAAAAGTCTTGTAATACTGCTAGTTATGGGGCGGGAGTCATTGTTTTACAAGCCAATTATTAGCCATAGCATCACCCATAAAAAAGCCAGCACCGAGGCTGACTTTTTATAGGTAAGCAAGATGTCATTAATGGCGGAAGTTAGCCATCAATGCCGGAATACCCGGTAGCATACCAACGATAGCCATCACGCCAGTCAATACCACAAACATAATACCCGGTATGATCCAGCGGCTCATTTTAGTCAAATTGGCGCTACGTTCTTTAGAGCCAATCAAGCCCAAGTTATCGAGCAACAACGTGAGTGACCAACCAAAGGCAGGATTTACAAGCGCTGAAGCAAATACTACGATTGCAGCAGACTGAGTCGTTTTTCCTTCGCGAGTCATCTCCATGCCAGCTTCAAGCAGTGGAATGAAAACACCAACGATTAAGGCCACACACATCACTGGCTGCCAAATAGCCAAATCCATCGGATAGCCCCAAACCCCTGCGATAATGCAGAACAATGCTGTCAATAAGGCACCGGCAGGAATCGGACGCTTGGCAATCGCTGCTGGGACAATATAGGTACCCCACGATGACGCAAAGTTAGCACCGCCCAATACAGAGCCAACTACCTGACGAAACGATGCGCTGGTCATTGTGTCATCGATATCCATGAGTACCTTTTCAGTACGTTTAGGATAGCTGATTTTTTGAAAGACCTGATGGCCTAAAAAATCTGGTGACCACATCGCAACCGCCAAAATAGCAAACGGCAGTACGACAATGAAACTTTCAACCGTCGGTAATCCTAACATCCAGCCGGTACTCTCGCCCCACCAATACATTGGGTTCATATTCGGCAAGCCTGGTGCAGTTTTGAACTCAAAGGGTGCACCCAATGCAAATGCAAGTCCGCCACCTAGTACACAGCTTAGCGGAACCGCAAGCCAGCGTTTTTGCCAATGCTCAAGCAATGCATATAACAGGATAGTAGCCAAAATAATGAAGAAGGCAATATGCGACATGCCAATACCTTCTGCCCATGCAAAGAGGTTTTTCACCTGTGAGGTGGTACCGATAAACCCTAAGTAAATCAAGAGACCACCGCACACGCCTTTACTGGTCAAGTTTGCCAGCAGACTGCCCCCTTTACTGATTGCCAATAGCAAACCGAAGGCACCGATGAGCAGACCAAAGGCCATCGGGTGACCACCAGCAGCAACGACGATAGGAATAAGCGGAATAAGGGGGCCGTGAGTACCTGCAAGGTTGGCTGTCGGGAGTAGAAATCCTGAAAATAAGATGATAAAAAATGAAACGATTAATAGCTCATAACGAACGTTTTCTAAAACAAACGCATCGCCCAAACCAAGTGGACCTGCAAATGTTGCCGCAATAGCACCCACCATAACCACTTTACCAATCGTCGCCGCCATCGCAGGAATCGTATCTTCATACTCAAAGCGATAATCACGAAACGGCAAATTGGGACGCCAACGTTTTGGCTGCATGATTTGTAGTTCATGATTTAGATAAGCGTCACGACTGTCAAAGCTTGCGCTTGGTTTGTGTAAATCAAGGTAGCTACCTGATGGCTCGCTGTCGTAATTAGATGGATTTGATGACTGCTGATTAGACCCTGAATAAGGGATCTGAGTGTTACTCATCACATTTCCTTATGTCGACTGAGGCTTTATTTAACTGATAATTTGATAGTGAAATTTAATGTGACTAAAGCGTCCATTAAAAATTGCAAGCCATTGTATGACATGAGAACTCGAAATGCGAACTTAGAATCACTAAAAAAGTCCATACACCATTATAATATATAAATTAAAGTTTCCATTTAATACAAAATTGAACTTAATAGAAAACTATGAGGAAAAAATACACTTAATATAAACTTTAAATTAGAATAAATGACCTTTTGTTTAATAATTATCTGTATCTAGATATTTGTTATCACATAACTAAATATTAAAGATAGTTATAATAAATAGTTTATTATAACTTTTAAGTAACTATAGAAAATCCATGTCAGTTACGCTTTAAGCCTAGCGGTTTTGATATTTTTTACTTATGATAAATGCCCTTTCGTGACTGCTCTTTGATAGAAGTACACTAAAAAATTTGATTCAAACGGTATCACTAAAAAATATAAAAGAAGCAATAGGACGAATTTATGAGTTTGCTACCCACCAATTTTGAGACGCTAAAACGCAGAGCCAAACAAAGTATCATGCCGTTATTGACACCCCACCTACTGAAGCTGCGTATCAACACTTATGCACCATACGTAGGCGCTGGTATCAGAATCGATCACCTCAATCTCGATCAAGGTTTGTGTGTGGTAAGTATGGGGCTGAATACGCTGAACAAAAACATCGTGGGCACTCAGTTTGGCGGCAGCCTGTATTCGATGGTAGATCCATTCTATATGATAATGCTGATGCACCAACTGGGCAGCAGTTACGTGGTCTGGGACAAAAGCTCACATATTGAGTTTATTGCCCCTGGTAATAGCAAAGTCACTGCGCGCCTAAAAATTCCTAGCAATGAAATCACCACGATTCAGGAATTAGCAAAAGACGGCGAGCCAGTATTTCGGGAATACCAAGCAGATATCGTCGATGATCAACAAAAAATTATCGCTACTGTCACTAAGACGCTCTATATACGCTTGCGTAAGTACAGCAAATCTAAAGACCAAAATAGCCGTATCGAAAATCTCGATGGTTAGAACTTTAAAGGCAATTTTTAAAACGTTTCTCTAGATTTGTGATTTAAAGCATATTAATTAAAGCGCATTAATTAAAACAACAGAAACAAAAACCCCAATCTGGCATACGCACAGATTGGGGTTTTGTCTTTTTTGGTACTACCCGCTTATTTATATGATAAACCTATGAATAAGGGCTTGTATCTGGCTTTTCGCTATTGCCGAATCGCATAATAGACGGTTCAGCAATAAAGCGATATTAAGCACAATGCTTAAAAGCAGATACTGGATATAATCTAAGCGTTAGCTTTTGGCTTAACAGCTTTAGGTGCACGCGGAGCAAGCTTCTCGCGGATACGTGCTGATTTACCAGAGCGCTCACGTAAGTAGTATAGTTTCGCACGGCGAACAGCGCCACGGCGTTTCACTTCGATGCTATCGATAATTGGTGAATGCAATTGGAATGCACGCTCAACGCCAACACCGCTTGAGATTTTACGTACGGTAAACGCTGAGTTTAAACCGCGGTTACGTTTAGCAATTACAACGCCTTCAAAAGCCTGTAAACGCTCACGCTCACCTTCACGTACTTTTACTTGAACCACAACGGTATCGCCGGGTGCAAAGCTTGGGCGCTCAATCAATTGAGCATTTTCGATGACCTGAACCAATGGATGCTTGTTGCTCATGAGAGTTATCTCCTCACATTAGATAATAGAGGCTTGACGCATATCACCTGTTTGTAATAATGGATCGTATCTTTTTAATGAGACACAACGTAAGTGGGTTATGACAAACGGCCATTATGCTATGACTCGTTTTGTTGTTGCTCAAAATTCTGTTGCTTAACTGTTTATCTTTTTAGCCGCTATCAACGCTGTTTTTTATCTGCTTTCGCCAATGCTTTTAGCCACTTTGCTTGCTCTACCGTTGGCGTAAACGCTTGCCATAAGTCTGGACGACGCGCTTGCGTACGTTCGACTTGCTGACTAAAGCGCCACTTCGCAATATTGGCATGGTGACCTGAAAGTAACACTTCAGGCACTGCCATACCCGCAAACTCATGCGGCTTAGTATAATGTGGACAATCAAGCAAGCCATCGACGAACGAGTCTTGCTCAGCTGACTTATCATCACCCATAATATCAGGCAGACGACGTATCACACTATCCATTAGCACCATTGCTGGTAGCTCACCACCGGTAAGTACGTAATCACCAAGCGATATTTCCATGTCGACATATTGCGACAGTAGGCGCTCATCAATACCTTCGTAACGACCACACAATATAATCATGCCGTCATACTCAGTCATATCGACCACACTACTCTCACTCAGCGTCTGTCCTTGTGGCGACATATAAATCACCGGACAGTGCGCTTTGTCGACACGGCAGCCGTGCTGAATCGCTCGTAGGCGCGCATCCTCGATCGCTTGGGATAATGGCTCAGCCATCATCACCATGCCAGGACCGCCACCATACGGACGTTCATCAATACGGCGATAATTATCACTGGTAAAATCACGCGGATTAATGCATTCAATCGTCACTTGTTTCTGAGTGACTGCTCGACCCGTGATTCCAAACTCACGAATCGTGGCAAACATCTCAGGGAAAATACTAATAACGGCAAAATACATTAGGTATCTACTTGCGCAGTGGCTAATATTGGCTAAATAAATCGGTGTTATTACTGATAAAGCTTAACCGCAAAGTTAAAACTATTATCAATAATCACTCGGCCATGCCACTAGCACTGTTTTTTCAGTCAGACTGACCTGTACTACAGTTTGCTTGTGCCATGGAATCAGGCGCTCATCGGCATCTAAGCTGTCTGAGTTTGCCGCAACCCGCATAATAGCGTGAGCACCAGTCTCAAACATCTCAGTAATGTCGCCTAGATACTCATCCTGCTCATTTACAACGCGCAGGCTGACCAAATCCGACCAGTAATATTCATCTTCAGCGGGTTCTGGCAAGATGTCTTGCTCGACCCAAAGAGTTACCCCGTTCATAGTCTCAGCAACATTGCGATCAGGAATCTGCTCAAACTGAGCCACAATTCCTGTGCCTTGCTCACGCCAAGCCTTAACGGTTAAAGGTTTCATGCCGGTAGCGGTTTTCATCCACCAAGGTTTAATGTCAAATATCGCCGTACGATCATCTGTCTCGCTAAATACCCAAAGCCAACCTTTGATGCCATAAGGCTTTTTGAGCTGACCAATTTTCATAAGGGCACTAGCGTTTGGAGCAGAAGACATAACGGCTAACCTAACAATGATGAACACAGCGAAGATAAATAAAAAGCAATTAAAAACGATAAACGCAGTTAAAAGCGATAAACAATTAATGGCGTACCTAGTTAGACCAGTTACGCTATGTTTTTTACTAAAGTCTATCGAGACTGCTTATAGACGAGCTATCAGCGTCTCAGTGACCACAAAACTTAAGCAGTTGCTTCAGTTTGCGCGACAGACTTGTTGAAAGCTTTTACCAATGAAGCAACGCGATCTGAAGGTTGTGCACCTTTTGCGATCCACGCATTGTACGCTTCCATATTTAGGCGTACTGCTTCTTCAGACTCTTTAGCGAGTGGGTTAAAAAAGCCGATGTTTTCAATATAGCGACCGTCACGCGCGCGGCGTTGATCAGCAACAACTACTTGATAAAATGGGCGTTTCTTGGCACCGCCCCGTGCTAAACGAATAACAACCATGTGAATTCTCTCTTTCGCAGGTATACCAAAAAGGGCATAATTATATCACAGTCTTGATTTATTGAAAACATAAACTGCGCTTATTTAATTATTTATTAACAATAGCTTAAATGCCCATCGATGTAAAATACAATTGATCATCACCACTGATTTTTAACTGAAGATACTGCCTCTACATCATGTCCAAATGGCTCGTTGCTGTATTATTCAGCGCTGTATTATTCGGTGCTATATTACTCAGTACTATATTAGTGCAAATTTGAGTATTCAATTGTTGCCTACTGTTTTAAAGCCATCCGTGTCATTCATTGATTATGCTACTCTATGACATAGTCAGCGAGTGAATGATGCTATCGCTCAAGAATCACAACTATTACGCTACTCATAAGTATGGCACGTTGTGTTTGAACGACATAAAAAAGCACCATTTTTACACTAAACTCAATAAAGCATCTTTTAATATGTTGGATCCATATGACCACACCAAAATCGCAACCACGTCGCAAAGGGCGGTTCACGCGCTCTTACTCCAACACTTGGCTGACAACCTTGATGGTCTCTTTCATTGTTCTTATCAGTGTCAGCTTGTCGATTCTGTTTTTTTGGCGCAGTCTATATTTACCCGAGCTTAAAAACCATGCGCGTTACTTAACGAGCGAGCTGCAGTTGATGAATAGTGTCAACAAAGACTGGAAAAATCGTCCTGAAGTACGCCAATGGATTTATCAACACTCGCATGTCGTGGTAGTGAATAACCCTAATGACTTTCCAGCAGTGTCTGATAAGGCATTTGTCGGCGTCTTCACTGATGTCTTACAACGCGAAATCGGTGCGCAATTGGGTCGACCTGTCGAGGTTTATTTTAAATTCAAACCGACACCGCAGCTTTGGGTGCGAGACAGCCGTGATGACAGCTTTTGGATTCGTGAACCCGTGGTTTATTACTCGCAATATAGTCCAGCATTATTAGTGCTGTTTCTCATTGGATTACCTATTTTATCGCTGCTGACTATTATTTTACTGGCGCGGCAATTAAATCGTCCGCTACGATATTTACAGCGTGCTGCGACCAACTATATTCGGCTCGGTCATGCCACTACGTTGCCAACACAAAAAGGACCTACGGAGATACGTCAGGTCAACATGGCATTCAATCGTCTATTCACGACGTTAAATCAAGCACAAAAAGAGCGTACGATTATGCTTGCCGGTATCTCGCATGATCTGCGAACGCCCTTAACTCGTATGCGTTTGACTGCTGAGATGTTACCTGATGACTTTTTTCGAGAGGGATTAATTTATGATATTGAAGACATGGATGCCATTTTAGAGCAGTTTATCTCGTTTATGAAAGATGGCTCCGATGAACCAGTCAGCCTAACCAATTTGGATACCATCTTTAATGAGATTATGGTGCAATTTGCACCAATGGAGTTCATCTATCAATCAGAGTGTCACAAAGTGGTTCCTGTGCGCCCCATGTCTATCAAACGCCTCGTGATCAATCTGGTCAATAATGCCAAGCGTTATGGCAAACCGCCCATTTACCTGTCAGCGACTGTTGTGCCAACTTTTATAGAAACCATTGAAGAGGAAGATAGCGATGTCGTCAGTGAAAATGTCGTCAATAGAGAGGCACAAGAACAATTGCTGATATGTGTGCGTGACTGTGGTGATGGCGTTGCAGAAGATCAGTTAGAACGTATTATGCAGCCTTTTGAGCGCGGAGAGACAGCACGTACCACACAAGGCAGTGGTTTAGGTCTAGCGATTGTCGACCGTATTGCCAGATTGCATCATGGGACAGTAGAAGCCATTAATCATCCCGACGGGGGTTTACAAGTGTGTGTGCGTATTCCCCTACTTTCCAAGGTTGCTGGAGATACAACCATGGCAGCCGATACACAAAAAACGCCTATCTTTAATGACAAGACATGGAACAAAGAAGACTGATAGCCGCTGAATGGTTCATCACTAAAGCTAATAAATGCTCAAAACAATTCGCTGCGACTATTTAGTTTTATAACACCTAGTCCTTGTTTCCAATGATAGGTGGAATATATTTGGCACTATTCGTAAACGCTAATGGCTGAGTAATATTTTCTTGCGCTGCTGTCAACGTTTGCGTTGTCGATGGCTGCTGCAAGAATAAATAGTAGCCCAACGTTATTGCATTTAATACCACCAAACCACCAAATAAATATGGCATCCTTTGCCCTCCTCTGATTTAAAGCTATCTTTAAACCGTTAATAATAAAAATTAACCGACAATTCTATCTAAGGTGTGTATTCATTCTAAACATGAAATTGAGAACACTGCTTAGAAATTGAGCAAGTTTATTTGTCAAACACTGCTTAATTGATGCCGCTATTTTTATACTAGAAAATAACGACAATTCTTTGCAGTGGCATTATTTATCTTCAAAACCACGCTCGCTTTTTTCTTGCGTCAGTTCATCAGCAGCCAAAATTTGTGTCAGTGGTTTGATAGGCCACGTCATGACAAATCGTGCACCGCCAAGCTCTCGGCTCTCATCGACTTTCATACTACCATTAAACCAAAAGGCAATGCGCGATACGATAGACAAGCCTAAGCCATAGCCGCCTGAGGCGCGTGTGCGACTGTCATCTAAACGTGAAAATGGAATAAAGACCTTTTCGCGATCTGCTTCTGGAATACCATGACCATCATCCTCAACAATAACAAAAGCATTGCCCTTTCTGACGCCAGCACTAATGATAATCGTGGTTTCTGCATAACGTAAGGCATTGCCCGCAAGATTTTGAATCACACGGTGTAAATAACGCCTATCTGCGACAGCGGTTACTTTAGCATTCGGCAGCTTGGTCACTATTTTGATAGGCTTACCCAAGGCATTGGTTTCACGCTCAATCTGCTCCAATAGCTCTCTAAGATTGACTGGTTCTAAATCCAGCTTTGGTGAGCCTTCTTCGAGCTTAGCATAAGTCAAAATCTCATCAATCAAACCATTAAGCGCTTCGATATCTTCATCAATAAAATCACGCTGCATAAAACGTGAGTCTTCGTCATCCGTATCAGCCAACATATCAACGGCAAAACGAATACGAGCCACCGGTGTACGCAGCTCATGTGATACCGCTCGCGTTAATTCTCGCTGCGACTCAATAAGGCGCTTGATATGCGAGGTCATGGCATTAAAAGTCGCGGCTAAACGGGCAATTTCATCTTGCCCAATGACTTGAACTTGACTTTCAAGATTACCTTTACTCACCTCATTGACGCCAACCTGAATCAACTGCAATTTACGCTCAAGCGGAAAAATCAACGCATACACGCCTAAGCTGATCAAAAACATGCTGATAAGAATCATACTAATAATCAGATTAAGTGGGAACCAATTGAATAATGGCACCGGACCAATCAATATCGCCATGTCATTGATTTCAGAAGGCACCACTACTCTAATAGCCGAATTACTTTTACTGCTATTGGTATCTTGTAAGGAAATAACCACTTCATCTCGGCGTAATCGTGCAAGCTGATCGGTATCCAAATCCAGTGTATTGACGGCTTTAAACTCTAAAGGAAAGGAAAACTTTTTTTCCAGCTCAGCCAAACGGGCACGCTTGTCAGATAACGTCACATAGTAAGACAAATCATCTAATAAAAACACAGCGATTGCCCGTACTTGCTGCTCAGTCACTTGCGATATTCTAGCGGTCAAAACGCTTTGATTGTCTGGTAGACGATAATACACATCGGCATAGACAGGTTGCTCGGTATAACGAACGACCGTATTGCCATTTTCAAAACGCCGCAGTTCACTGGCATTAAAGTCTACTTCATCAATAGGCAAAACTTTGAATTCTGAGCCAAATAAACTACTGGCATCAGACAACCAATATTCACGCTGCTCTTCACTTTCCTGATGAGCAATACCTTCACTCACCAGATGAAAAGCCCCTGTTGCCATGTTTTCACGGTAGGATTGGACGCGCTCTTTGTTGATGGTATCCATCAACAGTTGAGCAAACAATGCCACACACAAACAGACTATGAGTAGCCCAGCATAAATACGAACAAAGATACTGTGTTTTAAAGAAGAGACTAATGACATACGTGCCGTAACCAACTTAATGAATAAAAACTGCCGACATCATTCAGCAAACAAGCGCTGCGTGATAAATGATATCAAACACTGTTGAATAAAAAACCATTCTGGCTGCTGTATTTTAATTTATAACTGAGCATCACCTAAAATCCATTTACCTCATGTACATTTAGGCAGCACCCACAATAATTGCTTAATTAAACCACATAACGCTGTATTTAAGTTTAAAAATTAAAATTTAGCCACAAAAAAACCAGCCTAGTTGCTGGTTTCTTTGGTCATGCTAATGAGCAATAAGCCGTTGCCGGAGCAAAATTGACTTAGTTGCCTTCTTTAACGAACAAATACCCTTTACTACGAACGGTTTTGATACGTTTTGGATTTTCTGGATCATCACCGATTTTTGGACGAATGCGTGAGATACGAACGTCAATTGAACGATCTTGACCGTCATATTCGATACCACGTAGGCGCTCAAAGATATCTTCACGCGAAAGAATTCGACCCGCATTAGAAGCAAGCAACCATAATAAGTCATATTCAGCACTGGTGAAATCAACCAACTCATCACCTAAATTCACTGAACGACCGCCATTGTCGATGACCAGTTCACCAAATTCTAGGCGCTGCGGTACATCTTCTGATGGGGCATTTTCTGAGCGACGTAATAACGCACGAATACGTGCTAGCAAGACACGTGGCTGAGCAGGTTTAGCGACATAATCATCAGCACCCATCTCAAGACCCAGTACCTGATCCATATCTTCAGTACGCGCAGTCAGCATCAAAATAGGATTCTGATAGTGCGGGCGTACTTCACGACATACCGTCAGTCCATCGCTACCAGGAAGCATGACATCAAGTACGACCAAATCTGGTTGTTCACTGACGATGCGACGAATAGCACGATTACCATCGGTTTCGATAGCGACTTCTAAACCATTTTTGACCAAGTAATCTTGAGTCAACATGGCCAGACGCTCATCATCCTCAACAATCAAAATTCGGGGGGTGTTGTCTTCTTCATTCGTTGTCATTGTTATATCCTCTAATACATCTCATTTAAAAGCAGTAAAAGTAAGAGCGGTAAAATTAATAGCACCATTAAGTGGCACAATTGATGTTGGTATAGCTGTTACAAACTTGGTAGCACAGTATACTATTAAACATACAGCTTCCTATACTATAGCTTATAGTCGTTAACAAAACCTATAAACTACACCCATTAAAACTTTAGTTTACGTCCAAAAATTATGAGCTTTATACAAATAATAGCAAGTGAAATGTTTTTTTACGACCCTTTCCTCACCTGAATTTCTATAAGTAGCCAATCTTAATATAGCGCACAGCGATAGGATACTTGATTGATACCGATACTTGTATTCCTGTTACGTCTAATATAGCGACATATCACCTTTGCTGCCAGTGACTTTTTCATCTATTATCCCAGTATTGCCTATTATTATTCGATACATAAGTAGTAAATGCATAGTTCATGTATGCATAGTTAGTTAACACTCATATTAAAAATACTGGCTGTCGAGATCAAAATTGCATCATAAATCGTGTGTTTAGCCTCGATAAAAAAACATAGAATATTAAGTAATAGACATAAAAAAACAGCCCATAATGGACTGTTTTTTTATGTCTGTGGTAAGAGTCAAAAAGAAACTCTAAAATTTTCCACAAAAAATTAAGCGCGGTTTTTGTACTTACGGATAGTCTGTAGCTGTGCCACAGACTCTGCTAATGATGCTAAAGCTGCATTAGTTTGTACAGTATCCGATTGATTAACCAGCATCTGCTCAGCCTTTTTACGTGCTTCGACAATTTTGCTTTCATCAAGGTTATGTGCACGCATCGCTGTATCAGCCAATACGGTAACCATCTTCGGCTGTACTTCTAAAACACCGCCTGATACATAAATCACTTCTTCTTCACCGTTTGGTGTTTGCACTCGCATCGCACCCGGTTTTAACAAAGTAATAAGCGGTGTGTGACCTGGCAATACACCAATCTCGCCTTCGGTACCAGTAGCTATTAACATGCTAATTTCGCCTGAATACAACTCTTCACGAGCACTTACGACGCGACATTGTAACGTTGCCATACTTAACTCCTTACGATCAAAACACAATCAAAACTGCGAGGCGTTACTAACTGGCAAATAGACTTTTTATGGCCTATCTGCCCTTTAGCAAATGCTAACACAACTTACGCTGCAGTAGATTTCATTTTTTCTGCTTTAGCAACAACTTCGTCGATGCCACCAGCCATGTAGAACGCTTGCTCTGGTAGGTCATCGTATTCACCAGCGATGATTGCTTTAAAGCTAGCAATGGTATCGCGTAGTGGTACATATTTACCAGGTGCGCCAGTAAAGACTTCAGCAACGTGGAATGGCTGTGACAAGAAGCGCTGAATCTTACGCGAACGATAAACGACTAGTTTATCTTCTTCTGATAACTCATCCATACCCAAGATAGCGATGATGTCTTTTAGCTCACGATAGCGCTGCAAAATTTCTTGCACGCCACGAGCAACATTATAATGCTCTTCGCCAATGACTAATGGATCTAGCTGACGCGAGGTTGAATCTAGCGGATCAACCGCAGGATAGATACCTTGTGAAGCAATATCACGACTCAATACAACCGTTGCATCCAAATGCGCAAACGTCGTTGCTGGTGATGGATCCGTCAAATCATCCGCAGGAACATATACTGCTTGAACTGAGGTGATAGAGCCAGACTGAGTTGAGGTAATACGCTCTTGCAGCATACCCATCTCTTCAGCAAGTGTTGGCTGATAACCAACCGCAGATGGCATACGACCAAGTAGTGCTGATACTTCAGTACCGGCTAGTGTATAACGGTAGATGTTATCAACGAACAGCAATACGTCACGACCTTTGCCAGTGGCAGGATCTTTGGTATCACGGAAGTATTCAGCCATGGTCAAACCAGACAACGCAACACGCAAGCGGTTACCCGGTGGCTCATTCATCTGGCCGTATACCATCGCAACTTTAGATTTGCTAAAGTCTTCAGTGTTTACAACGCCGGCTTCTTGCATTTCGTGATAGAAATCGTTACCTTCACGAGTACGCTCACCAACACCAGCAAATACTGACAAACCTTCATGTTTTAGAGCGATGTTATTGATCAGCTCCATCATGTTAACGGTTTTACCAACACCAGCACCACCAAACAGACCAACTTTACCACCTTTAGCAAACGGGCAAAGTAGATCGATAACTTTAATACCAGTTTCTAACAGCTCAGTGCTGTTTGACTGATCCGCGTAGCTTGGCGCTTCACGGTGGATAGACCATTTTTCATCAGCTTCTACAGGACCTTCTTCATCGATAGGACGACCAAGAACATCCATGATACGGCCAAGCGTACCAATACCAACAGGCACAGCAATAGGCGCACCAGTATTAGTGACTGTTAAGTTACGCTTTAGACCTTCAGTTGAACCCATTGCGATAGTACGGACGATGCCATCACCTAGTTGTTGCTGTACTTCTAGGGTGGTTTCGGTACCATCTACTTGCAAGGCATCATAAATCTGAGGAACTTCACTACGGTTGAACTCAACGTCAAGAACCGCGCCAATAATCTGTACAATACGACCGCTACTCATTGCGTTCTCCTTGAACTTCTGTATATAGTGGGTTTCATAAGGGGTTTCAATTATGAAACAGCAGCAGCACCGCCAACGATTTCCGAGATTTCTCGAGTAATCGCCGCTTGACGCAGCTTGTTATAAACCAACTGTAAATCGTTAATTAGGTCACCAGCATTATCTGTCGCCGCTTTCATCGCAACCATACGTGAGGACTGCTCAGAGGCAATGTTTTCCATTACCGCTTGATACACAATCGACTCAATATAGCGGCCAAGCAACTCATCAATCAATGTTTTGATATCAGGCTCGTAGATATAATCCCAGCTCAGTTCTGTTTGAATGCCGCTCTCTTCTTCACCAAACGCACTGTCTGGTAAAGGTACCAACTGATTGACAGTCGGCTTTTGGGTCATCGCATTAACAAACTTATTATAAACCACATAGATGCGGTCTATTTTACCGTTAGTATAATCGTCAAGCATCGCTTGAACCGGTGCGTTTATCTGCTCAAACGTTGGCTTATCACCATAATCGGTTACTGCCGAGGTCACTTTACCACCAAAGTTTTTGAAAAAACTCACACCTTTAGCGCCAATGACTGCAAACTCAGTTTGTACAGATTGATCTTGATACTGCTGGATACTCTTAGATAAAGCTTTGAATAAGTTAATATTCAAACCACCCGCCAGACCGCGATCAGAGGTAATGACAATATAGCCAACCTTATTGACTGGACGCGAGACCATATACGGATGTTTATAGTCTGATGAGGCATGCACCAAATGTGAAATAACCCGGCGCATACTATCAGCATACGGGCGACCCACTTCCATGCGCTCTTGGGCACGGCGCATTTTACTTGCCGCAACCATTTGCATAGCACGAGTAATTTTTTGGGTGCTTTTAATACTGGTGACTTTGGCACGTATCTCTTTTAAGCTTGCCATAATGATTCCAATATAAGAGGGTTAAAAAGCATTGGCGCATGCGACAATTATTTAGTATATAACATCAATCTAACAGATTAATGTTATATATTTTGTGCATGACGCGATCTAATACCGTCAATGGTTAGAACAGTGGCGCTACTGTCTTAATAAAAAAATACAAGACAATGCGCCACTTTATTAGCCATCAAAGACAGCCATAACCAATTCGGCTTAACCCGTTAAATTAATAACTGTGATTTTGCTTAAAGGTCTCTAAAGATGACTTCAAACGACCTGCGATATCATCATTATAATTCGCAGTATCATCAATCTCACGCATCAATTCACTTTGCTCATCATGCATATAGCGTAAGTAAGCTTCTTCAAAAGAACCGATTTTTTCGACAGGAACGTCCGCTAAAAAGCCTTCATTCGATGCATAGATAACTGCAGCTTGCTCAGAGATTGACATTGGCTGATACTGCTTCTGCTTCATCAATTCAGTCACACGCTCACCATGATCAAGCTGTTCGCGAGTCGCGTCATCAAGATCTGATGCAAACTGAGCAAAGGCGGCCAATTCACGATACTGAGCTAGTGCAGTACGGATACCACCAGATAGCTTTTTGATGATCTTAGTCTGAGCTGCCCCGCCCACACGAGATACCGAGATACCAGCGTTAACTGCTGGACGGATACCTGAGTTGAATAGGCTTGATTCTAAGAAAATCTGACCATCGGTGATTGAAATCACGTTGGTTGGTACGAATGCAGATACGTCACCAGCTTGGGTTTCAATAATTGGCAGTGCGGTTAAAGAACCGGTTTTACCAACTACTTCACCATTGGTGAATTTTTCTACGTACGCCGCGTTTACGCGTGATGCACGCTCAAGTAAACGTGAATGTAAATAGAATACATCACCAGGATACGCTTCACGACCTGGCGGACGACGTAGCAATAGTGAAATTTGACGATAAGCAACGGCTTGTTTTGATAAGTCATCAAATACAATCAGTGCATCTTCACCGCGGTCACGGAAGTATTCGCCCATCGTACAACCTGAATACGGTGCGATATACTGTAGTGCGGCAGGCTCTGATGCTGATGCAACCACAACCGTGGTATATGCTAATGCACCAGTTTGCTCAAGCTTGCGTACGACGTTTGCAATGGTAGAACGTTTCTGACCGATTGCGACGTATACACACTTGATACCAGATGATTTCTGCGCGATGATCGCATCGATAGCCATCGCGGTTTTACCCGTCTGACGGTCACCAATGATAAGCTCACGCTGACCACGACCGATTGGGATCATGGTATCAACGGCTTTATAACCCGTCATTACTGGTTGATCTACTGACTGACGATCAATAACGCCTGGGGCGATTTTTTCGACTTTGTCAGTCATTTTGGCATCGATAGGACCTTTGCCATCAATAGGATTTCCCAAGGCGTCAACAACACGGCCTAGCAGCTCAGGACCTACTGGTACTTCAAGAATACGACCAGTACAATAGGCTTTTTGACCTTCTTGCAGCTTTAGGTAATCACCAAGTACTACCGCGCCGACAGAATCACGCTCTAAGTTAAGCGCCATTCCATAGATTTCGCCTTCAAACTCAATCATTTCGCCGTACATGGCATCTTCAAGACCATGAATCTGCACGATACCGTCAGATACTTTGACAATCGTGCCTTCATTCTTTGCAGTTGCACCCGCATCAAGGTCTTGAATACGCTGCTTAATCAGGTTACTGATTTCCGCTGGATTCAATTGTTGCATTGCCTTGTTTCCTTTAATTTATGATAACCCGCCCACTGACTTAAATGCTCTTACTTTCACGCAGATCATAGATGACTGCGCTGGTAAATGGCATTAGGCCGTTAGCTGTGTTTTTAACTGTTGTAACTTGCCGCGCATCGAATCATCAATGATTTTATCACCGACTTTGATGGTAGCGCCTGCCAATAGACTTGGATCGACCGACTCATGAATCACCACACTAGCATTTAACGATGCAGCAAGGCGCGTTTGAAGCATTTCACGCTGAGCGTCAGTCAATGGATAGGCAGAGGTCACGTAAGCATCAAGCTGCTTTAAGCTTATTGCCTTGTGGCGGCGATAATGCTCATAAACTTCAGGAAGCAGCGCCAGACGCTCTTGCTGCGCCAACTGCTTAATAAAATTATTGAGCGCTGGTGACACTTTAGGATAGCTAATACTATTACCATAACGAGAGCCTTTGCTCTCGCCTAGTAGCTGTTTAAAAGCAGAGTCGCTATCACCAGCCACTTGTGAGTCATAAAGATCAACCAAAGCAGCTGACTTATGCTCAGCCGTAACGGCTGGATTTTCTAGCCATGTACGGAACGCTTTGTCATTGACAATTGCACTGGCGACAAACAAGAAATTTTCCCACTCGTTTACGGCCCCGTTTTCGTTGGCATAGTCAAACGCGGCTTTAGCGTAGGGTCGTGCTAAGGTTGATAAGTCAGCCATTATATCCTCACAGTTACAGCTTTGCCGCCAGTTGGTCTAACATACTGGCATGTTTTTGCACATCGACTTTGTCTTGCAAAATCTTTTCTGCACCAAGTACAGCCAGTTCAGCAACTTGGGCACGTAATGATTCACGCGCTTGATTGATTTCTTGGTCGATAGACGCTTGCGCTTGTTGACGAATGCGCTCGCCTTCCACTTGGGCCTGCATTTTTGCATCTTCGACAAGCTGGTTGGCACTCTTGTTCGCTTGCTCGATTAAAGCAGCAGCTTTGGTCTTTGCAAGATCAAGCTCCTGCTGGACGTCTTGCTCAGCGGTCGCCAGATCTGCTTTTGCTTTTTCTGCGGCATTCAGGCCTTCAGCAATTTTACGCTGACGCTCATTGATGGCACCAATAAGTGGTGGCCACACGAATTTCATGCAGAACATCACAAAGATTGCAAAAGCAATGGCTTGACCGATGAGGGTAGAATTGATATTCACGTGATCACCTCTTTGTTAATGAAAAATCAGTTTCATTGATCATATTTGATAGCCAAATTTTGGCTATGGTTAAGATACAAACTTTGACTACCAAACATTTACAACTGAGCTTTCTGATTAACCTGCTAGAGGGTTAGCGAACAACAATAGCATAGCAATACCAACACCGATCATCGGAATAGCATCAAGAAGACCTGCTACGATGAACATACGAGTTTGCAGCTGTGAACCAAGTTCTGGCTGACGCGCAACGCCTTCTAGGAATTTACCACCTAGAATAGCAAAACCAATACCTGTACCTAGTGCACCTAAACCGATAAGTAGTGCTACTGCGATAACTGTGTAACCACCTAATACTGGATCCATGGATGTATCCTCATTTACCTATTGAATGTCTAATTAATGTTCAGTTGATGATGCAAGTGACATATAAACTATAGTCAGCATCATAAATACGAACGCTTGAAGTGTAATAATTAAGATGTGGAAAATAGCCCACGGTACTGATAACGCCCATTGAATCCAAAACGGCATTAGAGCAATCAGTATGAAAATCAACTCACCAGCATACATGTTACCGAATAGACGCAGACCTAAAGAGATAGGTTTCGCTATCAAAGTAACAAACTCTAAGATAAAGTTGATGGGTATTAAAATAATTTGTACGATAGGGTTTTTGGCACTAAACGGATGCAGTGTTAGCTCGCCAACAAAGCCGCCCAAACCTTTTTCTTTGATACTATAGAACAGAATCAGTATAAAGACAGAAAAAGACATGCCAAGCGTAATATTAGGATCCGTCGTTGGAACGATCTTAAAGAACACATGATGTGGATCATGTCCCATCATTGCGCCGATTTGGCCAGCAATCATAGGAATAAAGTCGACGGGTAGTAAATCCATCAAGTTCATTAAGAATATCCATACAAAGATAGTCAACGCCAAAGGCGCAATCAGCTTTGAGGTACCACTATACGAATCACGAACGTTGTTATCAACGAACTCAACGATCATCTCAACCGCGGCCTGAGTTTTACCCGGCACGCCTGAAGTGACTTTTCTAGCGACCATCCAGAAGATGGCGCAGAAAACAATGCCTAGACCAATTGACCAAAGCATAGAATCAAGGTGGATGGCTTTAAAGCCCATTGCACTAGCTTCTTCAGCAGTATAGGCAACTTTCCAGCCTTCGCCCGGCAGATAGCCGTACGTCCAGTTCGTTAAGTGGTGAGAGATATAGTCTGTTGTTGTTTGCTCGCCTGCCATAATGTCAGCTTCTTATTAATCAACGATTTAATCAACTACCAAAAATATGGTTGTCATCTGATGAGGTTTTAACGATCCTATTTGACCTGCTAGCAAGCCGATGAACCATGCTAAAGCGCTCATGTAATCAATAACATCCAACCCATAGTTCTATTACTAGTGCGCAATTTGATAACTTAAGATAAATTTTAGCTATCAAAAAAGGGCTTATGATGATTCAGTAATAGCCCTTGTATATGTACGCGAAATTATTATATCTGTGTTTACTTACTGCCGCGTTTCCACGATCGACGCTTAATACAGCGTTCATAAGCAAAATATTTAGCTGCCTATATTAATGCAGCGTTGTATTCGTGTAAAGTCAATTATGACTTTTTTATGCACTGTATGAATAAGTTAGCTACTATTAACGTTTACTAACATAGCTTTGCGTGATTAATTAAATTGTAAGAATTTAATTAGAGGCAATACTGATAGCTAATAATTGGCTATCAACTCCATTATCACACGCTATACTCATTTAAACGCTCATATCACAGTCTTTATAATCATTGGCGCTGTCTTTAGACAGTTTTGTATGTTTTGACTTTCTTATAAAATCAGTCATAGAGAAGCTGGACGGCAGGGTGACTTGCCTAGCACTATTAAGCACTCAACTATTGATATAGTCATCGTCTATTAATGCTAGCGTATATGCCACAACATCCAACTGTGACTAATTTGCATTACCATAAAACCGATAAACAGCGCAGGCGCAGATAGGGGTTGTACGGTAATAAAAATTAGTGCGAAACCAAACACAGTCAATAGCCATTTGGCCATTTGACCTCGATATAGCTGGCTAACAATATGTTGGCGCGCGCGATATCCAGTGTACCAAAAGATAAAAAAAGCAAATACAGCTTGGGTAGCAAAGCTGAGTAGCGCACCAATAGCGGCGCTTTTTGCAACAGTAAGCTCACTATGTAGCCAACTGGTATCTAAAGCCCAAGCAATAATAATAAGGATAAATAATATCCACGCTTGGCGTTTGATATAGATGCCAATTTTATCTTTTTGTGTGCGTTTGGCAGGCTTGGTCATCGGTAATGCAATCCTATAGCCTTACAGCATTGGGATAAGGTGGCAATATAACATCGTCGCGACACTTTTATCCGTGAACGGCTCACTCTACAGGTGTTACCTTTTAACCAAAATAAAACGCCACTTATTATAAGGGGCATACCACCGTTAAGCAAGAAAAATATACCTTTTATCAGTGACCTAGCTGAATCAATCATAGACATCATAGTTACTGACCAATGGATAACACCCAAAGTATGACTACATAATGGCTGCTCAAGCGTTGGAAGCCACTATGGTTAATCAGTTATCCTACGATATACATTGATAGATTTGCTGTGCCATCGTCTGCCAACCACTCACAAAGTCTTTACTATTGCTCATATCTTCAGGTTGCACAGTGGTTTTTACAGGCTGTAACTTAGCGAGTAGACCTTTGGCTGGTTGACTTGGGCTAACCAGACACATTTGCTTGGCTGGACGCTTCTCATTTAGCCAGCGTATTTGGCTTGCTCGAGGTGCTAAATGGTGGTCAGTGCTTAAACTGCCAACAAGCTTTAGGTTTGTGCTGGATTCGATGTATTGATAAGCATCATGATAGGCCCAATAAGGCTGGGTTTGCTGCTTGCCTTTAGCTTGTTTTACGAAAGATGCCACTCCCCTATCCATTCGCTGAGCAAATTTTTGCGCATTGGCCTGATAAAGTGCTTTATATTGCGGATTGGCATGGCTATGAATCACGGCAAGGGCACGAGTCATGGCTTTGGCATTATCGGGATCAAGCCATATATGTGGATCCAAGGTGCCAGAAATAGGCTTGCCTTGAACGTCACGTAGCGGATGACGATTAAAGGCATCAAATTCAAATAAGGCAATCGCATTGGGGGCGGTATTAAGGCTTGCCGCCAAGTTATTTTCTAATGGCTCACCAAACCACACGACAAATTTACTGTCCTGAATGGCTTTAATATCGCCTGGGCTGATACTGCCATGATGACCTACCTCCCCGGCCTGCAATAACTGCTTGGCGGGCGGTGAACCTTCAGTCACTGCTTGACTCAATAAAAACAGTGGGTAGTTACTCACGCTGACTGTTGCCGCTTGTGCACTCACAGTAAAGATGCCTAATGCAACTATGCCCGTAATGAGCCATCGCTGTAGTATAATGGTTGAGCTTAAAAAATATTTGAGAACTGAGTTCATAATAGATTCTTTAATGTATGAAAGATAAAATATAAGTGGAAACATTTAGACGTTATTGCCGTTGTATCTGAGTGATCATCAAGGTATCAATAAATAAGCCAAGATCATTTATCTGCTCTTATTTTTAGTATGTTATACTATAACATTATAAATTACTATAATAACAGTGCCATTTTTTTTCGTAGGAGCTTGCACCATGTCCACCAGTTTATCAGTCTGCGAACATTTACATGATGTGCAGGACTTTACGCCGCATGACGTGACCGAGCGCCTAATGGCAGCAAAAGAACAATGTCGCCTGAATGGTGCACGCTTTACCCCATTGCGCCAGCAAATATATCAATTGGTATTGGCAGCCAATAAACCTATCGGTGCATATGATTTGATCACGCAATTGCAGCAAATGCGCTTATCAGAGCCCAATAACAATGATGACAGCAGCGAAGCGCTTAGCTCGCAACAGCACCCAACGAAAGCGGCATCTAAAGAAATTAGCTCTAAAAAACAAATGCCAAAAAATGTCGCGCCACCCACTGTCTATCGCAGTCTGGAGTTTTTATTGAGTGAAGGCTTGATACATCAATTGACCTCTATCAATGCTTATGTGCCTTGCTGTCACCCGCGCGCGCAGCATACCGCAGCATTTTTAATCTGTGGTCAATGTCAGCGTGTACAAGAATGTAGCAGTGTACCCGTACAGGAAATGATGAGTTTTGCTGAGCAAGACGTTGGCTTTATTGTGGAACGCAGTGTGATTGAGCTGAGTGGTCGTTGCCAAGCGTGCCAGTAACACGCCCTAACCACTGAAGCGTAAGTCATTGTCATCCGTTTTTTATTTGTATTACTCATTCACTTATTGGTTGCCATACTATGAGCCTGTCTACCTCACCGTCTAATCAACCGAACTTTTCCGCTGTTGATGGTAATACCATTAATAATGCGAGTAAACTGCTGAGCCTAAGCAATATCAGCTACGACATTGGGCATCAACGCTTACTCTCACATATTGATATTGACATTGCGGTTAATGAAACAGTCAGTCTTATTGGACCTAATGGCGCTGGTAAGTCAACGTTGGTCAAACTTATTTTGGGATTGATTGAGCCAACTAAAGGGCACATTAACTCTCATCAAAATTTACAGCTTGGCTATGTGCCGCAGCGCTTTGCTGTACCGCCGATATTGCCATTACGAGTCTGCGATTTATTGGCACAAGCGGATAAAAGGCGCTTAACGTCTGAGCAGCGTCAATTTATCTTCGATAACTTGTCATTGACGCACTTATTATCGCGACAAATGCTGCACCTGTCGGGTGGTGAGACACAAAGGGTCTTGCTCGCGCGAGCATTGTTAGACAAACCCAACTTATTGATTTTAGATGAGCCGATGCAAGGACTGGACCCTGATACTGAGGTTTGGCTCTATCAATTTATTGATGAGCTGCCGGAGTTTTTGCGTTGTGCCATGCTGGTGGTATCGCATGATCTGCATTGGGTCATGAAAGGCAGTCGACGCGTGATTTGTCTTAATAAGCATATTTGCTGTGAGGGACAGCCAAGCGAGCTTGCCATTAGTAGTGAATTTCAAAAGCTATTTGGGCATCATTACGAGCAGCCCTATGTGCATCAACCACATGCCTGTGAGCATCACGCCCCAAGCGAATTATAATCATTAAGACGCGTCGCACATTCACAAATATAAAATATATCGAAGCTTGATGACTCAAACACATATCGAGCTTTATAAAAACTTTTATGGATATTTATTATGACTGCTTGGTTAGCCATCATTGCCCCCGCTTGGATCGCTGGCAGTATTTTAGCGTTACTATCAGCGCCTTTAGGTTGCTTAGTCTTGTGGCGACGCATGGCCTTTTTTGCTGATGCTTTAGCACATGGCACCTTGCTTGGCGTGGCTTTAGCAGTATGGTGGCAATTACCTATGGGCATTGGCATTGCCTTGGTCAGCGTCATGGTAGTGCTAGGGCTAGTATTAATCGATGATGAGCGCCTGCCTGTCGATGCGGTTTTGGCCGTCGTGGCGGTGTCATTGTTATGCTTAGGCTTATTGGCTTTGACTCAGTTGACTGACCAACAAGCAAACGTACTGGGGTTTTTGTTTGGTAATTTGCTAGACCTTGATTGGGCAGACTTACCTCTGCTTGCGGGTAGTGTACTAGTGGGTTTGGGCTTACTACGCTATATATGGCCTGCACAAATTAAGCTTGCCACTCACGAAGCATTGGCACGTATCCAAGGTATCAACCCGACACGCCAGCGGCTGTTCTTTATGGGCGTATTGGCGGGATTTTGTGCGATTGCCCTGCAAGCGGTTGGTAGTTTACTAATCAGTGGTTTATTGGTATTACCAGCATTAACGGCACGTCTGTGGTCATCATCGCCAAAACAAATGGTCGTTATATCGCTACTGATCGCACAGCTTGGCGTGACGCTTGGCGTTTGGGGAAGCATCTGGCTAGATATTCAGACAGGACTTGCTATCGTATTAATATTAGCCATTTTATTTTTTATCGCGCTGATTTTCTCAAAGCTCAGCACGGCAAAAATTTGGTCAGCGCGCCGCTAGACAGATTATGGTTCACATAAAGCCGCTGGTTTTTTTATCCTCTTATCCAACTTTATTTCATCAATATGATAGAGCTTTCATTGACTTTATGTTATAAACTTGCCCTAATACCATCGACATACTAGCGGCGTCAAGCCAAAAAACATATTGGTCAGACCAAAATTCATTAGTCTACTCGATGCAGGACATCCATTTATTTATCATTCGTTTTAACAGCATCACTTATTTCGATTCGATGAGGGACTGACCCAATGCTAAGCTATCCTGTTAATAACATTAGCACACCAGATGAACAGGTAAACATACTACAAATCACAGATTTGCATTTATCAATGCCCGTTTCTTCTAGTGTTGATGGCGATACTAGTAATAGCGAAGCCACTGTCTGTCAGCAATGCTTTGAAACAGTACTACAGCAAGCATTGAATAGCGACATTCGCTGCGATTTGATTATCGTGACTGGCGACTTAGTCAATGAAGTCAAACCCGCTATTTACGATCATATTTTTGAGGTATTGCAAGCCACCCATATTCCTTTTGCTTGCATCGCAGGCAATCATGATGTGACGGATGAGATAGGCAGTGACTTGCCCTTCTTTGAGCGCGAACTGATTGCTCAACCTGCCGACCCGCGCTTGCTAAGCAGGCATGTCATTGAGACTGATCGTTGGCAGCTGTTGTTATTAGACTCATCCATCACGGGTAAAGTCGCGGGCGAGATAACGCCTACCGATATTGACTGGTTATACGAAAGACTCGGAGCCTGTGATAAGCCTGCGCTGATTGCTCTACATCATCATGTCATTCCCGTAGACTCTGACTGGATTGACACGCATATGGCAGAGAATAGTGAGGCCTTTTGGCAGCGCCTGTTAGGATTTGACCATCTCAAGGTCATTATCAGTGGTCATACGCACCAAGAGCAGGTTCGCCATCGTCAAGGAGTCACGGTCTATAGTACGCCTTCTACTTGCTACCAGTTCAAGCCTTATGAAAATGACTTTTCCTATGATAAAAGCGTCCCGCCTGGTTACCGTTGGTTGCAATTAGCCAACAATGGAAAGGTTGCAAGCTGGGTAGAAAGACTGGATACTTGACGCCCAGATTTATTGGCAGCCATACTGATGTAAGCCCTTATATTTCAAGCTATTGACTGATATTTCTGAGTTCAGAATACAATGGCTGGCACGGTAAAAACGACATGATGATGAAAAATGACTTCATTATTGTCAGAAACAATGATACAACGTATAAAACGAAATGAGGACTGCCTAGTATCTGGTATTAGGTAGAATTATAATAGCTAGGATGGCTAAATCGATCACAGCTAAGTCTTCACAGTCAGTGATTTGTCGCATTATTAAGACAACGCTATTTAAATAAAAATATGCATAACCATATACCCGACCATTGATAGATTGCTTTGAGCATATCAAGATAACTGTACTATTAGATCCGCTGTGTTACTTGTGTTACCAAGTGGTAAAACGTTTTATAAAGGGACAAATTATAGCGTTTATGACATTGATAGCGTCTTGTCTTTTGATACGTCGTTTTATTGAATTAATTTGAAAAAAGTAGGATACCCATATGAGCACCCTGACCACGAATCCAAGTGAAGCTAAGTTTACTCCTTATGTGCCTGCCAAAGACGAAGAGTACATGTCTGATGCGCAGTTAGAGCACTTTAAGGCTATATTATTAGATTGGAAGAGCCAACTGATTGGCGAAGCGGATCGCACCAAGACTTATATCCAAGACGAGTCCAGTGCTATGCCAGATATCAATGATCGCGCCACCCAAGAAGAAGAGTTTGCCCTCGCATTGCGTACGCGTGACCGTGAACGTAAGCTCATTCGCAAAATTGATAAATCTATGTCAGAAATTGAAAATGATGATTATGGATTTTGTGAAACATGTGGCGTAGAGATTGGTCTGCGTCGTCTCGAAGCGCGCCCAACGGCTACCCAGTGTATCGATTGTAAAACCCTGTCTGAGATTAAAGAACGCCAAAATCAAGGCGCTTAAACGAGTTACGACTCATCTCAATAGTAGAATGTAAGCATAAGCGACCAAAATATGGTCGCTTATTGCGTTTTAGCTGGCTGGTTTTTAGTCAATAAATCATGGCTGATACAGAGCTTTAAGCTTGCTTATATTGATTTGCTAACAAAACAGACTCATTTCACAAATATCTTTTTACGGATATATTTATTATTCTATCTTCTACCTTTTTTACCGATAATTTCCTACTTTGAAAACTAACCTTATTCCTATGCCCACTCCAATCATACCAGTACAGCCGATTGGTCGTTTTGCTCCCTCACCGACTGGTGAACTGCATCTTGGCTCATTGACGACTGCGCTTGCCAGCTTTTGCCATATAAAATCCATTGGTGGTAAATGGCTACTGCGTATTGAAGACACTGATACCGAACGCTGTGATCAGCAATTTACTGAGCAAATCTTGATTGATTTGGAAGCGCTTGGATTGTACTGGGACGGTGATATCATTTATCAATCTGAGCGTATTGATATTTATAATGATTATCTACACTCAGCCCTGCATCCGCTCACTTATGGTTGTCAGTGCTCGCGTAAGGATTTGGAGCAATACTGGGCGCAAGAAGAGCTGAGCCCAGCTTATGACGCTAACCCATTGCAACCAAACAGGAAGCGCTATCCACGCTGCTGCGTCAGCGCTGACCTTGATAGAGAGCAACATAAGCTACGCATACAGCTACCGAATTATAAGATTGGTTTTAACGATGGTATTCAAAGATTGCAGTGGGATAATCCTCAGCAGACATTGGGTGATATGGTGGTGCGTCGCCAAGATGGTATGATCAATTATATTTTGGCTGCCAGCCTTGATGATGGACTGCAACAGGTGACACATATTACGCGCGGTCTAGATATCCTACCCATGACGACAGCGCAAATCAGCATCATGGATGCTGCACGCTTACCTGCCATCGATCACTGGTATCACTTGCCACTGATATGTCATGCTGATGGACAAAAACTCTCCAAGCAAAACCTAGCACAACCCATTGATACACGAGATCCAAGTAAACTCATCGCCGATGCTTTACAACTATTACAGCAACCAGCCGTCGATAGAGACACACCTACTCGTATGTTAAAGCAAGCCATTGCTCAATGGGACAGTATGCCGCTACAAGGCAAGCAACAGTTAAATATGCCCAATGGATAAAAACCAGCTAGCAAAAAGCGCCACTATTTAGCGACGCTTCTTTGGATAATGCCAGTTATGATGCATCGAGCCTATCACTAATGCTCAACCTATCAATAATAACGGCATTGGCTTTTTTCGATTTCAGGGCTTTCTTTATAAATTTTTAGCAATAACGCAACCATCACCAAACTAATCAACATCGAAGAGCCGCCATAACTGAAGAATGGCATGGTCAATCCTTTGGTTGGAATCGCGCCCATATTCATCGCCGCATTGATAATTGTTTGTGCAATAAACACCACACCGATACCAAAGGCGGTATAGCTCATACGCATCTGCCGACGTTTGAGCGCGTTATAACTGATACGCATCGCGCTACCGATAATCAGCGCTTCGAGCACCAGTACCATAGTAACCCCAACAAAGCCTAACTCTTCCCCTGTAATGGCTAGTAGAAAATCAGTATGTGCCTCGGGCAAATGCGACAGTTTTTGTACGCTCTCACCATAACCAACGCCTGTAAATTGTCCACGACCAAAGGCAATCAAACTGCGTGCCAGCTGATAATCCGTGTCTTGCACATCATCAAACGGATCCATAAATGACATCACACGTACCAATCGGTACTGCGCTGTCGTCACCATCAAGACCGCACCACCGATGGCAGCCGCGCCCAGTGCTAAAAAGTGCTTGTAAGGCGCACCAGCGATATAAAAAATCGCAAAGATGGTACCTAAAATAACGACAAAAGAACCAAAATCTGGCTGTGACAATAGCAGCATGGTGATGAGTGCCACCACTAACATAATCCGCAAAAAACCGTCTAAGCCGTTACGAACTTCAAAAGAGCGACGCACCACAAAATCAGAGACAAAGACAATCATCACCAACTTGGCCAACTCTGCCACCTGAAAATTAAATACCCCTAGGTTCAGCCAACGCTTGGAGCCGTTAATAGGGGTACTAAATAGGGTTGCCACTAGCAGCATGCCAGTGATACCCAATAAGATAAATTGGGTTTCAGTCTTATATAGTGTTCGCAAAGACACGCTGTAATAAGAAACCGTAGCGACCGTCAAACCGATCATCATATACAGTAGCTGGTTTTTGAAAAAGTGCAGCTCTGTCATGCCGCGACTGAGGGCAAAAGGAATAGAAGCAGAAGCCACCATCAATAAACTGAGCACCAACATACCGCCAACACTCGATAGGAGAATGGCGCGTGCTGACGGCATAGAAAGAATACCATCTGAGCCAGATACTTGCTTCGGTTGGGACGAGGAACGAAAAAGAGAAGAGAGCGCCATAATTTTATATACACTAACGAACGAAAAAACACGGCGTCTATTAAACGCCACCGTTTAAAAAATAGAAAATAGACAGTACCAGACAGATTACTAAGCAAATAAGCTGACCATTCATGTTGCTGACTGGCTATGATTGACAGTAGCAGCAATCTATAAGCAAAACAATCATTTATACAGAAAATGCGCGCGCGTCGTAAAAGTCAATTCAGGGCAATCCTATTGCATTGCTCTTATTCTTTATTAAATACATGAGTTCTTTATTAAATGCTGAGATTCGCTAAGCACTTATCATGCAAAGGCTTAAATCACCAAACCTTTTATTCCGCAGTCATCATATCTGACGACTCAGTTGCTAATTGACCAACCAACTGACTGAAATGCTCACCGCGAGCTGCGTAGCCACTATATTGATCAAAGCTGGCACAAGCAGGTGACAATAGCACCGCTTGCACTTGCGATAGGCTGCTTGTCGTGACTTGTTGAATGGTTGTAAAGGCATTTTCTAAAGTTTGGCATTGATGTAACGCCACATCGGCGCTTATCTTAGCTGCGCGCAGATGCTGTTCAATCAGCGGCGCATCTTCACCAATAAACAGTACTTGGCTAACATACTGATTGATAAACGGCGTCAATTCACCAAACTGTTGACCTTTACCTTGTCCACCCAAAATCAATAGTAGTTTACCGTCCTTTGGCGCATAGACTGCGCCCAGTCCTTCGATAGCTGCCATCGTTGAGCCAATATTGGTGCCTTTTGAATCATTGAAATAGTCAATGTCTGCAGCATTTGCCACATACTGGCAACGATGCTCAAGTCCAGTAAACTGCTGTAAGGTATTCAACATACTGCCCAATGGCAAACCAGCAAGTTCGCCTAACGCTAAGGCTGCCTGTGCATTAAGCAGATTATGACGACCTTTAATCAACAGTTTATCTGCCGACAGTAGTTTTTCTGTACCGTGGGCAAGATAAATCTGGCCTTCAGGAGTAGTAATAAGACCATATTGACCTTTATCAGGAGCATGTATACCGGTACTCACTCTGGGCAAATTATCAGCCACGAGCGGACGCGTCAATGCGTCTTCGCGATTGATAACCACGGACTTAGCACCCTGAAAGATACGATGCTTGGCTTGATGGTAGCCCAGCATATCACCGTGGCGATCTAAATGGTCAGGTGACATATTTAGAACCGTCGCCACTTGCGCACCCAAATTGGTCACTGTCTCTAACTGAAAGCTCGACAGCTCAAGCACCGCCAGCTCCATATCAGTATTATCAAGCAAGGTCAGCGCTGGCACGCCAATATTACCGCCGACACCGACATTGACACCAGCATCCGCAGCCATTTGCCCGACCAAGGTGGTCACGGTGCTCTTAGCATTAGAGCCAGTAATCGCCACTATCGGTACGGTACAAGCCTCACAAAATAGCTGAATGTCACTAACCACTGGAATATTCGCTTGGCGGGCAGCGGCGACAGCTTCGGTAGCAAGTGAGATACCGGGGCTTATAATAATACGTGCCGCTTGCTGCAAGAGCTCGGCGTCAATCGCACCAAATTGGCGAACACTAATCTCAGCGGGTAGTTGATCTGCTAAGCTAGGTGTCACCTGAGCATCAGTGACAGCAACCTGATAGCCTTGATTGGCCAAATAGCGCGCAACTGATAATCCAGATTGTCCCAAACCGACCACGACTTGTAGACCACTGCCTTTGTGAAGTAAGGCATCTGTTGCAGTGTTGGTGGTCATATTTATTCCTTCTGTTGGACGAGCAAAATGGCATCAAACAAAACTAGTATATAAAGAAGCAAAATGATGCCGTCAAGATGAGACGCATCATAACGGTATCGTTCAGATTTCGGTACTGGTTTTTTATGACGATGTGCTATTATGCGCCTGTTTTTATATTAAGTGGCTAATGCTATAATAGTTGCCTTAATCTGTAAGTGACTGGGTATTTACCCAAGCATTTTAGTTTAGCATGTTGTCACAGTTAGCACGCTATTGTCACTTCTGTTTGGCAAAGTTACTACTATAGACGGGTCATGTCGAGCGGCTATTTTTATTTGATAGATTATTTATTACCCTCTACCGCAGCATATCATTGCTGACGCTATTCGTTATTGTAGGTGCTCTTATAAATGCCCTGCTTTAAGCACCTTATTTTAACTATTTTTTTAGGTAGTCTCACTGAATTTATCATCGTATCAATTATTGGTGAGCGTATTAGTGATACCAGTAAGTAAATCAGTAGACCTACTTATTACCGACCTTTAATAATTCAATACTGCAATATGACACAGCACATATTGCCGTAAAAGAAAGATGAATAGCTACTTTTATAGCGACGCGATCATTTTATGAATGAGTAATGATTACTTTTTTTGCCTCTAACCCTATGCAGTTTACTTATGACATCTTTTATTGATAACTTACGTGACGAATGGTTTTCCAATGTTCGCGGCGACGTTTTATCCGGTTTGGTCGTTGCCTTAGCGCTGATTCCTGAAGCCATTGCCTTTTCTATTATCGCGGGTGTTGATCCAAAAGTCGGCTTGTATGCCTCATTTTGTATCGCGGTCGTGATCAGTTTCGTCGGTGGTCGTCCAGGCATGATTTCGGCAGCAACTGGGGCAATGGCACTGGTGATGGTTGACTTAGTCGCCGAGCATGGTTTGCAGTATTTGCTAGCTGCCACCTTATTGTGCGGTGGGATTCAGATTGTGATGGGTATCCTAAAGCTCGGTAATTTGATGCGCTTTGTGTCTCGCTCGGTAGTCATTGGCTTCGTCAATGCGCTCGCGATATTGATCTTTGCCGCCCAGCTGCCTGAGCTTAACCCGATGACTGAACGCGTTGGCATGACAGTTTATATTATGACGGCGGCGGGCTTAGCGATTATCTACTTGTTTCCACTGATTCCTAAAATCGGTCGCGTGATTCCGTCACCGCTGATCTGTATCATTGGTTTGACCGCTGTCGCCATGTATATGAATCTTGATATTCGTAATGTCGGCAGTATGGGCGATTTGCCTGATTCATTACCGATGTTCTTATTACCTGACATTCCATTGAACCTAAATACTTTACTGATCATCGCGCCTTACTCTATCGCACTTGCCATCGTTGGTTTATTAGAATCGATGATGACAGCGACTATCGTCGATGATTTGACAGATACGCCAAGCGATAAAAACCGCGAGTGTCGCGGTCAAGGGATTGCCAACGTCGTATCAGGTTTCTTCGGTGGCATGGCAGGCTGTGCCATGATTGGTCAATCTATGATCAACGTCAAATCTGGCGGACGTACGCGTCTGTCCACTTTGATGGCAGGTATCGTACTGCTCATTATGGTAGTGTTCTTAAGTGAATGGGTCAGTCAAATTCCAATGGCGGCACTGGTCGCTGTGATGATTATGGTCTCTATTGGTACTTTCAACTGGCAGTCTATTCGCGAATTTAAAACGCATCCGATGTCATTTAACATTGTCATGCTAGCGACTGTTTTGACCACAGTATTTACGCACAACCTAGCTTATGGCGTGGGCGTGGGCGTGCTGCTATCGGCGCTGGCATTTGCCAATAAAATTGGTCAATTCTTAACGGTATTTAGCGAATATGATGAGAGTACTAATACCCGTTATTATTATGTGCAAGGACAAGTATTCTTTGCTTCTACGACTCAGTTCTTAAACAGCTTCGATACCAAAGAAGCTTTGGACAGTATTCAAATTGATGTCAGCCAAGCGCATTTTTGGGATGTCAGTGCCGTAGACACCTTGGACAAACTGGTCATGCGCTTGCAACGTGAGGGCATTGATGTCAAAGTGGTGGGACTCAATAATGCGAGCCGAACACTGATTGATCGCTTCTCTATCCACGATCGCCGAGATATTGGCTTATTGGATTAAACAAAGCCACGTCTATTTATTGAGCTAATATTGATTAACCGCTCATAAATAAACAGTTGAATAAACAGCTGCATTGGTGCAAAGGGTTGGGCATAAGCATTATCGCCCCACCCTTGAGCTAAGCAGCTGTCTTTTTATTCTGTCTTTTTAATATTGGAATAATGTGGTGGTCTTATGAGTAATTTGAAACCAGATAGTGTGATTGCCTGCTTGGACTGCCCAGACCACGTGCAAGCAGTGTTAGAAGCCAGCATGTGGGCCGCGACTCGTCTACAAGCACCTGTTGGACTGTTGCATTCTGTACCGAGCTTACAACAAAAAGCGGCTGTGAATTATTCAGGCTGCCTAAATATCGATGATGAAAACATGCTGCTTGAGCAATTCACCACCAAGGAGCACTTGAGTAATTGTGAGCTAAAAGCCCAAGGTAAGCTTTTGCTCCATCAAGCCACCACCTATTGCGAGCAGCAGCGCCAAAAACTAAAAACCTATACCCTGCATCGCCATGAACACCTCAATGAAAGTATCGATTACGTCGATGACAAAGCACAATTGATTGTTATAGGTCACAATGTCACCTGCAAATCGACATTGAGCCAGTTAATTAGAGTCAGTCACTGCCCCATTTTGGTGACTCATGCACCATTTTTGCCCCCTACGACCGCGTTGTTTGCTTTTGACAACAGTCCTACATCTCATAAATTGCTCAATTGGCTCTGCAAAACCTCACTGGTTCGCGCATTAACCGTTCATATCGTGATGGTCGGTAAAGAAAACTCTGGAAACTGCGATGCGCTACGTGAGGCTTATGCGCGGCTCAAACAAGCAGGCATCAAGTCTAAAAAAGCCTTGCTGGACTGCCGCGATGTCACTTCGGCTTTGAATTATTATCAAAATGAAAATGATATCGGCATGCTGATGACCGGTGCCTTTGGCCAATCTCGTCTGCGTGAACTTCTAAAAGGTAGCGACACAAAAAAACTGCTCGGTAGCACCAAAACCCCCTACCTACTCTTCCCAAAGGTATAGGCTTTAGCCGATCTACGCAGCCACCCCTCTCTCTTTGAGCGCAGAGCCTATACATCCATGTTAAGCTCTGCCGCTTACCGTATCACACAATTTTCCCTATTTTCTCCTCAAGTGATTCGTTTCATATACCAAACTAGGTTAGCAAATCATCACAGGAAATAGATGGATGGTCTCCCCAAGCACCTAAAAAGTTGGTTATAATAAAGTTTTCGTCAGTTCAACGCTAAAGGTTAATTCGCATTCTCTATGCTCATAACGGTGGTTTATACCATTGCAGCATAACCAGTATTTTTTGCCATAACTATAGCTGTTTTTGAACAAACAAATCCAATCTTACCTATCCCCCTTGAGTAAATTGGCACAGTTCTTGAATGACTAATAGTAAGCATGGCAGCGATACGATGCACCACAATGCTTCGATCAACCTGCGGCATCACACAAATAAGGAATATTTTATGAAGCTAATCACTGCGATCTTAAAACCGTTTAAGCTCGATGATGTACGTGAAGCGCTTTCTGACATCGGTGTTAAAGGTGTCACTGTTACTGAAGTCAAAGGTTTCGGTCGCCAAAAAGGTCATACAGAACTCTATCGCGGCGCAGAATACGTGGTGGACTTCTTACCTAAAGTAAAAGTCGAAGTGGCTGTTATTGATGAGATGGTCGAACCTGCTATCGAAGCCATCACTCGCATCGCTAGCACGGGCAAGATTGGTGACGGCAAAATCTTTGTCACTGCACTCGAGCAAGTTATTCGTATTCGTACGGGCGAGACAGGCCCTGACGCTATCTAACGCGCAAGGCCATATAGACACAGATTTATAGATCATACCGATAGCTGTATTGCATCAATTCAAGGGGGAATTAACATGCAAAATCAAATCTTCGAGCTCCAGTACGCACTTGATACATTTTACTTTTTAATTTGCGGGGCGCTCGTCATGTGGATGGCAGCAGGCTTCACCATGTTAGAAGCTGGACTCGTCCGCTCAAAAAACACCGTTGAGATTTTAACCAAAAATATCGCACTTTTTGCTACCGCTTGTACCATGTACATGATATGCGGCTATGCCATTATGTATGGTGGCAACCTATTCTTGAGCGGTATCGCGGGTAATGAAACGCTGGTAGCAGATGCCCTAGCAGCCTCCGCTGAAAACGGCTTTGACGGTGATTCTGTTTACTCCGCTGCGTCTGATTTTTTCTTCCAAGTGGTGTTTGTTGCAACCTGTATGTCGATCGTTTCAGGAGCGGTGGCTGAGCGCATGAAGCTGTGGTCGTTCTTATTATTTGCTGTGGTGATGACTGGTGTCATTTATCCATTAGAGGGTAGCTGGACGTGGGGTGGCAATGATGTATTTGGTATGTTCAATTTAGGCGACATGGGTTTTTCTGATTTTGCAGGTTCTGGTATCGTCCATATGGCGGGTGCTGCGGCTGCATTAGCAGGGGTATTATTATTAGGTGCACGTAAAGGCAAGTATGGCCCTAATGGTGAAATACGCGCCATTCCAGGTGCTAACTTACCACTGGCAGCGCTTGGAACACTTATTCTCTGGATGGGTTGGTTCGGTTTCAATGGCGGCTCGGTGCTAAAACTGGGTGATATTGCCAGTGCTAACTCGGTTGCTATGGTGTTTTTGAATACCAATGCAGCAGCGGCAGGCGGTGCAATTGGTGCTTTAATAATAGCACGCATCATCTTTGGCAAAGCTGACTTAACTATGCTCTTAAATGGTGCACTCGCAGGATTAGTCGCTATCACAGCAGAACCCTCAACCCCATCTGCATTACAAGCAACACTGTTTGGTTTGATCGCTGGCGTTATCGTTGTGCTATCTATCTTAGCATTGGATAAAATAAAAATAGATGATCCAGTGGGTGCTATCTCAGTTCATGGTGTAGTCGGTCTGTTCGGTCTACTTATCGTACCAATTACCAATCCAGCAGCATCGTTCGTAGGTCAGATTGCTGGTGCAGCCACTATCTTTACTTGGGTATTCATCGCCAGCTTAATCACTTGGGCGGTTATCAAATTAGTGATTGGTCTGCGTATCTCTGAAGAAGATGAGTATGAAGGTGCGGATATAGCAGAGTGTGGTATGGAAGCATATCCAGAATTTGTGAGATAAGCTCTTAAGCCAATGTTAAAATATATGTACTGAAAATCCCGCATTACCAAAAGGTATTGCGGGATTTTTATCTATTTATAACTATTAAGTCTAATACTAAAAATAAGCTATCGGCTTATTTCTTTTTCCACGTTTGACTGCGTGAGAATGGACCGATATAACCTTTTAGATTTAAGGTGTTGCCACTCAAGTTTGCGGTCATACGATAGTCTTTGCCCTTTTCAGGATCAGTAATCGTACCACCACTATATTTGCCACCACCATCAGACTTTAAACCTTTAATAATGGTCGTACCAACGTGCTTTTTGCCTTTGGCTGAGTTGGTAGCGATAAGCGTACCTGTTAGTACACCGTTTGACTCAGTAATCTTTACGGTACCTTTTGGCTTACCTTCATCAAATGTCTGCCACGTAGTATTGGCCAAAGGATCAGCGGCGAATGCCATGCTTGCTAAACTGATACCTGCAACAGCTAGAGTGGTTTTGGTAAATAATTTCATAGACTGATTCCCTTCATACAATGATTACTCGAAACGTTATGTTTCTGATCTCCTAGGCTTATCCTTCGCTAAAATCCTTATTAACAGCTATGCGACTTTCTACTCTTTGGGAGCGGTTATCGCATCTAAAAAAGCTGCTCATCAAAATTTTATACGACATAAGCGATGTCTTGACTCATTATAAGCAATTTTAAGCTTTTGCCTAGTAATTTTTTTATAGTTTATTATTTCTATAAAAATTGAACTATATCAAATAGTTACAAAAAAGGATTGTCGATATTTTTATCCAACCGGTCATCTTTTTCTTTTGACTTATGCTGACTATTATTGTAAATGGAATTATTTTCAAATGCCTGAATAGTCTTGCTTGTTAGCTCATGTAACTGTTGTGCTTGCTTATATCCAGTAGCATCAAGAGTCAAATCAATATCGCCATATATAATAATTTTATCTGTTTGGTTTTCGATGATAAGCTCACCGATTTGCATGCTTTGGTGGTCATTGGCAAATGGATCAATCATTTGATTCTCCTTTTTATTAACGATATCTTGCGTAATTTTTGGATTTTTTGTGCCTTTTATTATATATAGACTCGTGTCACAAAGGCATTATGCTTGCAATTGGGCGATTACCCACTCAAGAATCGCCCAAACAAACAGCATCCAAGCCGGCTCTTCTGTTGGCTCATCGGGCAACTCGGAGCTTTCACCCGCCTTTAATGGCAGATCAAATGCCTGTGTTTTAGTTTTGGCATCCAAGACGGGCAGCACATCGATACCAATTCTAGTCGAGAGTTCATCAACACTAATAACCTCTATGCGCTCCGACTCATCATTGGGTGCATAATAGACCCCTGCTTGATTAATCGCTGGTATATAGACGGCTTTAAAGAAATGACTGGGCACCAGTACACGATCTGCCAGTTGCTTAGTTGTTTTGCCAGTAAAGGCTACTCCTGTAATGCTATAAACCTCTCCATATTGCTGGGTCAAATAGCGAGTGGCTGATTCAATATTACGCCAGATATAGCGATTGTTGCGCGGTGACTGCGGGGCGATATTGGCAAGGCTAAAGCTATCATATTGTTGACTGCGATTCGCCATATCGGCATTGGGCGCTAAATGCCCGCGATCATAGCCAGAGCCTGAATAGTCGGACAATGAGGCGCGTGCGGATTTTGGCAACCTACTTTCTTCATGAAAGCTGTCTTCACGATCGATTTCTTTTGCTTGTTGTAAACGCTTGCGATCCAAATATTCTGCCGACCAAAGCGGTGTACGCGATACGCCAGAATACATAACGGCAAAACCATCCATGCATAAAGCTTGGGTTTTGTTGCTTAGCTTGGTATTGATAAACTCAGGATAGACACCGCCATAAAAGGACTCGCTACACTGAGTAAAGTCATCAGCATGCGCTGAAGTTATACTTACGACTACCGCCATCACGGTCATTGTAATACTGTTTTTCAAACGGGCATTGAGCCTACCGAAACTTATCATTCAACTTTCAACCATCTATGCTTGTCATTACGTATACGCTATCGTAGCAGGCGTTTGTAAATAAAGAAAGATAAGGTGCAAGTCGTGACATTCTAGGCAGTATCCGCTATACTAAGCAGTCTGAAAACGGTGAAGTGGGTGAGTGGCTGAAACCGCACGCCTGGAAAGTGTGTATGCGTTAATAGCGTATCGAGGGTTCGAATCCCTCCTTCACCGCCAATCTTATAAAACCCTAGTTTTCCCACCTTGTCCCAAACACTCCCATATAGCTCTGCAACCCTTTATAAATAACGCGTCTAGCGTTTTTTTTATGTCTACTGTTTTCCCAATCTATCCGAATATAACCCACCTATCCCGTAGCTTGTGTTGGTCTATCTGTTGGTCTATGATTTCATTAGACCTCAAAAAGACCAACATCTAAGCTTTACAATTCAGCTTTAGACCAACGTATTTGTTGTATCGCCTGAATTATATAGCTTATAGCCATAAGGAATAGACCAACATGTTAAGCGATAGTAAGATACGTAAGCTCAAACCAAGTGAGAAATGTACACCTTCACGTCCTGACAAATACAGTGATCAGCAAGGGCTACAGCTTTTAGTACGCAGTACAGGCACGAAAACATGGATAAGCGCCTATCGCTTTGATGGTAAGCAAACACGGCTCACACTTGGTACTTACCCCATCATGTCATTGGCAGGAGCTAGACAAGCCAATACTGAGATTAAAGCGCTACTAGCAGATGGTATCGATCCAAAAAATAAAAAGCGTCAAGATAGGCTCGATAATGTTCATGCACAAAAATTCAACGATTATGCATTAAACTGGCTCGCCGAACGTCAGCGTAACGTCAAGCCACGTACCTATCAGCAAGACTATAACCGTATGCATAAAGATGTGTTGCCCCACTTTGACGGCATTGCACTGAAAGACGTGAGCTTTGAAGATTGTCGATCGATGGCAGATGAGATCGAAAAGCGTGTGAACAAAGACAGTGAGCCGCCACGCGAGGTAACCAGACGCACTATCGATCTGGTGGCTAATGTCTTAAGACGTGCCAAACGTGAACGCATCATTGAGCAAAACCCAATCGATGATCTAAAGGCGCTCTACCCCAAAGCCAAAAGTCAGCACATGAAGCACGTAGATATCCATGAGCTACCTGCCCTACTCCAAGCTATCGAGGGCTATCATGGTCATGATCAAACACGCTTAGGTATGAAGTTTTTAGCTTATTCATTTTGTCGCACCATTGAGCTACGTATGATGAAGTGGTCACACATCGATTTTGCGAACCGTCTATGGCGTGTTGATATCGATAACCTTAAGGTTTCCCGTAAGCATGTGGTTCCACTGTCAGATCAGATGCTCGCAGTGCTAGAGGAAATGAAACCTATCACAGGGCAATATGAATACGTGTTCTATCACACAGGTATGCATCAGCCGTATAGTGAAGAGTTTATTAATAATGCGCTTGATATTTTAGGGTACGCTGGCAAACAGACAGGTCACGGCTTTCGGCACATCGCGTCAACCAACCTAAACGAGCTAGGCTATATGGGCGATGCGATCGAGAAGCAAATGGCTCATGATAAAAAAAGCAGTATCCGAGCAGTTTATAATCATGCGCAGCATTTAGAAGAGCGTCGTAAAATCATGCAAGTTTGGGCTGACTTTTTAGACCTACTCAGAGACACAGGCGAGGTTGTGGATTTCCAAACGGCTCGGCAGCGGATTGAAAAGTCACTTAATGAGCAGACTCAACCATCACTATCAGATATGGATAGTGGTGATTTAATACAAGCTTTGAAGGATAAGGGAATTAGTAGTAAAGACTTGCAAACCTTACTATTCGATAAATGAGCTAGCGCTAACGTAGATTAAGGCTTACCTTAAAGTCATACTCTAATCATCCGTCTTTTCTGCAATGAGCTTATCATACATTTGCTCTATCGAATTATTAACCAACTGCTTTAACGTAAACCCACTATAAGCCATAAGCTCTTTTAATTTAGGTATATTTTTCGTAGATATTTTTACCATGTCATTGTCACTTGAAGGATTGTCGTTAACATACTGCTTTTGACTACGCCATGCCTTTTGCATACTAAACAATACGTAGGCTCTAAGCGAAAAGCCTTTTTTGTTTTTGGTGCCTATGGATGGGTCATCTACGTTAGATAGTACATCCAGACTTGCAAGAATAAGCTCATATTTTTCCTGAGTATTTTCTGGAAAAAATATCCCCTTTAGTATGATATGTTCACGACCTTTTCCGCATAGATATTTGTAACTCCAGTCAATCATTTGATCGTTGTTAGGGTCTATCCAGTCAAAGTTTTCTGTGCGGTTTTTTAAGTATATAGATTTAACAAGCTCTATACTTACTGTTCTCCGGTCTCCAAATCTCTGCAGTATTAATGAATAATTAGGAAGGTTTTCCTCATATTCTTTATTAAACATATAGATATTATAGCGTAAAAAGTCGGCTACTGCCTGAATCAGCTCTTTCCTACCTTTATAAGCTTCATCAACTATTAAGTGGTTAATGAGATGGGCTAAAAATAACGAACAGCGTAGGTCGTTTTTAAACCACTCTAAGTATGTCTCTGGCAATATATTATCAATCTTGTATCTAACAAGATTGTTAAATTCTTCTAAAGGGTTATCGCAATATTTTAAATGAAAAATGAGTTGGTTTGCATAATCATCACCATCAAACGATATATTCTCCCAACTTCTGCCTTGAAAAATGTTGCTTATATAGAGTAGTGATTTTGCGTCACTCTCTCCAATTTTTGATAATGCTTTGTTAAAATCTTCTATGCTTCTTTTCTCGTTTTTGACGTCTCTTATATATTCATCAGCTACAAATCTTATGATTTTAGAGAAAATATATTGTCCTGTGGCCGGATCAAAAACAGGATTAGGATTGTCAACAAACACTGGATTCGCAGGATACACGTTGTGCACTTGGGTTGATAATGCTGTATTCATGATGTTTTTTTCCTTGAAAATAGCTAGCAAAAACCTGGAAAAATTGCGGTATAAGTCTAATAAACCTTTGGGGAAAGTCTAGTAAATTTCTAGCAAAAATAAGCTGTATCCCTTGGTATTGTAAAGTATTTTATAAACATAGCATAAACGGTATTATTTGTATTGTACATATTAACAAAAAGCGTAACTCTATCCTTTTATTATCTACCAATAAACTGCGCTTTATTAGCGATTTCGATCATTTAAACTAAGCCTTACAGTGTTATTTTTTTGCATGCTTAATGGGTTATTTATATTATATAAGAACATTAACTGCCAATTCTTACCATTAGTATAAAAGATTAGAAATCGTATTAAATAATATTTTACTGATCAAGCTAACTATATGAATCGAAAACTCATATAGGAATTGTAATGAATAATTATTATCAAACCGAAGGAAATATACTGACAGATGTCGATAATATCGTAACTATGATTTTGTTTAGCAAAGTCGATAATGTCCAATTAGCTTTAATATTAAACTATCTATATCCAGCATTAATGTATCACCATAAACAAGAACTCGAATACACGGAAACAGTAAAATGGTTTGTGGCTGTCGGACAGTTACTCAAAGATGAGTACTATCCTTTGGAGGTAATATGGGATCAGCAATCAGTTGATGCATTTGTCTACGAAATAAAAAAATATAAACCTGAATACGATATGAGTCGTCACACCTTCTTACTACAAGAAACTCGAAATACTAATTCTTTTAGAGAGTATTTGACACAGATGTTTACACATCACGGACGCTTACTCGTAGTCAGAGTGGATTTACAGTATAAAATTGAATGCAGGAGTGGCGTTAGTGTTCACGACTTTGATGAGCATATGACATCGCTAAGAGAACGTATGAGTAATAAAAAGGGCTGTTTTAAGGAGCTTGAAGGATTTGCTTGGTCACTTGAGCAAGGATATAAGCAAACTGGAGATCACGATAATAAAGGTAGCTTGCATTGCCATTTATTACTCTTGTACAACGGTGCCAAGAAAGATAATGGTTACTACTCTGGTCGTAGCGTCGGTGAGAAATGGGTATCTATGACAGACGGACAAGGCAGTTACTTCAATTGCAATGATCCGAAGTATTTTAAGCCGTTCAAAGAGAAAGGTACACTTGGTATAGAGATGACCCATAGGAAAGATCCTAACAAAGTTCAAAATACCATTAATACAGCATTGTATCTCACTACAAAAAAGGACAAGTATGAGCAGCGTCTTAAAGCAATGCTACCTAACATGCGCACCTTTGGTCATAGTGCCTACCGCAATACAAAGCGCCGAGGGCTACCACCCATAGCAAACTAATTTCAAATACATACTACTTTCATGAGATCGAGCATTAATTGCTTAATGTTCATCCTTACTCAACATCAAAGGCCTGCCTCGTGCAGGCCTTTTTATGCGCGCAATAAGGAGCCCTTATGAAACTACTATGTCCACGCTGTCAGTCGTCCGCTGTTTATGTAATGACTGATAGTACTAACCATCAGCTTGTTGATGAGCTGTTATCACCCGCTGCACTGATCGGTCTTGGTGTCAGTCTATGCAAACCATTCAAAGTACATCCAGTGATCGGTGTGGTTGCAGGTACTGCGATCGCAACCGTCATTGAGCTTACCCAAGCAAATGCCGCTTTACCGATGCTGGTCAATAAGCAGCATCGCTGTGATGACTGTACACATGTTTTTTCAACCATCAAATAACTATCAATCATCAATTTACGTAACTTATCAATAAAAAGGAAAGTAATCATGGCACATTTAATCGAAAATATGGCATATATCGGTGATACCCCTTGGCACGGTCTCGGTAGTCAACTGCCAAAGAATCAGCCTATTGAGGTCTGGGCTAAGGAGGCTGGTATGGACTGGCGTATTGAGTCATCAGATGTCAGCTACATGGCGAATAATGAAAAAGGTCAAAGCCTGATCATGCCCTTTGATAGCAACAAAGTGTTGTATCGCTCTGATAACTTAGAACCGTTATCCGTCGTCAGTCAACGCTACCAAGAAGTGCAACCCCGTGAGATTTTAGAGTTCTATCGTGATCTCACTGAGCAATCGCACTTTGAGCTTGAGACTGCTGGTGTTCTAAAAGGTGGTCGTAAGATGTGGGCATTGGCTCGTACAGGCCAGTCAACGACCCTCAAAGGCGGTGATGTGAGTAATGGCTATCTTTTGCTAGCAACGGCTTGTGATGGGACGCTAGCGACCACAGCACAGTTCACCAATATCCGTGTGGTATGTAATAACACTCTAGCTATTAGCTTAGCTGATGGCAGCGGTGGTGTCGTTAAAGTACCGCATAGCACCTCGTTTGATGCCGATAGAGTCAAGCAGCAGTTAGGCGTCTCCGTTAAACAGTGGAATGAGCACGTGTATGAGATGAAGCAGCTCACCCAGCGCCGTGTTACTCAGGCAGAAGCGGCTAATTATTTAAACCGTGTATTCAACAATCAGGACAATGACATTATTCTGTTTAATAGCGCTAAGAAAGAAAAGGATGCGGTGCCTAACGCTCGAGCGATGAATCAGGTGATGAATATGTTCAATGGTCAAGGTCGCGGTGCGGATCTGGATTCTGCACGTGATACCGCTTATGGGCTACTGTCTGCGATGACTGAGTATGTTGACCATGAGCGCCGTGCGATGTCGACCGATCACAGGCTCGATTCAGCATGGTTTGGCGCTGGCGCTAAGCTGAAGGACAAAAGCTTAGAGGAGGCCTTTGCACTGATTGCCTAAATTATCTTAGTAAACTCAACCAATCAAACCACGCCTAAGCGCGTGGTTTTTTTATGCCTGTTATTTCACTTATCACTTCAACCAATTTATCAAAGGAATTCATTATGAACATGATCGCATTAAATACGACTACTCAGCCAAGACTAGCAAAGCGCTCAACCACTAAAGTTAGAACGCCATTAAAAGCCAAGCTTAAGAATGATAATAAGCCAGTTGACACTTTTGTTCGCCAATCGACCACTGCAAAGCGTTTGGTTAATACCAAGTCATTGAGCCGTGAGGACTGGCTACAAGTACGCAAGCAAGGCATTGGTAGTAGTGACGCTGCTGCCGCTTGTGGTATTCATCCGTATCTCTCTATGCTTGAGCTATGGATGATCAAGACTGGACGCTCAAGCTCCGACATCGATGAGAGCATTGAGGGCTACTCGCCCTTGTACTGGGGTAATACCTTGGAGCCTATGGTCGCTAAATACTATCAAGAGCATACCGGCAATAAAGTCAGGCGCGTCAACGCGATCTTGCAGCATCCTGATCCTGAGCAGCACTTTATGTTGGCGAACTTGGATTACGCAATCACTGGTAGCGATGACGTACAGATACTGGAATGTAAAACGGCAGGGGAGCATGGGGCGAAGCTGTGGAAGCATGGCGTGCCTCTATACGTCACTTGCCAGGTACAGCATCAATTGGCCGTCACGGGTAAGCAAGCGGCGCATATCTGCGTACTGCTTTGTGGACACGAGGCTAAGATTTATAAGGTTGAGCGTGATGAGGGTTTGATTGCATCTATCACCCGGCATGAGCGTCTGTTCTGGCAATACGTGGAAACCGACAAACCGCCAACGCCTGATCATAGCGAGTCAGCAGCTAAAGCTCTTAAGCTGCTTTATCCAACGCCCAAGCCATCAAGCAAGGTCGATCTGCGAGAAGACGACGGTGCTAATAAATTGTTTGAGCAATTGCTGAGCTATCGTGATTACATGCAGGAGCTAGAAGAACGTCATGACCGAGTGAAGCATCAGCTGCAAACACTGATTGCCGATAATGAAGTGGCGGTATTCAATCAAGGTGCTATCTCGTGGAAGCGCTCGAAAGATAGTGTCGGTCTTGATAGTAAGGCCATTGCTAAAGCGCATCCTGAGTTGCTTGCGCAGTTTAGTAAAACCCGCCAAGGCAGTCGCCGCTTTGTCATCCTAACTGACTAAGCGCGTATTCAGTCAGTCAACACACCAACAAACCAACAAACCAACGCATAAACGCCCACCACTTAAAGGTGGGCTTTTTTATGGCTAAACACATTTTATTAAAACCATAAGGAATATCACCATGATTAAAGGTCTAACCATAACCCCACCTGTACTAGGTCGCATTAGCATTGGACGCGTCATTGTAAAAGATGGCAAACGTCTGCCTGCCAAAGACGATCAATTCACCATTACCAGCCAAATCCAAAACAAGGAGGGCTGGATCAACCACCCACTAGATGACAAGCTACATAAAAGTAAAACCGATAAGCTCAGACAAATACCAGTACGCATGCTGTTTAACGATCCTGAGCTGAATCTACGAGCTGAATACACGCTGTTTGATCGGCAGACTGGCAGACCGTTATGTGTGGGTGACGGTGAGCAGTGTCAGCGCCGAACCAATAATGGCGTGGAGCAGCTGCCTTGTCCATCGCCTGATCGTTGCCCACTAGCACAAGGCGGTGCTTGTAAGCCGTATGGCAGGCTGTATGTCAATCTGTCTGAGGACGATGAGCTTGGCACCTTTATCTTTCGCACTACAGGCTTTAATAGCATAAGAACGCTCGCAGCACGTTTAAGCTACTTTGCAGCGGTGTCAGGCAATAAGCTGTCTTGCTTACCACTGCAATTAACCCTACGTGGTAAAAGCACGACGCAAAGCTATCGTACGCCGATCTACTTTGTCGATTTAACCCTACGTGATGGCGTCACACTAAAACAGGCAGTACAAGATGCTGGGGCCATTGATAAGGAACTTAGCGAACATGGCTTTGATCAAGCGGCATTAGAGACAGCGGCGAAGCTTGGCTATGTGAACTCAGCCTTTGAAATTGACAATGATGAGGCGTTTGCAGTGGTGGAAGAGTTTTATCCCGTTGAGACAAGCGATGCTGATCAATGTCAGCAGGAACACCTAAATAATGGTTTAGCCACTCATGACGTGACCAGTATTGAGCAAGGGTTACGGCAAAGCGTGACAGCGGTAAGCTAAACCCATTAAGGCAGATATGCGGCATAAAAAGGAGCTGAGTCATTCAGCTCTTTTTTTATTGCCTAAACCAAAGCTAACGGTCGGACTAAATGAGATTCAGTAAAAAATTATAGGACTCGGTAAGCATATGAGAGGAATGCTCTCATTCACTTATAAGGAGCAAATCATGGAAAATTTAAATGCCAGCACTCAGCAAAACGTATCAACACTAAGCATGCCACAGATACCGCGAATGCTACCACTAAAGCAAGTCATACATTATACGGGGCTTAGTAGCACAACGATTTACGATATGCTCGATAAAAGATCACATCGTTATGATCCTACCTTCCCTGTTCAAGTCAAGCTATCAAAAGGTCGCGTAGCATGGGTTGAAAGCGAAATTTCTCAGTGGATTGAGAGCAAGATAGCTGCTCGATTTCATTGAGCCTATGAAAATAAGCCGTGTAGTGCGGCTTATTTTTTTGCTATCTTTAGCTTCGCTTAGCTAGGTCTAGCTACATTTAGCCGCTGCTAGCTAGGTTTAGCTACCTGCAAGATACCAAGTTTGGTTTTTAGAGGTCACAAGACCATCGCGGCGCATTTTCTGTAATAGATTACGCACCTTATGTTTACGTTGTTTGTCGTCTAGTACTTGCGGTAGCTTGTTAGCAAGCATCTTATCAAAGTCAGCTAACCTACCTCGCTCAAAAGTTTTGAGATACTCCATAATCAAGCTTTGATAATGCATGTCATCTAAGCCGCGCAGCTGCATATACTCTGCTTGCTGCTCTGTATGCTTAGCAACATCAGCGGCGATGATATAGCTGTTTTTTCGTCCTTCTATCAATGACTTTTTACGTAGTGCCTCTGCTTCATTTTCTGTAATCGACTGCCCTTTTTGTACTTTATCCAGCGCTATAATGTCGTGTAATGTGAGATTGTCGACTGTCGCTAGTTGCTTGGCATACTCTTGATCAAGCACTTTGCCTGTAAATTTCACGAGGACTCTTTCACGGGATAAGTCATAATCTGGCAGAGGGAAAAAGCGCTTATACTGAATCTGATACATTTTTTTGATGCCACTACCAATGGTGTCCATCATATTTAGACTAACCATGGCATTAACTAAAAACGGATTGCGATAGCTCGCTTCGGGCGCATCTTGTAGCAAGACATTCTCAATAGTCTTAGGGATAAATTCACCGCTGTTTTGGAATATCAGTGTTGAGTCCTCTTTTTCAACTACCGTGATACGTCCACCTAATCGGTAGTCTTGGTGACCGATAGCGTTACTCAATGCTTCACGAATGATATAAGGATCGTACTGCTGCACCTCTTCAGGAAACAGCGAACCTGACGCCATGTAGCGATAATTGAGGTTACGGATATTGTTGTACACTTCGTCTAAAGCTAACAAAAAAGGTGGGGCAAAATGCTCATAGTCCTTTTCAATACCATCGACGCCCTTTAAAATCCAAGTGATATGTGCTTGTGCTGGGCTTAAAAAACTCGTAGCTTCATAACGCCCTAATAAGATGATCGCTGTGTTAGTGATCTGACCACGGATGGTGATTTTGGCTTTATTTAAAAAGGTGATGTCATCCCATTCTTGGATGTCTTCAGCCAACCGCTTGTTTTTATCAGTAAAGACTTGCCTAGCAACAGCAATGGCGTGAGGGTCAAGATCTTCAAGCGCTGCCTCATGACAAATCTCAGCGCTCCAGTCACCTGCTTGATTATGCCAGAGCTTACGGCTTTGATCGGGATAGTGCTTAAGCAGTTTTGTGACGCTACCAATACGAATATAAGGCTCATGCAAAAAGCTAATAGGCGTATTGGTAGCTGCTGGAATTTCGAACAGCACAACCGCTTGACCATCAATCTGTAGCTCATGAATGGTAAAATGAATCTTAGGGCTTAAACGGCTTACCAGCCAATACTCTAAGTCTTCGTTACCTTTGGCTTTTTTTGTCTTAGGGCTAAAACTTGTACCAACAATGTTATGCGTGCCGTCCTCTACTCCAAATACCAAGTAACCAAATTTCTTACCAGCCAAACAAGCACTATTGGCAAGCGCAGAGATACGTTTACCAATCTCTTCAGGGCTATGAAAGTTATGCTTAAACTCAAGCCACTCTTGTTCAGTAGCTTGCTGGGTAAAACTTAGGACTAAGTTTTCATAGTAGTTGGACATAAGAACACTCTATAACTGACTGATGTAAGTGATTATAGTTAAAAAAACAGATTGTAATAAATAATCTGTTTTTTATGAAAAGCAAACTGTTGCAATGAAATCTACACCCTCACAAAATACTTACAGCATAACTTGTGCAATCATAGCAGATCCTATAAAGGTGCCTGTGAAGGTCAATATTGCAACAATGGCGATCTTAAATCCAGACTTCTTAAATAAATCCACTTCCATCTGCGAAATAGCAAAGCCTGCATAAGCAAGCACTGGAGTCAGTAGTTGCAGCGTACCAAGCTTTTCTGTCTCTGCCAAAACGTAGGCGTTAAACGGAAACTGTGGTAAGGATATTAAGATAGCTACAATAGATATCCAAGCAATCGCAGGAACGTTTACTGGGATAAAACGTTTTAATAAAATACCAATAATGCAGCAAGCAAACAAAATGAGCATTGCTGGCAACCCATCAATCGGATCAACACCTTGTCCTACCCAGTTACTCAACAGCAGTACCACGCATATAACCGCTAGCAAAATAAAAGACTGCATAGTTGATAAGCTAGCTGGCTCTTCCATGACTGCACCAAAGTCTGTTTCGGTCTTAGCGTCTGCGCTTTTGTTGTTTTTTAACTTACTGACAATTTTATATAAAAACTCTGTAAAAGGTAGAGCGATAAATAAGCTTACGAACAACCCTGTGGCATAAGTTAATAGGTTAGAGGTCGCGGCAAATGCAGTGATCGTTTCTTCTTGAGAAGGAACCGTCTCTGCTAGTGCTGCCGAGCAAGCACCCATCATGCTGCCACTGCCGATACCGCAGGCCATGGCTAGAGCACGAACATCCATGATTTCCATAGAGGCGATGATACCTGCCAACAATGAGAAATAAATTGCGCCGAACAAAGTACCCATCACATAGACACCCATCACACCGATACCTTCGGGGCTTTGAAGTCCGTACTTATCTGCAATCAAGGCGACGTTAGGCTCACGGGCAATAGAGTGAGTGGCACCAATAGCCTCTCGACCCATCCCAAAGACTAGGACAGCGACGGGTAGGGCGATTAATACCGTAGCAACGTTACCTAGCTCTTGCAGCAGCAAAGCTGGACCTGCGGCTATTATCTCTTCAATATTGGGACCAACACCAACACCAAATTTAGCAATAAAAGGCATGATGCTCAAAAGAATGGCATAACTAGCAAACTTAGCACGTTTCTTAGTTATGACTGCCCTCATTGAAGGGATGACATTAGGATTTAACAAGATTGCAAAGATAAAGGCATATAACAAAGGCAATAATACTAAGACGCCAATGCCGATAGGGATCTTGATAATACCTATCCATTCAGCCAGTAATGATACCGCAATGACTAATAAGTGCAGCTTCCAATCCAGTAGGTGCTTGGTCATTGTCGGTGACAGCACGCTATTATTATCCATACTAATTCCCTTTAAGCTTTATTATGACTTCATCGGTTCATCTAAGATTTTATTTATGCAGTGTTCTTTGGTAATTCAGACTCAACCAAAGATATCCATACTTTGATACCAGTCTCAATAGCATCGTCATTAAAATCATAGGATGCATTATGTAAAGGTTTAGAAGGCGTGCTGCCATCAACACCTAGCCAAAAATAAGCACCTTTAACTTCTTGGCTCATAAATGAAAAATCCTCAGAGGCCATTGATGGCTCTACATCGGTGTTTACCTTATCAGCACCTAACACTTTGGTAGCTGCATCCTTGATCTCAAGATAAGCTTGAGTGTCATTGGTGGTTACTGGGTAGCGAATGTAATAATCCATCTCACCTTTGACGCCATATAAAGGCGGTAGAGCTACCACCATCTCTGTGAGCATATCCTGCATAGATTGGCGCACGTCCATATCAAAGCTACGAACGGTGCCTTTCAAAACCGCAATATCAGGAATGACATTAGTAGTATCACCGCTATTCATCTGTGTCACGCTTATCACACCAGATTGCAGTGGCGATACGCGGCGAGAAACAATGGATTGAATATTGGTAATTAAAGCGGCTCCTGCTGCGATTGGATCAGCACCTAAATGCGGCATAGCAGCATGAGTGCCTTTACCAGTGAGAGTAATCTCAAAAGTATCAAACGACGCCATCATCGGACCATTATTGACAGCGATTTCGCCTACAGGTAATCCTGGCCAGTTATGTAGTCCATAGACTGCATCCATTGGAAACCTGTCAAACAATCCATCATCAATCATAGCCTTGGCACCGCCTAGAACCTCTTCAGCAGGTTGAAAGATAAAGTGAATAGTACCGCTAAAGTTTTTATTTTGACTGAGATGTTTTGCTGTACCTAGCAAGACTGACGTATGTCCATCGTGACCACAAGCGTGCATGCAGTTTTCATGAGTGGATTTATGATCGACTTCGTTTTGTTCTGCTATCGGTAGGGCATCAATATCAGCTCTGATACCGATAGTAGGGCCTTCACCATTCTTTAGTGTACCTACAACCCCAGTACCGCCTAACCCTTGATGAACGTCAATACCAAAAGATTGAAGTTTTTCTACGATAAAAGATGAGGTTTTAAATTCTTTAAACCCTAGCTCGGGCTGGCTATGGATTTGCTTGCGCCACTGTTTGACTTCATCTAATAATGCTTCATTGACTGACATTTATATCTCCTTTGATATTATTTATGGATAGATCGTAGTTATAATTAATGCACGCTACTCACCTTTATATAGTGAGAGATCCTAGCTGATATTTGTTTTATTTTTGCCAAATAAATAAGCCACTTAAAGTGGCTTGTTTTATGACGATCTATAGGTGTTTTTCCTAGAAAACTATTGTAACGTATTTTTACTCATTCAAATACAGCTCAGCCATCCCATCAAGTCTAGCCTTTACTTCTTTCCAGTTCGGCATCACTTGCGTTAATAACCGCCAAAAGTTCTCGCTATGATTGTGCTCGGCTATATGGCACAGCTCATGCAGTATCACGTAATCAATGCATTCCTTTGGCGCTTTTACTAAATGCGGATTCAGTATTAAATTGCCTTTAGTTGAACAACTTCCCCACTGCTTTTTCATGGTCATTAATTTTAACGAAGGACTATTTTCGACCCATGAAGCTTTATGTATCAAGGCTTCAAGCCTCTCTCTAGAGATCAACCTAAACTTATCTTTATACCATTTATCAATAAGGCTTTTTACGAGAGCAGTTCGTTCATCCAAGTCCAATTCAGAATCACTTTGAGACAATTCCACATTCAGCTTACCGCGACTGAGCTTCACAGTGCTGCTTATTACATCACTAGTTTCTGCATTGATTATTACTTTTAAGACATAACGACGACCCAGATAAAACTGTGTTTCACCGCTAACATAACGCTTAGGCAATACATGATCTTTTTGCTTGGCAAAGTCTTGTAGGCTTTGCCATATCCAGCGAGCACGTTTCATCATAGCGTTATGTATCACCTCATCCTTCGCATCGATAGGCGCTGTGGCGACTACACGCTTATCGGGATGTACCTTGATAACAACTTTGCGAGGTTGTCTTAGTTTATTGGGCTTGGTCTTTTCACTAATAAGCGTATCGCTTTTAGACTTGCCTGTTGTTTTGTTATAAGTTGCGTCTTTACGCACTACTTCATAATGAATCTTATCTTCACCATAATAAAAGTCGCCATTCTCAGTCATTGCCCACTACCCTCTTGCTGCATGTGGGCTACTTGTCTCTCTCGACAGCCCAAGTCGGGTAATTTTTAACACGGCTTCAATGAGCTGTTGCGCTTTATCAATACCTAAGTCAGCAAACAACATTGGCAATAATCGTCTATTAATCGCATTTTCAATCTCACTGGCATTGATGGAATATTCCGCCACATTGGTTTTAACTACTTCATCAATCTCAAAGGCGTAAGCAACCAGCTTGTCATTATCCAGCTCTTTATCAGCTAAGAAATCAGCATCAAATAAGTGCTTAAACAAACCAAAATAAGCCTGAGCATGTTTGTTTAATTTGCCATTATCATCGATAAAAGTATTTGGTACATCAGCGACATCGCGGTCTTTGACGGCTTGCTTAAAGTCAGCAAACATCATGTACTGCTTCACGGGTGCATCGAACATCGCTTTGGCATCTTCAATGGCTTTTTTTAGGAGCTTAGAAAAATACTCTTGCGCATAAGGATCATCAGCCAAGTCTTGCTCAATCATTCTAGTGACACGACCAGTGATCTTATCAGTTTGGTTGCGTGCTTCATCATCGCTTAATTCTTCAGGCTTAACATCCTTACCTAAATTGCCGACTAAATAAGCCCCTTTTGCCTCACGAACTTCAATACCTGCGATATGCTTATCAAGTAAGCTGCGAATATCCGCTTCATACACATCATAATCGATGGTCTCATCAGCGTCTTCACGCACTTGCTTACGTAGCTTAATAAAGGCTTTTAGGTCGGCTTTGTAGCGATCACGTTTGTTATCGAACGATTTATCTTCAAAAAACGAGGCTGATTGCAACGCAATTTTCATGGCATTAGAAAACTCTGTCAAAGCAGCGTAAAAGTCGTCACGTGCTTTAAGTTTGGTATCGACTATCCTGCCATCGACTTCTTGCATCTTAGGTGCTAGCACTTGCCTTAGCGCTTGTCCGTCTTGCTTGTTTTTCACCGATGAAAATATAGCCCACAGCTCATTATGCAGCCTTGGTAGCTGCTTGTACTCGGTATCCATGCTGTTATATAGACCCTTAAGATCTTCGATATCAAAGCCGCCTTGCGTACGTTCTGCTAAGTCTTGATATTTCTCAATGGTGATATCCAGCTCTTTTAAGATGCCACGATAATCAATCAGATAACCAAAGCGTTTTTTCTCATGCAAGCGGTTTACCCGTGCAATCGCCTGAATCAGGTTATGCTGCTTTAAGGGCTTATCGATATACAGTACGGTGTTTTTTGGCTCATCAAATCCTGTTAATAGCTTATCAACAACGATCATAATGTCAGGACCATCATCCTGACTAAAGGCTTCTATAATGGCTTTGGTGTATGCTTTTTCATCACCGCCGAAGTCCGCGGCGACATTATCTTGCCACCAGTTTTGTACGATGTCTTTCGATTCGCCATCGACGGTATCATGCCCCTCACGGGTATCAGGCGGTGACATGGCAACCACTGAGGTCACTTTGCCAATCTTATCTAAAGCGATCTTGTAGCGGATAGCTGAGGCTTTAGAATCACAAGCCAGTTGACCTTTTAGATGCTGCTGTTTAAAGTTTTGGAAGTGATCAGAGATGTCATGAGCGATCAGCTCAATACGACCTTCAACCTGATAGATTTGACCTTTTTGCGAGAATTTACGTTTGAGGTCAGTCTTTTGGTCATCGGTAAGCTTTTGGGTGATACGGTCAAACCACGCATCGATGGCTTGGTCATTGGTATTGAGCTCAGGGATACGCTCTTCATATAACAGTGGCGTAACGGTTTTATCTTTGACCGCTTGCTGCATGGTGTAAGAGTGAATGATGCTACCGAATTTGTTTTCGGTCTTATCATCTTTCAATAATGGCGTACCCGTAAAAGCAATAAAGGCGGCGTTTGGTAGGGCCTGGCTCATGCGAATATTATTCTCACCATTTTGGCTACGGTGACCTTCATCGACCATAACGATGATATTTGGGCTATCGTTATAGCATTCATCATACTTAACGGCTGAACCAAACTTATTAATAATGGAGAAAATAACTCGCTCATTACCGTGACCGATTTGCTGCGCTAAACGGCGACCAGAAGTTGCCATGGCGTCACGACTATCGCGTTTGCTGGTTATTACACCACCCGACTTAAAGGTATTGCTCAGCTGGGTTTCCAGATCGACACGATCCGTGACGACAACAATTCGACACTTCGCAAGATCCTCTAACCAAATCAAAGCTTTAGAGAAGAACACCATAGTGAAAGATTTACCACTACCTGTAGTATGCCAAATCACCCCACCTTCACGACTGCCCTGCTCGTCAAAGGTGCTGATACGTTCAATCAATGCTTTGATACCAAAAACTTGCTGATAGCGGGCAACAATTTTCCCCGCCTTTTTATCAAACAAGGTAAACATGCGCGTCATCTCAAGCAGACGCTCAGGCTGTAATAAGCTGATGATAAGGCGATCTTGATCGGTGACGACTAGATCACCAGCATTAATCAGTGACAGATATTCTCTTTTAGCTGCGGCAGGACGATGATCAAATAGACGACTAAGCTGCTCATCATTAAGCTTTTGGTTTTTTAGACGGTGGAACTCAGGCTCAGAGATCTCTTCCTCGACCCATTTTGCCCAAAACTTCTCTGGCGTACCGCAAGTAGCATACAGTCCATCATGACCATTCACCGCGAGTAATAACTGGCTATAAGCGAATAGATTTGGAATAAATTTTGGCTTTTGATTACGGATGTGCTGTGAGACGGCTTGCGCGTTGGTCGATTGCCACTCTCTACTCGAATCAGGACGTTTGGCTTCGATAACCACTAAAGGTAGACCATTCACAAAGCAGACGATATCAGGAATGATGTTGCCTGTACCTTCGGCATTCTGTACGACCAGCTCTTCGGTAAAGTGAAAGCTGTTGTTATCTATATTGTCCCAATCTATCAAACTGATAGTTTGGGATGTTCTTTTGCCGTCGATAAATTCTGTCACCGTCACGCCATACAGCATAGCGTTATAGAGCTTTTCATTAGCGAGCTGCAAGCCTAGATTCATAGCTGGATTTAGCTCGTGCATGATTTTATCAATGGCACTATCTGATAGATGATGCGGTGTGCCTTCAAACGTAAAGGTTTGCTTGGCTAAGAACGCACGCATGATAGGCAATAACACTACTTGGTTAGTGGTTTTATTTGCATTCGCCTGATTAGCTAGCAGCTTATTGCTACGCATGGCATTGCATTGGCTTGGTGGAATAAATTTATAGCCCAGCGTGGTGAGCAAAGTTAGAGCAGGGATTTTTGAGGCAAATTCTTCGGCGAAGTTGAGGCTTTTATTAACATTAGGGTTGATCATATCTGCCCACTTTAGACATAGCGTTTGTTTGGTTGCTTGTTTAGTTTTATCGATTGTAGCCGATACCACTGTAAAAAAGGCAACAAAAAACCGCCAAGGTTACGCGTTACTCTAAGAGCACTAAGCGTGACGGTTATGTTGGGTACATAATAAACGTTAATAGTAATCGATATGATGTAAATACTGCTCATCATTTGAAGCGAATATTTATTTAAACATATTTGCGATTACATTCGAAATTAACGCACCAATGGCGAATACAACTACTAGACCTGAGCCAGTAATAGCCAACATAATTAACACACCCATACAAAATCCTTTTTTTTATTCTAAATATTAAATAAACGAGCCAACGGATAAGAACTTCTATATTAAGCTCGATAATTTGGATTTGTTTGTGTCCAGCCTGTGTCTCTGTCAATGCTAGTGTCACCATCGCCATCTACCCATATAACTTCGCCACTTGGTAAAATACGTTCATGAGGTGAAACATAGTGGGTATTAGGGTTTTCAATTTGAGTGCTGTCTGCTGCTACAAGGCTTTCCGTTCCAGACGTGTCAAAACCATCTACCGCTTCTACTATACCAATCGCAATAGTGGAAACAGCCACAACTTTTACTAAGCTTCTACCTGACTGTTTTACTTTATCCAAATCGCCTTCAATGATTCCATCAACAGTATCGATGGCATCTCCTACAATTTGACCTGCGGCTGTCAGTAGTTGATCACCCACTACTTTTGTCGTTTTTCCCAAATCTGAAAAACCTTTATCACGTCGGACGCTATCATTTTCGAGAGCGCCAATACCTACTTCTGCTATACCATCAGCGACATTACCAAGAATGTTACCTGTATTCTTCATAGATCCATCAACGGACTCTCCAATTTCTTGAATGAAGTCATTGTTTATGAATTTACCTGCTGCTTTGACGCTACCGCCAAGGACGAAACCAGCGCCCTCTCCTAAGCCTTTTCCTAGATTTTTTAAAAAAGACATGTACTATTACTCAAATTATGTTTAAAAGTCAATTTTAACAATAGTTAACACTTTTTACTAGAATTTAATAATATAGCAATAAATAATGATATAGTCAGTTCAAAATAAAATTGTTATGTTTAGGACAAACATCATAAAACAATT
>NZ_JADQAK010000009.1:0-10340 GCF_022129285.1 Psychrobacter sp. Ps4
CCTGATCCCTTCCCGAACTCAGAAGTGAAACATCATTGCGCCAATGGTAGTGTGGATTCGTCCATGTGAGAGTAGGTCATCGTCAGCTCTCTATTCTGAAACATCCCCCGACTAGTTATCTAGGCGGGGGATTTTCTTTGTTTGGGGATTTATTTGATATTCAATGCTTTTTACCTATAACGTTGTCTATAAATGTGAAAGAGTGAATAATATTTCTTTCCTTTTTATACTATTGATTGTGATATTACTACTAAATCTATAGGATAGTAAGTTTTCAAGTATTATTAAGCTATAGTTTGGAGGATATACAGAATTGAAGGTTTCAGATCTTACCTTAAATGCAATCAAGTCTTACATTACAGGCGATGGTGCTCCAACTCCTTATATGTCAGGACCAGAACTGATTAAGTTTTTCAATGCTTTTGGGTTATCTGATGAATATTCTAATGGAGGTCTTCCAAATGCATGGTCGAGAAATGAGTATACTTATGAACGCTTGAAAGAAGTAAATGGTAGTCCCCAGTTTAAGAAGTTAATTGAAGCGATTCCTGATATTAGAAGAGTTAGTAACCCTGATGAAATAGCTTCGAAACTTAGTAGAATAATAAAGTATGACGGTTATTTTTTTGAAATGGATGACCTAGGAATTTTTAAAGTGACTGGTTCTGGGGTTGATGACCCAATAATGATTGCTGCACACTTTCAGGAAATAAAAAATCAAATTATTGAAGCGATTCAGGCTGCAGAATTTACTATTTGGGTCGCTGTAGCATGGTTTACAGATAAAGATATTGGAAATGAATTACGTAACAAAAATCAGAGTGGGATAAATGTACGAATAATCGTAAACGATGATGTAACCACTGATAAATACGGCTTAGACTTTGGTTCTAGAGGCATTGAATATAAAAAGATTTCCCCAAGTTCTCATTGGGGAAAAAAATTAATGCATAATAAATTTTGCATAATAGATTTATATAAAGTTATTCATGGATCGTATAACTGGACAAGTAATGCTCAACACAATAACGAAAGTATTACTATCACAGATAGTAGAACCTTAGCTGAGGAGTTTTCTAGGCAATTTATTGAGCTTTATAATCAGAAAAATTAACAGACGTATGAATGTTGATATTAAAGCATCTTGATTTTGTCTTACTTGCTATCTTCAAATATTGACCCAGTAATACTTTGGCAGTGAATTAGTGGCATCATATATAAATCCTTTCTCTGAAAAATCTAAAGCCATAATCTCAATTTTTAACTGAAGATTATTAAGAAGATATATTGTTAATCAGCGCACTATTTAAAAGCTTCTAAAAAGAAGTAAGCCAAATATAACAACTATCAAAGGAAAACCTATGACCACATCAAAAGTAACTTATCAAGGCGACCTGCGTACTACCGCTATTCACTTGCAATCAAACAATGAAATCATTACTGATGCACCAGTTGATAATCAGGGTAAAGGCGAAGCTTTTTCACCAACTGATTTATTGGCGACGAGCTTAGCCAGTTGTATGTTGACCATTATTGGTATTAAAGCTCGTGATATGGAAATTGATATTGCAGGTACTACGGCTGAAGTGACAAAAGTAATGTCTGCTGATCCAAGACGGGTAAGTGAAGTACATGTTGCGATTACTTTTAATCAAAAGCTAGATGATAAAACACAAAAAATATTTTATAACACTGCGCTGACTTGTCCGGTTGCTAAAAGCATCCATCCTGATATCATTCAAAAGGTAACTATTAATTCTAAGAACTATTAATCCTAAGAGTTGTTGATTCCAAAAACTACTAATTCCAAAAGTTAATAGCCTCTATAAAGGTGATTAATATGGCTAGCAAAACCTTACTTATTGTCGCGCATGCGCCATCGCCTAATACCAAAAAATTGGCTCATGCGGCGTATGATGGCGCTAGTCATCCTGATTTAGATATCAATGTCATATTAAAGTTACCGCAAGATACCCAGCCTGAAGATGTATTGGCAGCTGACGCACTATTATTAGGAACGACTGAAAATCTAGCATATATGGCAGGGCTGACCAAAGACTTTTTTGATCGTTGTTATTATCCTGTGCTAGAAGAGAAGCAAGGCATGCCATTTGCACTATACATTCGTGCAGGACATGATGGTACGGGTACTAAGCTTGCTATCAAGACGATTACTACTGGATTGCGCTGGTCATGGATTCAAGAGGCGCTGATTTTGCAAGGTGATTGGCACGAAAATTTTACTGAGCAAGTCGAAGAGCTTGCGATGACACTGGCAGCTGGGGTAGAAGCGGGTATTTATTAGTTTTTTCGACGCTTTGCTTGTCGCCATTATTAATATCAAAGCTACAGTAATGAAGATATATAAGGATATTAGCAGTGTTGAATGATGATTTAGATAATAGCCAATCGATTGCTCCTGCTGGCATAGCATTTTCTCAAGCGTGTGAAAATAATAAACAGCCGATTTTAGAAGTTTTACAGCAAGAGTTGCAAGATTCTATTCATGTGTTAGAGGTTGGGTCGGGTACGGGTCAGCATAGTGTGTATTTCGCACCAAGATTGACTCATTTAACATGGCAGACTAGTGATATGTTTGTCAATCACGCCACCATCAATGCTTGGCATGCTGATTATCCTGCCCCTAATGTATATGCACCGCTTACTTTTGATGTATCGCGTGATTCAGTGCCAGTCAATGAGGTTGCCGATGCGCCTTATGATGCAGTATTTACCGCCAATAGCTTGCATATTATGTCGTGGTCTTTAGTGGCTAAGTTATTCCAATTGGTCGGTGATATGCTACCTTTAGATGGTAAATTCATCGTTTATGGACCATTTAACGAAAATGGCATTTATAGCAGCGCAAGCAATCGTCAGTTTGACCATAGCTTACGCCAGCGCGATGCTAACAGTGGTATCCGTCATTTAGAAGACGTTATAGATTTGGCAAATGCACATCATTTAACGTTAAGTAAGCGTTATGAGATGCCATCTAACAATCAAATATTGGTATTCAAAAAACTCTATTAACGTAAAAAGCTGAGTGGATTCACTGTGATAACACCATGAATCAACTCAGCTTTATATAAGTTTGAATCCGTAAAGACCAAACTATTTATAAATATCAACCCGTATTGCGTAGCCCTGCTGCCAAAGCATTGATACTACGAATTAATGCATCTTCGATAGCCAGTCTCTCGTTATTTTCCAATTTATCATCACTAGCGTTATCAGGCTGGCGCATACGTTTGAGTAGCTCAATCTGAATATAGTTAATAGGGTCTAAATAGGCGTTACGCCATTCTAATGAATGAGCTAATTCTTGTTGGTTTGAGAGTAAAGACGCTTGTTCTAGCAAGGAGTTGAGACCTGCGTGCGTCAGTTCATGCTCATCAATCACTGCCTGCATGACTTGCTCACGTAAGCTTTCGTCTTTACACAGTTGACTGTATGCACGGGCGATATTCATCTCGGATTTTGTAAAAGCCATTTCAATATTACTGATAAAGACATTGAAAAATGGCCAGTTTTTATTCATCTCTTTCATTAACGCTTCGTCTTTTTTGACGCTATCTAAAGCACTGCCCACGCCATACCAAGCGGGAAGGGTAAAGCGCGCCAATGACCAGCCAAATACCCACGGTATCGCCCGAATCGTCGATTTGCTCGGCAGTCCCTTTTTACGGTGAGCAGGACGCGAGCCAATATTGAGTAATGAAATCTCTTGTACTGGCGTGGCCTCAGAATAAAACTGATAGAAGCCTTCTGTGTTATCCGTCAGCTCACGATATTGCTGTTCGCCTGCATCTGCCAAATCAGCAAACAACGCTTCATAGCTATCTAGCTGTTTGGGTTGTTCGACAAATCGTGACGAGCTGGCTTTGAGCGCCCCCGTGATTCCCATGGTTAATTCAAACACGGCAGTATCTGGATTGGCATACTTGGCGTAAAGTACTTCGCCTTGTTCGGTGAATTTGATCTGTCCATGTAAAGTGCCAGCAGGCTGCGCGGCAATGGCTTGATGGGTTGAGCCACCACCACGACTGACGGAACCACCACGACCATGGAACAGGCGGGTGGTGATACCATATTGATTGGCGATATCGGTGATGGTTTGCTGGGCACTATATAACTGCCAAGCGGAGGTAATAATGCCGCCATCTTTAGAGGAGTCTGAGTAGCCAAGCATAATCTCTTGAATGTTTCCTGAGTGCTCAAGTAACTCCCGATATAGCGGATTGTCCAATACCATTGGCATAATCTTATCGATATTTTTTAAATCTTCGATGGTTTCAAACAGTGGCGCAACTGGTAGGGCAGAAAATAAATGCCCGTTCTTATCAATACCCGATAAACCTGCAAAACGCATCAGTAGCAGCACTTCTAACAGCTGACTGGCGTTATTGGTCATTGAAATTACATAGCTACCAAAAGTATCGTCGCCGACCAGTTTACGCAGTTTAGCGACAGAATTCATCAGAGCAAGCTGTTCGTGTGTTTGCGCGCTTAAGTTGTCGGTATAAATCAGCGGTGCACCTGGCTTTTCTAGCAAACGGGTTAGCCATTGTTGGCGCTCTGTTTCGCTGAGGGTGTGATAGTCGGGCAGATTCGAGGCGCTAGCGAAAATATCTGCAATAACTTCGCCGTGATATCCTGAATCTTGGCGAATATCCAGCGCAGCCAAATGAAAGCCGCAGGTTTTGACTAGGCGAATGGTATCAAGCAGTAAGCCTTCGCCATGTGCTTTGTCATGAGTATTGACACTTTTGCGAATAAGGCGTAAATCATCTAACAAGGCTGTCGGTGTTGAGTAAGCCTCTTGTGCAGCCTCTTTATCTGTGCCTTGGCTTTGGATATGCTGGTTAGTCGCTTTTATTTTAGCCAGAATAATGGACAGCAATCTTCGGTACGGCTCATTATTGTAATCATCAGGATTGTAGCAAAAGACTTTTTTATCGAGTGTGCTGTAGTCTTTGATACGGGTATAAATCTCTGGCGCGATATCGACGATAGTATCGCTATGAATCAGCTCACGACGCAATTTTCTGACCAATACTTGGTAATGGCGTAGCACGGTATTAGCATGCATCAATACCGCCATTTCAGTGGTTTCATGGGTGACGAATGGATTGCCATCTCTATCGCCGCCAATCCAAGAGCCAAAACTGACAAAGGCGGGTAAAGGGTAGTCGATTAACTCAGGATAGATATCGACGATAGCGTCTTTTATATTACGATACACTTTGGGAATGGCAGTGAATAAGCTGGCATCAAAATAGTGTAAGCCGTTGTTTATTTCATCATAAACCAAAGGTTTTCGGCTGCGAACTTCGTCTGATGACCACAGTAAGTCAATGGTTTCTGCTGTTTTTTGCTTGGCTTGCATAAAGGCTAGACTGCCTTCGGGATAGTCGCTCATGGCATCGGTATGCTCATAGAGGGTCTGCAAGATATTCATGGTGGTGCGTCTACGGGCTTCGGTAGGATGAGCCGTAAAAACAGGAATAAATTTAAGGTGATCAATAAGCTCTTTGATTTGCGCAGGTTCGATTTGCCGCTCACGGCATTCTAACAAGGTGCGGCGAAAGGAGCCCTCCCAGCTTTGATTGGACTGGGCACGCATAGTACGGCGTTGCTCACGCAGATAGTTTTCTTCCGTTAAATTGGCGAGGAAAAAGTAAATAGAGAATGCGCGAATGACGTTTTTTAAGGTTTGATTGTCTAATGAGGCAATAAGATCAATCAGCTGCTGTTTGTGTGCTGGATTATGCTCACGGCGCTCCTGAATAAAGCCTTTGCGCAATGTTTCGATAGTACGTAGGGTATCCTCCCCAGATTGGCGAGAAATGGCCTCACCTAAAAATGCGCCTAACAATCTAACACGCGCACGCAATACGTCGTTCTTCAATAACATAATTGGCTTCCTTGGCTTTTAATCGACTCATTTATCAATGAGATAGGCTGGTTAATGAATAAGGGTCGCTGTTCCTATAAAATATAAATTAAAATTATTTATATTCATTTGCTAAAAAATCCAAATAGCGTTTCCACGAGCGCTCATCTGCACGTGCATCATATCTATCACTGCCGAACACGCTAAAGGCATGTGGTGCACCACTGTATGTCACCATCTCATGCGGTACGTTGGCGGCTTCTAGCGTCTTACCCAAAGTGGCGAAGCTCTCTAGAGAGACAGATTCATCAGCAGAGCCATGGAATACTAAGATTTCTCCAGTTGTCTTGTCATAACTTTGACCCGTTGGAATATCAAAGGCACCATGGAAGGGTACAAATGCTTTTTGCTCAAATCCTGAGCGCGCCAGATCCAGAGCAACGGTACCACCAAAACAATATCCCATGGTAGTGCCTTTACGCACATCATTACCTTGTAGTCTTCCAGCATTCAGCGCACCTTGAAGTATGCGGCGCATTTTATTACGATCATCGTATAACTCCCCAGTTAAGCGTTTGTTTTCTTCAATGGAAGTAGGGCGAACGCCTTGCCCGAACATGTCTGCCGCCAATACGTTGTAGCCCTCGCCTGCTAACATATCAGCACGTTTACGCTCATAGTCTGTCAATCCATCCCAATCATGAATGAGTAGGATAAAAGGCGCATTAGCTTTGTCGGCTTTGGCGTAATAGCCTTCGTATGCTTGATCATCCACGGTATAGGTAATATTTTTGGTTGTAATAGCGGCAGCTGTTTGGCTGAAAGTCAGTGCCATTAGTCCGATTGACGCACCCATTAGCAATGAGTGATAAGGTTTTTTGGACGGAGTATTTGAAGTTGATAACATGGTAGGTCGCCTTATAATCGTATAAAAAAGATAAATAGTTGGCTAAAACCATGCCCATTTTATTTATCAACTGTTTTAATGCTTCCTAAGAGCATACCTTAAAAAATCACCACATTACAAGAATCTATCGTCAACGTTGAAGCTCTCTTTAAATACGCTGAAATTACGGCTTTATCACGGCTGCAAACTTTAACCAAATATCAACAAGGAGTGCCATGAATTAGTCATATTTTTTGGCTAATATTAAAGACAGCTCTATACAAAAGTTCTAAAGAAATAGAGCCTACTTTTAATTACTAGCTAGGATGCATAATGAAAAATAATATTGATCATACTGACCCCGCTAAAGATATGAATACGGAACGTGGCAATGGCGGTGAGACTCACCAGCGCGCAGGGGATGACACTAAAGTGCTAACGACCCAACAAGGTGTCGTCATCTCTGACAATCAAAACTCTCTAAAAGCAGGCGCACGTGGGCCAACCTTATTAGAGGACTTTGTATTGCGTGAAAAGATTCATCATTTTGACCATGAACGTATTCCTGAGCGTATCGTTCATGCGCGTGGTAGTGCTGCTCACGGTTATTTTGAGCTGACAGAATCATTAGAAGAGTACACTACGGCGAAAATTTTGACTGAAACAGGTAAACAGACGCCTTTATTTACCCGTTTTTCTACGGTTGCAGGTAACAAAGGCTCAAAAGATACGCCACGTGATGTGCGTGGTTTTGCTGTGAAGATTTATACCGAAGAAGGTAATTGGGACATCGTTGGTAACAACATGCCGATTTTCTTTATTCAAGATGCGATGAAGTTTCCAGATTTGATTCATGCGGTCAAACCAGAGCCGGATCGTGGCTTTCCGCAAGCTGCTTCGGCGCACGATACTTTTTGGGACTTTGTGTCATTAAGTCCTGAGACCATGCATAATTTAATTTGGCTGATGAGTGATCGTGCACTACCACGCAGTTTACGTATGATGGAAGGCTTTGGTATTCACAGCTATCGCTTAATCAATAAAGAAGGCAAGAGCACCTTTGTCCGTTTCCATTGGAAACCTATACTCGGTGTACAGTCAACCACGTGGGATGAGGCGGTAAAAATCTCAGGCGCTGACCCTGATTATCATCGTCGTGATTTGTTTGAAGCCATTAATAATGGCGACTATCCTGAATGGGAGTTTGGCGTACAGTTATTTACTGAAGAAGAAGCTGATAAATTCCCGTTTGATCATTTAGATGCCACTAAATTGATTCCAGAAGAGATGGTGCCAGTGAAAGTCGTGGGTAAAATGGTGCTGAACCGCTATCCTGATAACTTTTTTGCAGAAACAGAGCAAGTGGCGTTCTGTCCATCGCATCTGCCACCGGGCATTGATTTCAGTAACGATCCATTATTACAAGGTCGTTTGTTCAGTTATCTAGACACCCAGTTATCACGTTTAGGTTCGCCTAACTTTACCCAAATTCCAATCAACGCGCCGAAATGCCCGTTTGCTAATAATCAGCAAGATGGTCATATGCAGATGCAAGTACCTAAGACTCGTGTGCTCTATGAACCACAAAGTTTAGACCCAACCAGACCACGTGAAAGCGCCAAGCGTGGCTTTGAATCGTTCCACGAACAGTTGGATGATGGTGTGAAAGGTCGCGTGCGTGCAGAAAGTTTTGCCGATCACTATAGTCAGCCGCGGATGTTCTATCGTAGCCAGACGCCAGCTGAGCAAGCGCACATTGCCTCTGCTTATGCCTTTGAGTTAGGTAAAGTAGATACGGCGCATGTACGTACTCGTATGCTGAGTCATCTACCGCATATCGATGAAGACTTGGCAAATCGTGTGGCAAAAGCGCTAGGTATGGAACTGCCAGAGCCTGCTGATGCCGCTGCTCCTGTACAGGATATGGCGACATCGAAAGCAGTACAAACCATTGGTCTAACGCCGAAAAGTCTACAAGGGCGTTTGATTGGTATCTTGGTCGCTGAAGGCTCCAAGCATAGTGAAATCAAAAAGTTCGAAGAGGCGGCAAACGCGCAGGGTGCTAGCGTGAAAATCGTTGCGCCCAATAAAGAAGTTGTCTTAGATGACGACACTCGCATACAAGCAGATGAGCGTCTCGCTGGCGGCCCTTCAGTGATGTTTGACGCAGTCGTTAGTATTATTATGCCAGACCAAGCTAAAAAGCTAGCAAAAGACAGCTCAGCACTAGATTGGTTCAATGATGCCTATGGACATTGCAAAGCGATTGCTTATTGCGGGGCGACTGATGAGTTTATCTTAAGTAAGCTACCTATCGAAAAAGACGCCTTTGTCACGCCACTGGCTGAATTGGATACTTTTATTGAGAATGCTAAATCTCGTCTGTGGGAACGTGAGCCAAAGGTTCGTGACTTGGCATAAGGTAGTATTAAGTTTAAACTTCTGATACTTTTAAAATTTTACTAATTTAACGAAAACTCAGCTTTAGCGCTGGGTTTTTTTTGATGGCAAGTTTTATAAAAAAGCAATTTATAGCCACAAGCGTTCACTCAAAGTCATTACAAGTTGAATGGTGGGCGTTATACTAAATCCTATTAAGGCACGTTAAAAGCGTCTCCTATAGTAGGGATGCTATAACAGTGAGCAATCATGTAGCAGGGAATGCAAATGAGTTTATGTGAAATTGTACGTTTAGAAGGATATATCCAAAGTACTTATCTTGCGGTATATCCAGATAAAATTATGCTGCTGGACGGTGGTTGCCGCCCTGATGTGGCGATGGTATTAGATTATATTAGAACGACGTTACAGCGACCAATCAGCGATCTAAAAGTCGTCGTGGTGACCCATATGCATCCTGATCATGCAGGCGGCGCTCATCAATTTAGAAAAGAGACGGGCTGTATCATTGTTTCGGCAGAAAAAAAGCGTCAATGGTATAGCGGTATCGGTGGGCATGCCATGCATTTTGTGGATATAAATCTTGCGCATTATGTGGCGAGACGTCAAGGTCGCTCCCTTAAAAATCTGTATTATCCTGCCCATCTTACGCCTGATATTATCGTTAAAGATGGGGATAGTGTGCCAAAATTTGATGAATGGCGAGTACTGGAAACACCCGGTCATACAGATCGTGATTTATCTCTATTTCATATACCAAGTCGGCAAGTCTATACGGCCGACCTCATTATCAAGCTGCGTCATAAGTTTGTGGCACCTTTTCCTATTTATGATCCTAAAGTCTATATTCAGTCACTACAAAGAATAAAGGCGTTAAAACCCTCTATGGTTATGATGGCACATGGGCGTGAGCTAGCAATCGACGCAGAAACGTTTGATATGCTGATTACGCAAGCACCCAAGCATCCACGGACGATTAAAGACACGATTAAGCATAAGCTACTGTGGCGAAAAGACACTGACTTCACTATTTTTAAACGAAACCGTAAAAAATAAAGTGAAATTTTAAGCAAAAAAAAGCCCAGTCACTATTAATATAATGACTGGGTTTTCTAAATATGGTGGGCCGACCGCGACTCGAACGCGGGACCAATTGAT
>NZ_JADQAK010000009.1:10440-129609 GCF_022129285.1 Psychrobacter sp. Ps4
TAAAAGTCAACTGCTCTACCAACTGAGCTATCGGCCCTGAAGAGTGTATAAAAAAGCATGGCTTTTTTAACTCTGCAAGTGAATTTACAACTTCGTAAATTCGGTGAAGTTTTCTAAAAGAAAGCTTCTTAAACTTTGTTACTTATTATGCCAATACCTGATAGGGCAATGTACATAACAAGCATAATACTAAATATGGTGGGCCGACCGCGACTCGAACGCGGGACCAATTGATTAAAAGTCAACTGCTCTACCAACTGAGCTATCGGCCCTGAAGAGTGTATAAAAAAAGCATGGCTTTTTTAACTCTGCAAGATAAATTTCCTTAAAGGCAAACTTATTAAAACTAGACATCTAAAAAATGTCTTTAAACTTAATTTTTAATATTAGGTCAATCAACATTAAAAGAGGCATTAAGTTTGTTTCAACGTTTAAAGAATTTCTATCCCTAAACGTGAGAGCACATTATATACACTATCAGGACAATTACAACCCCGTAATATAAAAAAAGTGCAATTAATGCGAAAAAATGCGTTTTTTTATATAATTTGGCTTATTGGTGGCTGTTTCATGGCAGTAAATGCCTATTTAAAACGTCAGTCGCGACGTTTTAGTCCCTAGACAGTGCTTCAACAGGATCTAATTTAGCAGCATTACGCGCTGGCAAGAATCCAAATACGACACCAATCAGTGTTGAACAAATAAAGGCAGCAATAATAGAGGTTGATGAGTAAATCACTTTAAAGCTATCACCAGCAAAATTATTAATGATTTCACCAATAGCAAAGGCCAGTCCAATACCTAATAAGCCGCCCAAAATACAGACGAGTACGGCTTCTATCAAAAACTGCTGCATGATATCGTTTTGACGAGCCCCAACTGCCATGCGTACACCTATTTCGTTCGTACGCTCGGTCACTGATACCAACATAATATTCATCACTCCGATGCCACCAACAATCAAAGAGATAATGGCTATTGAGGATATTAGTAGGGTCAATGCACCAGTCGTCGATTCGATAGTCTCACGGATAGAATCTGAGTTTCGTATACGAAAATCGTCAGTGCCGTGTCGGCTTATCATTAGACTGGAAATAGCGGCTTCAGCGGCAGCAGACGATATATTATTATCGATAAGTGCAACAAAGCTTTCGATATAGGTGCTGCCTATGAGACGTGACATCATAGTGGTGTAAGGCATATAAAACGTTGGTGTATCCGTATTTCTACTAAAGCCACTGCTGTTAGGCTCAAGTACACCGATGACACGTCCAGGAACACTGCCAATCAGTACTACTTCACCGATAGGGTTGGGATTATCAGGGAAGAAAGTTTGCAGGGCGTTATCATCGATAATGATGTCTTGGGTACGGAGTGAGATGCTTTGTTCATCGAAGCCTTGACCTTGAGCGAGTTTCTCTCCACTCACATCTAGGTAATCTTCACCGACGCCGCTGATACTGGCGGCTTCTTGTATATTGCGATAGCGTACATTCATATTACTATCAAGCTGTGGACTGACACTAATGACGTAGGGCTGGTCGGCGACTGCTTGCGCGTCATCAGGTGTTAAGTTGTCATTACCAAAACTTCGCCTTGGGTCGCCGTAAGGATAGCCGTCAATAACGGTGATGGTATTGGTACCCAGTGAGCTAATATTTGATAAAATTTGTTCTTGAGAGCCTTTGCCAAGCCCGACCACTGAGACTACTGAGGCGATACCAATGATAATGCCAAGCATGGTCAATAATGTGCGCATCTTATGAGCACGCATCGCCAGTAGTGACATTTTGAATGCTTCAAATAAGCGATCAATAAAGCCACTAAAAGCCCCTTTACGATTATTGTCTAAAATCGGCTCAGGTTGGATATGGGTTGGATGATAGTGTTCGGTCTTGTAATCAGCGATAACTTGGCCATCTTTGAGTTCAATGACACGTTCGGCCTGCGCTGCGAGCTTAGGGTCATGAGTGACCATGATAATAGTATGACCTTTGGCTTTTAGATCATACAAAATTTGCATCACATCTTCACCAGACTTGCTGTCTAGCGCGCCAGTTGGCTCATCGGCCAAGATGATATCACCGCCATTCATTAGCGCACGAGCGATAGAAACGCGCTGCTGCTGACCACCTGAGAGCTGGTTTGGTCGATTGGTGGTTTTATCTCCTAATCCTAGATCCGACAGGAGCTTTATGGCTCGCTCGCTGCGTGTGTGTCCATCCATACCTGCATAAACCGCTGGAACAGCGACATTGTCTCGTGCATTGATATCACCTAATAAATGATATCGCTGAAAAATAAAGCCAAAATGCTCGCGGCGTAGTTCAGCCAGCTCATCAGCATCAAGCTGACTGACCGATTTCCCAAATATTTGGTAATCGCCCGCGCTTGCTTTATCTAAGCAGCCCAAAATATTCATTAAAGTGGACTTGCCTGAACCAGACTGACCGATGATGGCAACCATTTCGCCTTGATTGATGGTTAAATCAATATCGTGTAGCACACGAATGGTTTGCTCACCAGCATTGAACTCTTTAATCAGCCCTTTGACTTGCATCAAAGGGGCATCTGCTGCTGTATTTACAATGGGGTTTTTAGTATCCATTTATGTGGTTGCCTATATCAGTCAATATCAGAAGCGTTTTTTGTAATCTAAAGCTATTTTTTAGCATGTCTGATTTATTAGAATGGACGTCCACCACCGCCTTTACTTTGTTTCTTCGGACCTTCTTCGCTTAGTATCACCTCATCACCCTCATTCAAACCGCTCAAAATCTGAGCGTTGACTCGGTTATTGATACCAACTGTGACCGTTTGCTCAACCACATTACCATCTGCTTGTAAGACTCGGACGATAGCGGTAGTGGCATTTTTTTGAGTATCGTCTTGATTACTCTTTTGTACCTTTTTTTGAGTTTCACTGTCGGTTTTAGCTATATCGGCATTGCGGGGCGATTTACTAGCATTTTTGCCAGTTTGCAGTGCAGCAGAGGGGATCAATAAAGCATTCTTTGCTTCGTTGATGATGATATAAACTTGAGCCGTCATATCAATACGAAAGCGACGATCAGTATTAGGCACTTCGATGTAGCCGACATAATAGATAGCAGAGTCAGTAGAGCTGGTTTCACTAATCATTTCAGGGGCAGGCTCAATTGCTCTGAGTACGGAGTCAAACTTTTGGTCAGGATTACCAATGATATTAAAGTAAACGGGCATGCCTGCTTTGACATTAATGACATCAGCCTCAGAGATTTGAGCGTTGATTCTAACAGTAGACAAATCTGCTAAAGTTACGATGGTCGGGGCTGTTTGATTGGCATTGACCGTCGTGCCTTGCTCTGTGGTCACTGAGACGACAGTACCTGATATTGGCGCGCGAATCGTTGTATAGCTAAGGTCTTCTTGAGCCGTTGCGACATTGGTTTGAGACTTTCGTAATGCTGCTTGTTGGCTATTAATGTTTGCAGTGGCTGTTGCAATGGCGGCTTGTGCCGTGTCGATAGCAGCGCGTGCATTGGCGACCGCTGCCTGCGCTGTTTGAACTTTTGTTGCCTGTGTATCGTAATCCTGTTGTGATATCGCATCGATAGCGAGTAGTCCTTGCAGACGTGAAAAATCTGCTTGTGCTTGTCTTAATTCAGCTTGACGGCTGGCAAGATCGGCTTGCGCACTTTTGAGTCCAGCTTGGCGACTTAGTGCTTCTGCTTGAGCGCTTTCAATAGCGGCTACGCTTTGCTCCAAAGTAGCTTGCTCGTTACTCAAGTTATTATTCTGAGTGACTTGATCAATCTGGGCAATGAGGTCACCTTGCTGCACTTCATCACCAACCTCAACGTAGAGACGTTTTACTTCACCAGATACTTGCGCGCCGACATCAACGGTGTTTAGCGCTTTAACTTTGCCAGAAGCCATGACATTGTTTTCAATATCACCAATTTCAGCGGTAGCCGTTAAGTAATTGGGCGTGATATCTTTTGGTTTTAAGAAATGATAGGCCAAAGCCAATAATGCTATGACAACTAAGGCGATAACCCCCCATTTAATAGCAGATTTTTTGCTTATTTTGCGCATAACAACAATCCAGTCACAATGAAATCAAGTGTACATATAGTAGAGGCTTGAAGTCCAAAAGGGAATGGTAATTAGTTTAAGAAAGGTTAAGGTGGTTTTGTAAAAAAAATAATCATCTGAACGTAAGTTAGGATAGTAAAGTTATTCATATTGAAACAAGGATTTTATGATGCTAAATCATCAGCAAGTTCAAGATATAGTTAATGATTATGGTAGAAAAATAGGGTTGAATACCAATGATGTGATCTTAAGAAAAAAGCCATCTGGATTCGGGGAACCACATTTAGAGATAAGTGATGACTATTACCATTATGTAGTATGTGAACGAGGTAGCGAACTCACTAGAAAGTCTTCTAGGGACGTAGATGATTTTATCTATAGGTTTTTTGAGACTACAATTTCTATGATAGCGAGTGAGTATCAACAGCAAAACACTGTCATCGGTGAGGATCAAAGAATAATTTGCTTTCATAAACAAATCGAACTTATGACTAAATTAAGCGATGAGTGGGGTAAAAGAAAAGAGGCTGATATAGCAGAAATTTTACAGAACGCTCCTTATTCAGTTAACAAAATTACTTGGCTAAATAAGTTATTGAATTTTTTCAACCAATCAAACGGCAAACAGCCGCTTACCTGACAACTCAAGCGCTGCCTGCAATAATAACTCCCACGCTGGCTGACGCACGAGTCCTTTGATGGCTTGGTCACATTTATAAAGCAGGGCAGGCCATTCAGCCGTTTGAGTTTTTGACTGGCGACGACAAGCTTGCTGGTACAACCCTTGTTTGCTCCGCCAAATACCAAGCGCTTGCGGATCTTGCCCATCCATCAATTGCATAATTTGCCGCATGTCTTTACTAACCGCCCATAATACCAAGGTGGTTGGCTCGTCGGTGGCTTTCAGCTGAAACATGATTTTGGCGACTTGCGTACTGTTACCGGCAAGCATGGCATCCGATAAATCAAAGACGCTAAATTGTGCGTCACTGACCAACGCGGCTTGTAGATCCTTAATGTCTAAGGCAACATTGTTTGGCAGTTGTGTAGAGTGATCTGCCTGTTGACTAGCCTCAATATTCTTAGCGACTAGCTGCGGCGCAAATAAGTAGGAGAGCCGCCATAAGGTCTGATAAGCGCTTAGCAGATGGTGCTCAGTATGCGACATAAGCAGCTGCCAGGCTTCTTGCGATAGCCGTAAGCCAAACTGCTGAGCTTGTATTTGCAATAGCTGCTGTCGTTGCTGCTCATTATATAAATTGCAATCAATGACATGACCATATTGAGCAAATGGCGCAAACCACTTGCTGCTTTGCGCTCGTTTGTCTTGCTTGGGCGTGAGCCATAATAAACTATGACTGTGCGTCCCTGTTTGAGCTTCAACGGCAAAGCGCTCAAGCTCAGTGATAACGGCCTTGTCAGGCTTATGGTTACCCGTCACGATGAGTGCACTGGCATCATCAAATAAAGACTGGCTACCAAGCTCTGACAATACTTCTTGCCAGCTCTTGACTGATATCAGCTCAATACGCTTAATCGCGTAATTCTGCGCGCGCCAATGTGGGCGTAAGGCATCGATGAGCCATTGACTGAGTAGTGGCTCATCACCATGCGCCAGCCACAAGCCCGCGACTGCAACGGAAGGCTGTAGTAGCTTTGGGTAGGCTTGTATAAAGGTATCTTGCATAGGGTAATAAGTACACAGATTGATGAAAATAAACGTGGAATATGTTGCGCATTCTAAACTATGGGTTTGGCACTACCACCGCGATCGACGTTGAGCCATTACCGCTTTGCACAGATTGTTTGACTCCAGAAGAGCTGACCTTGGGTAGGGAGATGGCGACATATTGATCAGTAATTCGGCGTGCCAAACTGTCATAGAGCCAGTCACGAATTTGATCGCCTTGCTGATCATCAGTGCTCACCGATGCTTCATTATATTGATAGCTACGCTCGACTTGGATGGGGTTGCTTAGCGTAATTGGTTTACCATTTTCCATGGTCTGATAGCTGACATCTGCTGAAAGTACCAAGCGGATCTCTGTCAAGACACCGACCAGCTCATAACGCTTAAAACGGACGTTATTGATGGTGATAGCGGCAATGGGTTCAGCACTTGTTTGTTTGTTATTGTTCGCAACATCAGCTGCTGTCAAGTTGTTAATGACATCAACACCTAAAGTCTTTAGGCGTCTTGTCAATGGCAGCTTAAGCGGAAACGAGGTGCGATTGTCTTCTAGAATCACGGCTGTTTTGGCGACATCAAGCAGCATTGGCGCATCATAGCCACGCAGTTGAAAGCCGCAGCCACTAATAGCTGCCGTTACACCTAGTAGCGTAAACATTGGCAGGGCAGTCAGAAAAGCCGCCGCCAGTTTTTGTCCGCTTGATTTTTTAGCAAAAGCGTCTTTTTTGCTTAAGCTGGCTTTGGGTGACTGACCTGCTCGATATTTATACGACATAATCGCTATCCTAATATTATAAAAAGGCTCAGACTAATCATTAAACTAATAAAAAGTACTGAGCCTAAAAAATCTAGCCTACCACCACGATGTTTACCAGCTTATTAGGGACGACGATTTCTTTTTTGATGTCGCCAGTCAAGAATTTTGCCACACTTTCCATTGAGCGTGCTTGTGCTTTTAGCTGTTCTGGATCGCTATTTGGGGCTACATCCATTTTACCGCGCATTTTACCATTGACCTGTACTACCATCGTGATCATATCTTGTACCAGAGCGCTTTTATCAACTTCTGGATAATTCAAGGTAATGGTATCTAAACCCAATTGCTCAAGTAAATGTTCACCAATGTGCGGCGCATATACGGATAGCATAATCAGCAGATCCGTCAATGCCTCATGCTGTACCTGTAGGTCTTGCTTGCTATTGGCCTTAAAGCCAGTCAGCTCGTTGGCAAGCTCCATCAAACTTGATACAGGCGTGTTCAATGCCAAACGATCACCCAAATCACTATCAATTTTAGCAATGGTTTCATGAGTTTTACGGCGTAAGTTTTTGGCTTCTTTGCTTAAGCCATCAGTGCTCAAAGCTTCATTGTTCAGCGTCTCGATACTTAGGTTCGCGGCAGTAAGCGCTTGCATGTGTTCAGTAGCAATACGCCATACTTTTTTGACGAAGTTATAAGGGCCTTTGAGCGCATCATCTGACCATTCTAGCGTTTGATCCGCAGGTGCGGTGAAGAGCGTATAGAGACGAACGGTATCAGCGCCGTATTTATCGATGGTAATTTGCGGATCGACACCGTTGTTTTTTGACTTAGACATTTTTTCGATTTTGCCAATGGTCACCGGCTGCCCATCAGATTTTAAGATGGCTTTAATCGGTTGACCACGTTCGTCATAGTCGATATCAATGTCTTCTGCAAAATAGTAGGTGGTACTGCCATCCGCATTTAGGCGATAGAATGTCCCTGCCAATACCATGCCTTGCGTCATCAAATTAGCAAACGGCTCATTTCCTGACACCAAGTCTTCATCACGCATCAGTTTATGGAAGAAGCGTGCATAAAGTAGATGCATCACTGCGTGCTCAACACCGCCGATGTATTGATCGACAGGCAGCCACTTATTGGCGGCAGATTTATTGACCATGCTTTGCGCATCATTTGGGCTTGCAAAGCGTGCATAGTACCAGCTTGACTCCACAAAGGTGTCAAAGGTATCGGTTTCGCGCTCGGCAGGATTACCGCATTTAGGACATGTCGTATTGACAAACTCTGGAATATTTTTTAACGGATTTCCGCGACCATCAGGAACGACATCAGTCGGCAAGACAACGGGCAAATCTTGCTCTTCGACAGGTACGGTACCGCAATGCTCACAGTTAACCATTGGGATAGGACAGCCCCAATAACGCTGGCGAGAAACACCCCAATCACGGAGACGGTATTGGATTTTTTTCTTAGCAAGCTCTTGTGGTTCTAGTTTGGTCAGCATGGCTTCAAATGCTTGCTCAAAGTCTAGCCCATCAAATTCACCTGAGTTAACTAAAGTATTGCGTTCGGTATAAGCGCGATTAATCTCAGTATCGTTCGCCTTTGCATCTGCTTCTAACGTATCAAAATAGCCGACAGGGATATCAATGACTTGTTTAATGGGTAAGCTGTATTTAATCGCAAACTCATAATCACGCTCATCATGAGCAGGGACAGCCATCACCGCGCCTGAGCCGTAGCTCATAAGCACATAGTTGGCAACCCATACTGGCACTTCTTCGCCAGTGAGTGGGTGCGTGACCGTAAGACCAGTAGCCATGCCGATTTTTTCAGCTTTAGCTAGGTCTGCTTCTGCAACTGAGCCTTTTTTGCAAAGTGCACAGAATTGCGCAATCGCTTCATCATGCTCAGCCGCATACTGCGCTAGCGGATGTTCGGCGGCGACCGCCACATAAGTCACACCCATCAAAGTATCAGGGCGAGTAGTAAACACATCTAACGTATTGGTCTCGCCAGCAAGCTCATAAGGGAAGTGTACTTCCATGCCTGCGCTACGACCAATCCAGTTGCGCTGCATGGTCAATACTTCTGATGGCCAGTGACCTTCTAATTGGTCTAAGTCATCGAGCAATTCGTCAGCATAGTCAGTGATGTTGAAGTAATACATCGGAATGTCGCGCTTTTCGACCGCAGCGCCACTACGCCAGCCTTTACCATCGATGACTTGCTCGTTAGCTAAGACGGTATTATCAACAGGATCCCAGTTGACTGTTGACAGTTTTTTGTAGACCAAGCCTTTTTTGTATAGCTGTAAAAACAACCATTGCTCCCACTGATAATACTCAGGGCTGCAAGTGGCGAATTCACGTGACCAGTCAATAGACAAACCCAGTAATTTAAGCTGCGCGCGCATGCTGTCAATATTGGCAAACGTCCATTTAGCAGGTGGCGTCTGATTGGCAATCGCCGCATTTTCTGCTGGCAAGCCAAAACCATCCCAGCCCATAGGCTGCATGACTTCATAGCCCTTGAGGCGATAGTAACGGCTCAGTACATCAGAAATCGTATAGTTACGCACGTGACCCATATGCAGCTTACCGCTTGGGTAAGGGAACATCGACAGCATATAGCGACTTGGCTTATCGCTTGGCTCATTGCTCACTTCAAAGCGTTTGTCAGTTGCCCATTTGGCTTGCTGCGCCGCTTCTATCGCTTGTGGGTTATAATGATTGTTTTCAGCTTGGTCAGATGTCACAGTATTGCTCATAGTTGGCTCGAGATTGGTTTATACGAATAAATTGGGTGAAATTTCACAATGCCATAGCATAGCGTAATTTGGCAAAAATTGCGACGATATGATAGGGCGTTTACGCATGACGAAGAATACAAATTTGAAAATTTGAGCGGGTTTTTAATGTTTTGGTTATCATAAACCAAATACCCATAGGCTTAGGTATAATAAACAGAATAATGATCATTGATTTGGAGTTTTTATGACCATCACCATTTACGGTATCAAATCTTGCAGCACCATGAAAAAAGCCTTTACCAAGTTAGATGAGTTGGGTGTCAGCTATGATTTTCATGATTATAAAAAACAAGGTATCGATAAAGATAGCGTTAAGCGTTGGGTAGATGAATTAGGCATTGATAAAGTGCTCAATAAGCGCGGAACGACATGGCGTAAGCTAGAAAATGCTCAAAAGCAAGCGGCTGATGCTAGTCTAGATAACGCCATTGATTTGCTCGTAGAAAATACCAGTATGATTAAGCGTCCAATAGTCGAAGGTGAGCGGGTAGATAAAAATATATTACTATGCGGTTATGATGAAGCTGAGTTTGATAAAGTTTTTTCGTAAAAGAATACGGCTACCATCAATAAAGCCCGAGTTAAAAACCTCTTAGCTCGGGCTTTATAACACCTAAAAGAAACCAAATCACACTTGCGAGCCATATAAGCAAGACGTAAAAGCGAATTTGTTCGGCATTCCAATCTAGTGCAAACCATTCAATGAGGAAAAATGACTTCCACCCTTCTATCCATTTTGCGCCACCATAGCCAATAATCCACCAGCAATACAGGCTTTCTAAGATAAAAAGTAGACACCAAAGCCACAATGCCATGATTTACTCCTGCTACTCTGCTAATGATGAGCCTAAATCACGACTGATTAATGTACCAACCCCTTCATTGGTAAAAATCTCTAACAGCGTGGCATGAGGCACACGACCATCGACGATCACCGCGCTTTTTACGCCGCTACGTACCGCATCAAGTGCACATTGGATTTTAGGAATCATGCCGCCTGAGATAGTGCCGTCTTCAATGAGGCTGTCGACTTTCTTTGGCGTGAGTCCAGTCACGACTTCGCCGTCACGACCCAGCACACCTTTGATGTTGGTCAATAGCATTAATTTCTCAGCTTGCAAGAATTCGGCTACTTTACCTGCAACCAAGTCGGCATTGATATTGTACGTATTGCCTTCGCTATCGACCCCAAGCGGCGCGATGACGGGAATAAAGTCAGAGGCAATGAGCATGTTAATCACGTCTTTATTGACACTGACCACATCACCGACAAACCCTAAATCGACGGGCACAGCAATCCCATCTGCGCCAATTTTTTCCATCATCAGTTTTTTGGCTAGGATTAAATTGGCATCTTTACCCGTCAAACCGATAGCGCGTCCACCGTGCTTGTTGATTAAGCTAACAATAGATTTGTTGACGCTACCACCCAAGACCATCTCGACGATATCCATGGTACTTTTATCGGTGACGCGCATCCCATCGATACGGTCTGACTGACGCCCCAACTCTTTTAATAAGTTATCCACTTGTGGACCACCGCCATGCACGACCACGGGATGAATGCCAACAGTTTTTAACAAGACGATGTCGCGGGCAAATGAGCTCTCAAGCGCAGGATCCGTCATCGCATTGCCGCCGTATTTGACCACGATAAGCTTATCGACAAAGCGCTGGATATAAGGCAGCGCTGTGGTCAATACTTCAGCAGTGTTTTTGGCATCATCTAAATTAAGCGTCATTATAAACTCCTAAGTTATGGTATTAAAAAGTCATATTTTTATTTGACAGCAACTACTTTGACGGTAACTATTTTGCTCAAAACTATTCGGCAGGAATAGCGACAATTTGTTCCGCCAGTTTTTTATCAAATGGGCGACATAAAGCGGCAAATTTTGCTTGAATGTCGCGTAAGTCTTCTATGCTATCACCAGCAAAGCGTGCGGTAAGATTGTGACTGGTATTTGATTGGCGGAGCACCCCAAAACCATGGGCGAAATCCAAACGCACGCCATCAATACAGCTCAGCTTCGTCCCCACTGGTAATAAGCATTTGGCTTGCTTGGACGTCATATATTGCCGACTCATCGAACAACGGCAAAGCGATGGCTGGCTAGTAGCTATCCAATGATCACCAGAATCTTTTGCTACAGTCGCTTCTACGAGTTGGCGTAAATACTGACAAAATTTGGTCAGCTGCTCGACGATAGCATCGTCTTTTTTAAGGGTTTTAGGCATCGGCAAATAATGATCCGCCGTACTGACCATAGCAGGCAATTGCTCTGTAATATCAGTCAGAGATTTTTTACCGTAAGCATCGTAAGCCGCTAGCCAATGCAGCAATCGCAAGGCCGCGTACATGGCGTCATCATAAATAATAAAGCGGCTGTCGTTAAATATGAAATGCCCTGACAATTCACCTGCAAAGACGATTTGACCAGCAGACTGCTGCATCTGTCGGCGCATAAAGCTGCTGCCCGTTTTACTGAGCACAGGTGTTGCGCCAAGCTCAGACAAGAGTTTCGGTAGATGATGGGAGCATTTAATATCAAAAAGGATTTGAGAGGGCAGTTGTGAATGGACTGGGCTTTTATAACACAGCGTTTCAGGGTGTTCGGTCAGCGCCACTTGCGCTAATAAATATAGCAAGTGATCGGGCGTGACAACTTTACCGCTATTATCGACGATCATTAAGCGGTCGCCATCGCCATCAAAAGCGATACCTATATCTGCTTGATGTTGACGCACACTTCGCTGTAATTGTTTAAGACGGTGGGGTTCAGTGGGATCAGGATTGCCAGAGGGAAAACTCCCATCTGCGATGTCATTAATCATGATGACCTGCTGGCAAAAATGCTCAAATAAACGCTGGGCGATATTACTGGTCGCCCCATGCATGCAGTCTATGACGACCACCACATCAAGGGTGTCAGATGGTTGTTGGTTATTTTTGAGAAGTGGTTTATTACAGGGATGAATTTGCTTAAAAACTTGAGCGATAGCCTCAATATAAGTCGTCGCGACTTGTGCATCAGATAAATTGAAAGGTTGATTACAAATAGATTTAGCAGTTGTATTTTTCAGCGTATTTTGAGCATCAATCTGTGCTTGAGCGTGATTGAGGTGACAGGCATAGTTAGCCCGTGTTTTTTGCCAAAGCAACTGAATCTCTGCATGACTCGGAGATTGATGATTGACCAGCCATTTGATACCTAAAATATCTTTAGCAGAATGACTGGCGGTAACGATAATGCCATGACCCGAGTATTGCTCTGCCCAAAAAACCATCATGGGAGTAGTAATTAACCCCAGCTGGATAACTTGTAAGCCAGATTCAGTCAGTATGTTAGCCAATCTCTGAGCGATAATATCACTACCGAGACGCACATCATAACCAAGCACAATGACGGTTCTTTTACGGTCAATACTTGGTTTTGGCAGGCAGGCTTTGGCAGGAGCTGCGGTTGGGTTGCAATCTGTGGCACTATAAAGCTGAGCAAATGCCTTGCCCAAGGCTTGAATAAAGTCAGTAGTGAAATGCTGGCGTGAACCACGAATATCATAAGCACGGAATAAGCATTGCTGCGCAGCAAAAGACGGCATCGCTTACTCTCCTTATGGCGTGATTCACGTGATGGTGATTTTGTGATGACTAAAAGATAATTAACATGGCAAATCAGTAATGACGACTGATTATTGGCGGCCTGAATGTCCAAAGCCGCCTGCACCGCGTGCACTGGTATCACTAAATTCTGATACCACTTCAAACTCAGGGCGGGCAACGGGTACGACTACATATTGTGCCATACGTTCCGCAGGATTCAACACAAAGTCTTCATTACTACGATTCCAAATACTGACCATCAGCTCACCTTGATAATCGGCATCAATCAAGCCAACCAAATTACCCAAGACGATACCGTGCTTATGACCAAGACCTGAGCGCGGTAAAATCATCCCTGCAAAGTTAGGGTCTTGGATATAAACCGCCAAACCAGTACCAATTAAATGCGTGGCACCGGCTTTAATCGTCAATGGCTCATCAATACAAGCGCGCAAGTCGATACCAGCGCTGCCATCAGTGGCGCGTGTCGGTAACGAGAAGGCTTTATCTTCAGTAATTTTAGGGTTTAATACTTTAACTTGTACAGCTTGCATAACGCACTCACTTAACGGTTGGATAGTTTCTAAATAATATTGTTTCTAAATAAGATAATTTCTAAATAATATAGTTTTAACGTTGGCTATGTGATTATAGTATCAACACACTCGCCAAACCCAAGAATGACATAAAGCCGACGATATCTGTCACGGTGGTTAAAATAACCGAGGCGGATAGGGCAGGGTCAATATTCATGCGTTTTAGGAGCAGTGGAATACTAATGCCCGAAACGTTAGCAGCAGTCATATTGATGGCAATGGCAAAACCAATGACGGCACTGATTTTAATGTCATGAAACCATAATTGGGCAATAATCGCCATGATTATCGCCCATATGATACCGTTTATCGCGCCAACCCACAGCTCTTTATTTAATAACCACAAACGGTTGGAACCACCGATTTGACCCATCGCCATACCGCGAATGACGACAGTTAATGTCTGCGACCCAGCAATACCGCCCATACTCGCGACCACAGGCATGAGTATCGCCAGCGCCACCACTTTTGCCAGTACCGCCTCGAACTGACCAATCACAGCGGCAGCCAATAAGGCGGTACACAAGTTAATGCCTAGCCAAATACTGCGGCTTTTGGCACTGGTCAAAATAGGAGCAAACAGTTCTTCATCTTGGCTGACACCCGCGAGGTTTTTCATGGTGCTATCGACATCATCTTGGATAATTTCCATGATGTCCTCGCCATTTAACTGACCGACCAATTCACCGTGGCTATTAATAACGGGGGCAAAACGAATGTCCTCTGAGCGGAAAATCGCCGCGGCATCTTGGATGTCTAAGCGATCATTAATGGTGATGGCGTTATCAATCAATTCTGAGACTAAAGTAGTTTGATCGTGTTTAATCAAATCGACCAGACTGAGCAGCCCGAGTAATTGTTGGCTTTGATCAACGACCAGCAGCTCTTGGCTTTCATCATCGAGCAAATCATCATTTTCTCGTAGCCAGTTCTGTACTTCTGCAAGGGTGATATCATCCCTGATCTGAATGAGGTCAGGATCCATATAACGACCGACTTCCCAGTCTGCATAGGTATCGAGCTTATTGACCTGCACTCGGATGTCTTCATCCAAGGTAGCCATCACCGAGGTACGCACACTTTCGGTGACGGTGTCTAAAATCTCAGAGATGTCTTGCGCATCAAGGTCTTGGGTAAATAAGGAAATGTCTTTCGATGAGACGTTTTCTAGCAGCGGCTGGCGTGTATCAAACTCTAACTCGGCAAGCACTTCGCCTTTGATGTTTTCTGGTACTTGTGCCCAAATCAATAAGCGATTTTGGCTAGGGAACGATTCTAATAGGCTCGCAATCTCATATTTGGACTGCTTTTCTAAAAACTCAGTAATCGCCTCGTATGCCTTGTCAGCAACCAAACTTTGCAGGTATAGAAGCTTATATTCGCCGCTATACTCTGCTGGATTGTAATCTCCCTGTAGCGTAGATGGTCGTTCCTGATCAGGCATAGGGGTAGGCATAAAGGTTCCAAAGTTTTTAGAAAGTATAAATAATAACAAACACTAAAATGTCGAATAAGTGCTAATTTCTCATGTCGCTAACTGGTGATGCTCTCAAGCGTGGAGGCTAACGCTAACGATTACCCAATAAAGCGCGAATATTAGCCAAGTATTCATCAGCAACGGCTTCTGGGTCTTTAGTCGCTTTTTTCTTTTTCGCCTTGGCTGGCCAGTCGATATGCTCTTCTGGTAACTCATCTAAAAAGCGCGATTCAGAAGTGACACGCATCTGACCGCCTGCACGGCGCTGAGTCGCTAGCGTCAATGTCAGCTCTCGACGCGCACGAGTAATGCCCACATACATCAAGCGCCGTTCTTCTTCGACCGTCTCGCTTAGAATAGAATTGCGGTGCGGTAGCATTTCTTCCTCAAGCCCCATGATATACACAAAATCAAATTCCAAACCTTTTGCTGCATGCAAGGTCATCAAGTTAACCTTGTTGGTGTTTTCTTCTTCTTGCTGTTGCTCGAGCATATCTAGCAACACCAGCTTACGAATGATGGTATCAATGGTGCGATCTTCGTCTTCTTCGGCTCGATTAATCAGCGATTGAATACTAGTGTAGAGCATATCAATATTATCGATACGGTTTTTTTCTTGTTGCGGGGTTTTGGCGTCGCTACGCACAAAGTCGATATAACCCGTTTCATCAATCATTTGGCGGACGATAGGTACAGGGTCAGGATGCTGATCGAGCTCACGCGTATAATGTTCAATAAACTCACCGAACTCCTTTATCGTACCATAAGCCTTCGACGGTAAAACATGCGCAAGCCCTGCGTGGGTACAAGAAGCGAGTAGCGAGATGCTATGCTCTTGTGAAAATAAGCCTAACTTCTCTAGCGTTGCTGGCCCCATTCCACGCTTAGGCGTATTGATAATACGTAAAAACGCACTGTCGTCTTCAGGGTTCAGAATCAAACGTAGATAGCCCATGATGTCTTTGATTTCACTACGCGCAAAGAACGACTGACCGCCCGACAACTTATAAGGCACTTGCAGCTGACGTAATTGCGCCTCTAGCATGCGCGCCTGAAAGTTACTGCGATAAAGAACGGCATATTGCTCCCACTCATTACCGAAACGCAGTTTATGAGTGACAATCTCTTTTGCCACACGCTCAGACTCATCATCATCATTGCGGCAGTTAATAATACGAATTTTTTCACCTTGACCTTTATCTGACCAGAGTTTCTTTTCAAATAAATGCTCGTTATTGGTAATAACAGCGTTGGCAGAGGTCAAAATACGCGTGGTCGAGCGATAGTTTTGCTCAAGCATGACGATTTTGAGTTTTGGGAAATCTTCTTTGAGTAGCGCCATGTTTTCCGGTTTTGCACCGCGCCACGCATAGATAGATTGATCGTCATCGCCAACGACGGTAAAACGCCCTTGCGGTCCGACTAAGTATTTAATCATCTCATACTGGGCGGTGTTGGTATCTTGATATTCATCGACGAGTAAGTAACGAATACGGTTTTGCCATTTATCGCGCAGCTCTCTGTTTTCACGTAATATCTTGGTTGGCAGGACAATCAAATCATCGAAATCAACGGCGTTATAAGCACGCAAATTGCGCTCATATAAGGCATAGAGGGTCGCAAAAATCATGTCTTCTGGATCGTCTAAGGTTTCCATTGCCTTGTCCGGCTCAATCAGATCATTTTTCCAGTCAGAAATCATTTTAATGGCTTTGCCGACCAATTCACGACTTTCAGCGCCGCTTAAATTGTCACGCATCATCAGCTCCATCAGCAAACGCTTACTGTCGTCGCTGTCCATGATGGAGAAGTTACCCTTGAGCGGGGTATGAATCAGCTCATAACGCAAAAACTGTAGCCCAAATTGGTGAAAGGTAGACACCGTCAGCCCGCGAGTTTTTTCACTCGGCAGCAATTTACTGACACGGGCTTTCATCTCGCGCGCTGCTTTATTGGTAAAAGTCACCGCGGTAATGCGCTCGGCTGGCATGTTGCATTCTTCGATTAGATACGCAATTTTACGGGTAATCACCGATGTCTTACCGGAGCCGGCACCTGCTAGCACAAGCAATGGACCGGATACGTAGAGCATCGCTTCTTGTTGTTTGGGATTAAGTTGACTCATAAGGTGACCTGTAAGACAAAAGCAAAAAGAAAGCAAAAAAGGCGAGTGTTGATATCAAGCGTTGCTCAGTGAGATAAAAACGGCACGTATCAGGCAGATCGATAGCGCAAGACGGCAACATAGCATTATAGCTTGTTGCATCATCTCGATATCAAAACATGGCGTCGATAAGGTTAATCAACCTATCCGCTAATCACGCTCATGACCATTAATATTTTGTGACAATTAATCAAGAGCGCCATCGTTAAAACAGCCGCTGATACTACCATGCAATTAGGCGGGTTATTATAAAGCAAAAACCGTCACATTGGGGAGGAGTTCAAGGATCGGCACCCAGTAAAAAAGCGTTAATTTTTCGTGACTTATACTATATATACTAGCGTCCACTCAAAAATGTGGATTTGGGCTTAATATAAGGTAACGTCTATATCATAATTCATGGCAAAAAAAACATGTTTCTTTCGCCTATAAAGTGACCGTTCAATACAGTTAAAAACTAGCTTTTAGGCACTGATATGCGTATAGTACGTAAATAATTTATGCCAGTTGTCTCGTCATTGTTGACCACGTGTAATGAGCTATTAAATCAATTAAATAAACTATCGAATATGATATTGATTTAATACGTTGATCTTACGTTGTTAGAAGATGCGTTAGGCGACCAGCCTTTCTCCGTTATATATCGGAGTATCTATAGTTGGTCATGTCTGACATCGTCGTCAATAAGCTTGATAATTGGTTATTACCAGCACAGTATCTATATGAGCCATTGAGTTATTAAGACCCAATGGCAGTTACTTTGTGTTTTCGTCTGCGTTATGCCGGTCGCCATTACCACTCTATAGTTTGTGAGTATGTGCGCTGCGCTTGACACTCGATTGGGTGAGGAGCACGTATTATCATGTCTGCTTTTAATTGGTCAGCCATTGCTTTTATCTTAGCCGCCATTGGGCTAGTGGTCTTTATGCTGGTTGTGCCGCGTTTGCTTGGCGGTCGCTCTCAGGGCTCACAAAAAGAAGAAGTATTTGAAGCGGGTGTTGTCGGAGCTGGCAACGCCCGTATTCGTTTGTCTGCCAAATTCTATTTGGTGGCAATCTTCTTCGTTATCTTTGATTTAGAAGCGCTATATTTATACGCTTATGCCGTTTCAGTACGTGAAGCAGGCTGGCTGGGCTTCGCCGCTGCCGCGATATTCATTACCATCTTGATTATCGGCTTGGTATACGAGCTCAGTCTGGGTGCGATGAATTGGGCACCATCGGACAAGCGCCGCAAGCAACCACGTCTATATGCAGCTCCGGCAGATTTTAATTTGGCAGATATTACGCAGTTTGATGGCGTCGATGAGCTGATGGTCGATCCAACTGGCAAGATACCAGCCCAGTCTTCAGGGCAGATTAATGTCTCGAACAATATCGAGACCAACCGTCGTCACTTGCAAAATATCGATCATATTAATACTACTGGTAATGTGACTTCCATGGATTTTGCTACATCTGCGCAACAAGACAAAGTCAAACGCTAATCGCTTTTGACGGTCTTGTGGCACATTACTGCAAAATGGTCGCCTATTAATAATAGAAGTTAAGGCGATAGCGGAAGCAAGATGATTGCTGCGCTTCGCCTAATATAAAGGTTGTATGTTATGAAATACACATTAACAAAAGCCAACCCTGATGCAGATGTCTATCCTGCACAGACCAGTCAAACGGTCAATGATCCAATCGAAGACGAAGTGAATAAAAACGTCTTTATGGGTCGTCTCGAAGACCTTGTCCATTCAACAGCAAACTGGGGGCGCAAGCACTCACTTTGGCCATTTAACTTTGGTACCTCTTGCTGTTATGTCGAATATGCCACCACCCTAACCGCCGTTCATGATTTGTCACGCTTTGGTGCCGAAGTTATTCGCGCGTCGCCCCGTCAGGCAGACGTGATGATCGTTGCTGGTACTTGTTTTGTCAAAATGGCACCGGTTATTCAGCGCCTTTATGAGCAAATGCTTGAGCCAAAATGGGTTATCTCGATGGGTGCCTGTGCTAACTCGGGTGGTATGTATGATATCTATTCGGTCGTGCAAGGCGTGGACAAAATTATCCCTGTTGATGTCTATGTGCCCGGTTGTCCGCCGCGTCCAGAAGCGTTGATCCAAGGCTTGATGTTGCTGCAAGAGTCGATTACTAAAGAGCGTCGCCCGCTAGGTATTCATGTCAATGATCAGGGTATCTATCAGCCACAAATGACGCCTGAGCGTGACCGTAAGCAAGCAGATCGTATCGCTGTGAAAAACTTGCGTAGCCCAGACAGTATCTAATCAGCGAGCCTGTAGCCAAACTGCATTTGATAAATAGCATATTAGGCATAAATTATTTGGTTATATCATGTTTTAGTTTGGCTCAATCATACACAATCCGTAAAAGTGCTCAGTACGCATATATTCATCGTAGTTCGCTTATGTTTAGCGTAGTTCAGTTATGATTAACATGGTTCAGTTATGATTAATATAGCTCGGTTAGGCTCAACATAGCTCAATTATGATTAATGAAGGAATACATCATTCATGGTCACGGTAGTCGAAAACATAGATCCTAACATTAAGCCTGTTCCAGCGGTTATCACCGAGCTGGAGCAGAAGTATGCCGGTAAGTTTGTCGTGCAGCACACTGTGGATGAGATTCCAACGGTTTGGGTGGCACGTGCTGATTTGCTGGATATTCTTCTATACCTGCGTAAATTGCCCCAGCCATACGTCATGCTATTTGACTTGTCAGCGATAGATGAGCGTCTGCGTCAGCATCGCCAAGGTTTGCCTGACAGCGATTTTACGGTGTTTTATCACTTGATGTCGCTTGAGCGTAATAGCGACGTACGTATTAAAGTCGCGCTGAGTGAAGACGATGTCAATGTACCGAGCGCTACGCAGATTTGGCCAAATGCCAACTGGTACGAGCGTGAAGTATGGGACATGTTCGGTATTGTCTTTACCGGTCATCCGCATCTAACGCGTATCTTATTACCAAAGTACTGGGAAGGTCATCCGCTGCGTAAAGAGTATCATGCGCGCGCGACTGAATTTACCCCGTATTTCTTGAACACCGCCAAGCAACAATACGAGCAAGAAAACCTGCGTTTTGTCCCAGAAGAATGGGGCATGAAGCGTTCAGGTCGTGATGAAGACTTTATGTTCTTGAACATCGGTCCTAACCATCCCTCTGCTCACGGTGCTTTTAGACTTGTGCTACAGCTCGATGGCGAAGAAGTCGTCGATTGTATCCCTGATATCGGCTATCACCATCGCGGCGCAGAAAAGATGGCTGAACGTCAAACATGGCACTCATTTATTCCTTATACCGACCGTATCGATTATCTGGGCGGTGTGATGAATGAACTGCCGTACATCATGTCGGTCGAAAAGTTGGCTGGAATCACCATTCCACCACGTGCTGAAACCATCCGCGTGATGATGAGTGAGTTTTTCCGTATCACCAATAATTTACTATTCGTCGGTACGTTCATTCAGGATGCGGGCGGTATGACCCCTGTATTCTATATGTTTACCGATCGCCAAAAAGCCTATGACGTCATCGAAGCCGTGACTGGCTATCGTATGCATCCCGCTTGGTTCCGCATCGGCGGTACCGCTGCTGATCTGCCACGTGGTTGGCAGCGTCTGGTGCGTGAGTTTTTAGATTGGATGCCAAAACGCTTGGACGAATATGTCAAAGCGGCATTACAAAATAGCGTGCTCAAAGGCCGTACCCAAGGGGTTGCTCAATATAATGCTAAGCAAGCACTTGCTTGGGGCGTGACGGGCGCTGGTCTGCGTGCGACAGGCGTTGATTTCGACCTGCGTAAAGCGCGTCCATACATGGGCTATGAGAATTACGATTTTGAAGTGCCAGTTGGCTACAACGGTGATGCTTATGATCGCTGTATGGTCAAAGTCGAAGAGATGCGTCAGTCATTGCGTATTATCCGTCAATGTATGGATAATATGCCACAAGGCCCTTATAAAGCGGATCATCCACTGGCTGTACCACCGCCAAAAGACCGTACATTGAATGATATCGAAACGCTGATTAACCACTTTATCTCAGTATCTTGGGGTCCTGTGATGCCAGCAGGCGAATGTACGACGATCGTCGAGGCGACCAAAGGTCTGAACAGTTATTACATCACCTCAGACAAGGCCACGATGAGCTATCGTACCCGTATCCGTACGCCGACATTTGCGCATTTACAGCAGATGCCATCGGTCATCAATGGCTCGCTGGTTTCTGATGCCATTATGTACCTAGCATCGATTGATATTGTGATGGCGGATTGTGATCGTTAGAGCCGCTGCTTCATAAGTATTTGTTCATCAATATATTATTGCCTGATGGCACACCAAAATGCTGTCACTCGTCAATATAACTACAGTTTTAAGCAGACTGATATTGGCTTGTGATAGAGCAGGATGAGTGAGGAAAGACAGAAGATTATGAAAATTGTTTCCGACAAAATGCCAAAAGTAGATGTGGAAAGCATTCTCACCAGTGATGAAATTGCTGCCATTCATGAGTTTATGCACCATTACCCACAGGCGCGTGCCGCCTCGCTAGATGCGCTAAAAATCGTGCAAAAGCGTAACGGCTGGGTCGATGATGCGCAAGCAAATGCCATTGCCAACATCCTAGACATTCCGATGTCAGATATGGATGGGGTTGCGACTTTCTTTAACCGTATTTATCGCCAACCTGTCGGTCGCCATGTGATTCTCATATGTGACTCTGTGGCTTGTTATTTGACAGGTTATGAGGCGCTGTCAGATGAGATTAGATCGCAGCTGGGTATTGAGTACGGTCAAACCACTGCTGATGGACGTTTTACCCTATTGCCAATTTGCTGCTTGGGCAACTGTGATAAGGGACCAGCGGTACTGATTGATGAAGACACTTACGGCCCTGTCCAGCCATCTGAGGTCGCGCAATTATTGGAGCTATACGCATGAGTTTAACGATTTCAGAGCAAATTGCTCGTCGCGGTCAAGGCCAAGCGCCAAGCCAGCTAAATGCACAGCGTGTTCCAATCTATGGTGATAAAGCGACAGCCACTAGCGAAACCAAGCCTTTGACGTGGCGTTTGGCGCATCATGATGCGGTGCTTGATTTAGCCACTTATGAGTCTCTAAAAGGCTTTACGGGTCTAAAAGAAGCGTTATCTAAGTCGCCTAAAGACGTTGGCAATATGATTAAAGCGGCCAATGTTCGAGGTCGCGGCGGTGCAGGTTTTAATGCTGGTCTTAAATGGTCATTTATGTCGCCGCCGGATGGTTTGCCGCGTTATCTCATCTGTAATGCGGATGAAATGGAGCCGGGCACCTTTAAAGATCGCCTATTAATGGAGCGCCTACCGTTTCAGTTAATTGAAGGTATGTTGATTACCGCTCATGCGATTGGTGCAACTGACGGGTATATCTTTATCCGTGGTGAATATATCTTAGCCGCCCAGCGTCTGGTCACTGCCATCGAAGAATGCTTGGCTAACAATCTCATGGGAAAGAATATTTTAGGCTCAGACTTTAGCTTTAATCTGCACGTGCATACGGGCGCTGGACGCTATATCTGTGGTGAAGAAACGGCACTGATTAATTGCTTGGAAGGTCGCCGTGCTAATCCACGTACCAAACCACCGTTTCCACAAATTTCTGGTGCATGGGGTCGTCCAACCGTCGTCAACAACGTTGAAACCTTGTGTAACATGCCAGCCATCCTAAACCATGGTGTTGAATGGTATCAGTCATTATCTAACATCAAAGGCAAGAGCCAGACACCGGGTACCAAACTGTTTGGCTGCTCAGGTTTAGTCAATGACCCAGGTCTGTGGGAGTTACCGTTTGGTTATACGGCACGCGAAATCATTGAAGATTTAGCGGGTGGTATGATCGATGGCAAAACGCTCAAAGCTTGGCTACCGGGCGGTGCTTCTACTGACTTTTTAACCACTGAGCATTTAGATGTGGTGGTGGATTTTGACACCATTCAAAAAGCAGGTAGCCGTATGGGTACTGGGCTAATTATGGTCGTTGATGAAGCACAAGATATGGTGCCACTCGTTCGCAATCTCGAAATTTTCTTTCAGCGCGAATCCTGCGGTTGGTGTACGCCATGCCGTGATGGTCTGCCGTGGGGTGTCAAATTGCTTACCGCTATCAATGATGGTGAAGGGCAAGTCGGCGATGTCGAAAAACTAGAAGGCCTTACGCGTGACTTATGGATTGGTAAAACTTTCTGTGCACATGCGCCGGGTGCGATGGAACCACTGATGAGTGCGATTAAATATTTCCGTCCAGAGTTTGATCAAAAAATCGCGCAGGCGGTTGGTGTCGATGTCATTGATGCGGCAGCCAATCAACAGCCAGAAGTGAAATAAGGAGAGCGGCATGGCAGTCATACATATTGATGGGACCACTGTCGAAGTAGATAGCGCAGATAACTTGCTACAAGCCTGCTTATCACTCGGCATTGATGTGCCGTATTTTTGTTATCATCCAGCCCTTGGCTCAGTAGGGTCGTGCCGCCAGTGCGCGGTCAAGCAATTCCAAAACAAAGAAGATATGGAAGCAGGTCGCGGCCGTCTTGTGATGTCATGTATGGTCGCTCCTGGCGATGACATGTATATCTCTGTCACTGACGATGAAGCCAAAGCGTTTCGCAAGTCGATGGTTGAGCTACTGATGACCAACCATCCACATGATTGTCCAACCTGTGAAGAGGGCGGACATTGCCATTTGCAAGACATGACGTATATGTCAGGTCATAGCCGTCGTCGTTATCGCTTTACCAAACGCACCCATCATAATCAAGAGCTTGGCCCATTCATCGCGCATGAGATGAACCGCTGTATCGCTTGCTATCGTTGTGTACGTTTTTATAAAGACTATGCGGGTGGCGAAGACTTGGGCGTTTATGGCTCAAATAACCGCGTTTATTTTGGTCGTGATAAGGATGGTCAGTTCGAAAGCGAATTCTCAGGCAACTTAACGGAAGTATGCCCAACTGGTGTATTTACCGATAAAACGCATTCAGAGCGTTATAACCGTAAATGGGACATGCAGTATGCACCAAGCATCTGTCATGGCTGCTCGGCTGGCTGTAATATCTCACCAGGTGAGCGTTATGGTGAATTGCGCCGTATCGAAAACCGCTATAACGGTGAAGTAAACCGCTATTTCTTGTGTGACCGTGGTCGCTTTGGTTACGGCTATGTTAATCGTGACGATCGCCCAACCCAAGCGCTTGAGCGTATCAACGATAAGCATGTCAAAATTAATATTGACTATGCATTAGATGAAACTATTAAGCGTATCAAAGATAAAAAAGTCATTGGTATTGGCTCACCGCGCGCCAGTCTAGAGACCAACTTTGCGCTAAAAAATCTGGTTGGCTTTGATAAGTTCTCAACAGGTTTGAACCATCAGCAGCAAGCATTGGTTAATAAATGCATCGAAGTATTAAGTACTGATGGCATTTATAACCCAAGCATGACTGATATTGAAAGCTATGATGCAGTATTGGTATTGGGTGAAGACATCACTCAAACCTCATCACGTGTCGCGCTGTCAGTACGCCAAGCGGCAAAAAATGAAGGCCTGAAAATGGCAGCGGCATTGCAAACGCAGTCGTGGCTTGCTGAACCGGTTAAACGTATTGCTCAAGATGCGCTAAGCCCAGTCTATGTCATCGATGTGACGCAGACTAAGCTAGAAGATATCAGTAAAGTGAGTGTGGTGGCGACCCCTGAAGACATCACTAAACTTGGATTTAAAGTCGCTGATGAAATTGCCAATTTCGCTGATGATTTAGCAGAAATAGCAGATCCACAAGCAGCTGAGCAAGATGCCAATACTGAGACTGACGGTATGCAAGCATTGGCTCGGCAAATCGCTTATGACTTGATTCAAGCTGATAAGCCGTTAGTTGTTTCGGGTAGTAGTTTGTCGTCTACCGCATTGATAGAAGCAGCGGCGCAGATTACTCAAGCATTGACGCAAAAACGTTTAGCAATTAAAGCGACTGAACAGCAGCAAGTGGACACGTATAATGCTCAAGTTCGTGATGAGCAAGCGCAAATAGAAGATAAAGAGCTATCCGCTAAACCAAACAAACCTGAAACCGGTGTTGATACAGAAACGCAAGACAATGTAGAACGCGCTCCTGCTAAAAAACTTGAGCTGAAAGAAGTAAACAGTAAATATCAGGCACAAGCAGGTATCTACTTAACAGTTACCGATGCCAATAGCATGGGTGTTTGCATGCTTGGCGGTCAGTCAGTCGAAGAATTGTTAGCGACTGATTTCGATGTGGTCATCGTCGCTGAAAATCAGCTGACTGATGCCATTGATGCCAGTAAGTTGACTCAACTATTAGCCGACAAAACCGTCATTGCGCTAGATCATCAGTTGCTTGATTGGCATAAAGACGTCGATATTGTGTTACCTGCGGCAAGCTTTGCAGAAGCAGATGGTACGTTGATATCGGCTGAAGGTCGTGCACAGCGTTTCTTCCAAGTTTACGACAACGAATACTATCATCCGATGAGCAGTATTAAAGAAGGCTGGCGCTGGTTACATGCCGTGCATAGCAGCATCGAGGGTCGTGATGTCGATTGGACGCAACTGGATGATGTCATCAATGCATTAATTGCTACACATCCTAAGCTTGCTGGTATTAAAGGCGCTGCGCCTGATGCTGATTACCGTATGACTGGTCTGAAGATTGCTCGTCAGCCGCGCCGCTATTCAGGTCGTACCGCTATGCGTGCACCGATATCTGTGCATGAGCCGATGCAGCCAAAAGATTTAGACACCGGTTTGACCTTCTCAATGGAAGGTTATAGTGGTAAAGAAACGCCAAGCTCGATGATTCCTTTTGCCAATGCGGCAGGTTGGAACTCACCGCAAGCGTGGAATAAATACCAAGACAAGGTCGGTGGTCATCTAAAAAATGGCGACCCAGGTGTGCGCATGTTCGATCAGCTAGCACGTTTAGAAACACGTCAATATGTTGCACCAGATGCCATGTCTGCGACGACGACGGATATGCAGGAAGGACAAGCCAAACTGGTGCCTATCCATAATATCTATGCCAGCTCTATGATGGCGTCACGTAGCCCAGTGGTTGCGGAGCAACTGCCTGTTGCTGCATGGCGTATCGGGATGGATGATGCTAAGGACTGGAACATCGCTAATGGCGATTACTTAGCGATTGAAATCGATAAGCAACAAATCACCTTGCCAGTACAGATTGTCGGTTATTTAGCAGAAGGCTGTATCGGTTACCCAGTTGGGCAGGTGAGTATCATTCATCCATCAATGCCAGCGTCGGTTCGCAAAGTGGATGCACCAGTGACGATGATGGGTAGCATGGCTAACGATATGATGAACAATAACGATGCTGCGCAAATGAACACAGCACCGACCACCACACAGGAGGTGTAATATGCAAGTTACCCGTATTATCCCTGATGTGCCAAGCTTCTTGGCTGGTAGCATGAGCTTTGATGCTTGGTCCATTTTATTTATGGTCGGGCAATCACTGGTCATCTTCTTGGTCGTGGTATTGGTTGCCGCGATGATGATTATCTATGAGCGCCGTATGTTGGCCTTATGGCAAGATCGTTATGGTCCAAACCGTGTCGGGCCTTTTGGTTCGTTGCAGTTAGTCGCCGATATGCTAAAAATCTTCTTTAAAGAAGATTGGACACCGAACTTTACCGATAAGTTTATGTTCACGTTGGCACCTGCGGTCGCAATGTTTACTGCCTTGGCTTCATTTGCCATTATTCCTATCTCGCCAACGCTTGGCGTGGTTGATTGGGATATTGGTATTCTGTTTTTCTTTGCCATGGCTGGTATTGCTGTCTATGCGGTGATGTTCGGCGGTTGGGCGTCTGCCAATAAGTTCTCGCTACTCGGTGGTTTGCGCTCTGCTGCACAAACCATCAGCTACGAAGTGTTTTTGGGTTTGTCATTGATGGGCGTTGTTGCGCTAACAGGTTCATTTAACTTACGCGCTATTGTTGAAGCACAAGCGGATGGCTGGTATATCATCCCGCAGTTTTTCGGATTCTTAACCTTTGTCGTGGCTGGTGTAGCCGTCACTCACAGACATCCATTTGACCAACCAGAAGCAGAGCAAGAACTGGCTGAAGGTTATCATGTCGAATATTCTGGTATGAAGTTTGGTATGTTCTTTATTGGTGAGTATGTCAACGTTGTCTTGATTTCTGCCTTAATGACTTGCTTGTTCTTTGGCGGTTGGCTTGCGCCGTTCAATTTAGATATTCCATTTATTCCACCAGCTTTTTGGTTCATGATTAAAACGCTGTTCTTTATGACGATGTTTGTTTTGGCTCGAGGCTCACTCATGCGTCCGCGTTATGATCAGGTGATGAACTTTGGCTGGAAAGTATGTCTGCCCGTAACTTTGATCAATCTGTTGATTACTGCTGCGGTCATTTTGATCTTTTCCCCAACGTTATAGTCATTACTAGCCATCACTGATGAACTAGGGTAAAGCTGATAAGGATAATAATCCCATGTTTACTACCATAAAAAAGACCGTCATTGGTATATTTACCATTGTCCGCAGCATGTGGATGGTCAATAGTCATGCGCTCAGACCGCGTGATACCATCCTTTATCCTGAAGAGCCGGTACCTGTACCGCCGCGTTTTCGTGGACGTATTGTCCTCACACGTGATCCTGATGGAGACGAGCGCTGTGTCGCTTGTAACTTGTGTGCGGTGGCATGTCCGGTAGGGTGTATCTCATTACAAAAAGCTGAGCGTGAAGACGGCCGCTGGTATCCAGAGTTTTTCCGTATCAATTTCTCACGCTGTATCTTTTGTGGATTGTGTGAAGAAGCCTGTCCAACGACAGCGATTCAAATGACCCCAGATTTTGAGCTGGGTGAATATAAGCGCCAAGACTTGGTCTATGAAAAAGAGCATTTGCTCATTTCAGGACCAGGTAAATACCCTGATTATAACTATTATCGTGTGACAGGTATGGCGGTAGCAGATAAACCAAAAGGCGCAGCACAAAATGAGTCTGCACCGATTGATCTAAGGAGCTTGCTACCATGATGAATATTTTGAACCATCCTGAATTGGCTGGATTTTATTCACTTGCAGCAGTGGCGATATTTGCCAGTCTGCGTGTAGTGACTCAGGCCAATCCAGTGCATGCTATCTTATCGATGATTGTGTCGTTGTTAGCAATTGCTGGGATATTTTTTGTATTAGGAGCGCCGTTTGCAGGTGCGCTAGAGATTGTTGTTTATGCTGGTGCCATTATGGTGCTATTTGTTTTCGTTATCATGATGCTTAATTTGGGCATGAGTAATGACGAGCGCGAAGAGCGTTGGCTCGATGCCGGCACGTGGGCGCTGCCGACAGGATTGACGATAATCATTGCCGTTGTGCTCTATGCGATGATTGGTCTCAATCACGATGAAGCGGTCATGATGGGTGGCACGACTATCTCTGCCAAAGCAGTCGGTACGGTGTTATTTACTAAATACATTATGCTGGTTGAAGTAGCAGCATTGCTATTATTGGCAGCCTTGGTCGCCGCTTATCATTTAGGTAAAGAGACAGTCGACGATGAGGTCATCGGTAATGATAGCCAAAACTTCAAGCCAAGCGTAGGCAGTATCAAACAATACGACAATGATAGTACTCTTACACAGCATGACGGCGTAGAAATGGCTAAGCCTTACGAATATAAAGATGTTGACCCGCATGACTATGTTGGTATGAAGGTAGGCATGAAAGCAGGTAGTCAAGTAGGTGCGAATAAAGTTACGCGCAAGGAGTCAGACTAATGGTACTAGCAGCAAGCGTGGCACAAGATGTGTCAAACGTGCCGTTTGCCCACGAGGTGGCAGGCTTAGTACAGCCAGTTGCTGAGGCGCAAAATGTACTGGGTATGATACCCATGAGCCATGGACTGATTTTGGCAGGTATTTTATTTGCCATCGGTCTGTGCGGCGTCATGGTACGACGTAACTTCCTATTTATGCTAATGAGTCTTGAGATCATGATGAATGCGGCAGCATTGGCATTTGTAGTGGCAGGTAGTCGCTGGGTCGATCCAGACGGACAGATTATGTTTATCTTTATTTTGACCTTGGCTGCGGCTGAAGCGTCAATTGGTCTGGCAATATTATTGCGTTTTTATCATCAGCGTGGGCATCTCGATGTCGATAGCGCCAATGAGATGAAAGGATGATGTCATGAGTTTATTACCATTAACCTTTATATTCCCGCTCATTGGCTTTTTGATTTTAGCCTTTATGCGCGACAAGCTAACAGAGCAGGTGGCAGCGATTGTCGGTGTGGGTAGTATGCTGTTATCAGCACTATGCACGCTAATCGTTAGTTATACTTTTTTGACCAATAATCCAGCAGGAACGGTCATAGAGATTCCGCTTTGGACATGGTTCCAAGTCGGAGATTTTGCCCCAAGTTTCGGTCTGAGCTTTGATGGTTTGGCACTGACGATGACGGGTGTCATCACTGGGATTGGCTTTTTAATCCATCTCTTTGCCGCTTGGTATATGAAAGGCGACACTGGCTTTGCCCGTTTCTTTAGCTATATGAACTTGTTCGTCGCCAGCATGTTATTGCTAGTCTTGGCAGATAACTTGTTCTTGCTTTATCTTGGCTGGGAAGGCGTTGGTATCTGTTCGTACTTACTGATCGGTTTTTATTACCATGACCGCGCCAATGGTCTTGCAGCGATGAAAGCCTTTACGGTGACGCGCGTGGGTGATGTATTCTTAGCCTTCGGTCTGTTTTTATTATTCCGTGAATTTGGTACGCTTAATATTCAAGAAATTATTACTCGTGCACCAGAAGTGTTTGATATCAACAATCCAACGATGATGTTGACCACCATGATGTTGGTTGGCGGCGCGATGGGTAAATCAGCGCAGCTGCCATTACATACATGGCTGGCTGATGCAATGGCAGGTCCGACGCCAGTATCAGCGCTTATTCACGCGGCAACGATGGTCACCGCAGGTGTTTATTTAATCGCTCGCTTACATCCATTGTTTGAGCTGACCCCTGGTATTTTATTATATTGGGTCGGCGGCGTAGGGGCGTTGACATTGGTCGTTGCTGGATTCTGTGCACTGGCACAAACTGACATCAAACGTATTCTTGCTTATTCAACCATGAGCCAAATTGGCTATATGTTCTTAGCACTCGGCGTTGGTGCGTGGCAAGGCGCAATCTTTCATTTGATGACTCATGCTTTCTTTAAAGCCCTGTTATTCTTATCATCAGGCGCAGTCATCCTTGCGGTACACCATGAGCAAAACATCTTTAAGATGGGCGGTCTACGTAAAAAGATACCGTTGGTATTTTGGTGCTATATCGTCGGTGGCGGTGCATTGGCAGCGATACCCTGGGTCACGGTCGGTTTTTACTCTAAAGAAGCGATTCTTTGGGAGAGTTATGCAACCGGTCATATGGTCTTATTCTATATGGGTGTATTCGGTGCTTTCTTAACCGCGCTTTATACCTTCCGTATGATTTGGATTATCTTCTTTGGTGAAGAAAAGACGCATGCACACAAATTATCAGGTGTGTCATATTGGCTACCACTTAGTGTGTTGCTCGTATTATCAACGGCAGTGGGCGCATTTATTACCCCGCCATTACAAGGCGTCTTGCCAGAGAGTGTTGGGCATTTATTGGAAGTCGCTGGTCAAGCGCATGGTAAGCATACGGCTGAGTTTATCGCCATGGGTGCGATGCTGGCTGGTCTAATAATAGCGGCGCTATTATATGTGGTGGATAAAGGTCGAATGCTCACCCGCTTTAAGCGCTCACGTGTTGGTGGGGCGCTATATCACTGGTGTTATCATGGTCTAGGTTTTGATGCGCTATACGATGTAATTTTTGTAAAACCCTTTTTGTTCATCGGCCGCTTATTTAAAGCCGACCCTATCGATAAAGCGTGGCTCGTCTTGCCTAAGCTGGCATCTGCTGGTAATAAGGTATTGTCTGCGACGCAAACTGGGTCACTTCGAGGTTACGCTGCAAGCTTTGGCTTGGGCATGGCTGTATTACTAGTGCTGGTAATGATGACGGTGGTATAAGATGATTGAGTTACAACAAACGTGGATGCTACCAGCATTAATTGCAATTCCCTTTATTGCCGGGTTGTTATGTTGGTTGGTCGAGCGATTTAATAAACGTTTGCCGCGATGGATTGCTCTAATCGGTATGACGTTGACCTTTGTATTGTCGCTAGTGCTGTGGCAATACGGCGACTTTAGCGGCATGAGTAAGCAAGTGATTGCGCCAGACGCTGCTGTGCCTTGGGTCGCTGAATTTAGTGTGCCATGGATACCGACTTTTGGTATTAGCTTCCATTTAGCGATGGATGGCTTGTCGCTGATGATGGTGGCGTTAACAGGATTGCTCGGTATTGCTGCTGTGGCTTGTTCGTGGAATGAGATTCAGCGTCGAGTCGGCTTTTTCCATCTCAACCTTTTGTGGAGTTTGGGCGGCGTCATTGGTGTGTTCTTAGCCATTGATCTGTTCTTGTTCTTCTTCTTTTGGGAGATGATGCTGGTTCCTATCTACTTCTTGATCGCTATTTGGGGTCATGATGTGGTTGGTAAAACCAAGGAATACGCAGCGACTAAGTTCTTTATTTATACCCAAGCTTCTGGGCTTATTATGCTGGTCGGCATTTTGATATTGGTCATTATCAGCTACGCCCAAAAAGGGGTGGTGAGCTTTAATTATAATGATTTGCTCGGTACGTCACTTGGCGGCTGGGAATATCCGATCATGCTGTGCTTCTTTATTGGCTTTGCGGTTAAGTTGCCGATTATTCCGTTCCATGGCTGGTTGCCAGATGCGCATGCGCAAGCACCAACGGCAGGTTCGGTGGATTTGGCAGGGGTTTTGATTAAAACCGCCGCTTATGGTTTGATTCGTTTCGTGTTGCCGTTATTCCCAGCAGCATCACAAGATTTTGCGCCGATTGCGATGACCTTAGGTACGATTGGTATCTTCTATGGTGCATGGCTCGCCTTTATGCAGACCGATATGAAGCGCTTGCTCGCTTATACCAGTATCTCGCATATGGGCTTTGTGGTATTAGCAATTTATGCTGGAACCTTACTCAGTTTGCAAGGTCTGATGATTCAGATGTTAGCGCACGGCTTAAGCTCAGCAGCGCTATTCATTATGGCAGGGCAGTTATATGAGCGTCTACATACGCGCGATCTAACCTTGATGGGTGGTATGTGGGGTCAGTTCCGTTACTACGCACCGATACTGATGTTCTTCTGTGCGGCATTGCTCGGTATTCCGGGGACAGGTAACTTCATTGGCGAGTTCATGATTTTATTTGGTGCTTTTGCTCAGTATCCAGTGTTTGTGGTCTTTGCAACATTCAGTCTGGTACTAGCAGGGCTATACTCGCTTATTTTGATTCATCGTGCATTATTTGGCAAAAACAATATCGAAGCAGTCGCTATGCAAGAAACCAAAGCACATGGTTTGCCTACGCGTCCATTAAAAGACTTGGGCAAGCGTGAGTTGTCATTGTTATTGATGCTCGCTGCAGGTTTGGTATGGCTTGGTCTATATCCACAGCCGTTCCTTGATACTTCAAGTCATGCGATGCAGTGGATCAATAACGCTTATATATACAGTCAAGTCACACAAGTAGATGCGTCGCAACTGCTTGATGCAATGGAGGCACGTTAAGTCATGAATGATATTACGATGAATGATTTGATGGGGTTATTGCCTTATGCGCCAATCATTGCCGTCGTTATTACGGTATTGGTGGTCATGATTGCCATCGCAATTAAACGCTCACATATGGTGACTGGTACGATAACGGTCGTCGGCTTAAATATTGGTCTATTTACTCTCATTGGGCAAATGACAGGTATGATGAATAGCGGTACTCTCGTACCAAACGCTGAGCAGCTATTCGTTATTGATAACTTTGCTCAGTTTAATATGGTGATTATTTTTATCTGTGCATTGGCTTGCTGTACGCTCTCTTATGCGTATCTCGCCAATCTCAAGGATAATAAAGAAGAGCTATATTTGCTCATGTTGCTATCGACGATTGGTGCTTTACTGATGGTCAGTGCTCAGCATTTAGCGTCATTCTTTATGAGCTTAGAGATGCTGTCTATACCGTTATACGGCATGCTGTCATATACCTATATGCGCAACCGCTCACTCGAATCGGGGCTGAAATACTTGGTGCTGTCAGCGACGGCATCGGCGACATTGCTGATGGGTATGGCATTTATCTATGCCGAAGTAGGCTCGCTCGCCTTTAAGCCAATTAGTATGGTATTAGGTGATGTTTTTGAGTCGCCACTTCTGATACTTGGTGCGGCGATGATGATGTTCGGTATCGCCTTCAAACTCTCTGCTGCGCCGTTTCATATGTGGACACCAGATGTTTACGAAGGCGCTCCAGCACCAATCGCTACCTTTTTAGCATCGGTATCAAAAGTAGCTATGATGGGCTTGGCGGTTCGTTTCTTAATTGATACGTCTTTATTGGCCTTACCATCGGTGCAAATGCTGTTAATGGTCATGGCAACTTTATCTATCTTAGTCGGTAACTTATTAGCAGTACGTCAAACCAGCCTCAAACGCCTATTGGGTTATTCATCCATTGCCCATATGGGTTATGTGTTGATTGTCATCGTCAGTATCGGCGCGGCAGCGGATAGTATCTCTAGTATGTATATGGCGGTTTATGCATTAACCTCTATCGGTGCCTTTGGCGTTGTAACCTTGATGTCGAGCCCTTATCGTTTATCTGGTGAGGCTGATGAGTTGACTCACTATCAAGGTCTGTTTTGGCGTCGTCCCGTATTGACTGCAGTTATGACTATTATGATGTTGTCATTGGCAGGCATTCCGTTGACGGCTGGCTTTATTACCAAGCTATTTGCGATATTGGCAGCGGTACAAGGAACCAACTGGTTCTTGGCAGCGATGATTATCTTGGGTAGTGCGATCGGCTTATTCTATTATTTACGTGTGATGCTCACCCTCTTTAAACGTCCTAAACAGTTCATTGAGTTTGACGTTTCTAGCCAATGGGCGATGCGTACTGGCGGGATTATGGTTATTGCGGTAACTGCGATGATTATCTTCTTTGGTATTTTGCCAAACAGCATGATTGAATGGGCAAGTCTGGCACGTATTTGGTAAATAGCAAAAGGGTAAGTAGGGGTATACTGATACCGCTGCTTATCTGTTATTACGGTCAGAAACCCAAGATGCGCCAGCTTTATGATAAGCTTGGCGCATCTTTTATTGTGTGTCGTTCAAAGTTTTGATAAAAATAATGATTACTAAAAAGTGAGTCGATAATTCTTATGAGTGATAATATTCAGGCAGTAACCGTGCTTAGTAAGACCACGTGGACGCCAAATCTATTTAGCTTCACTGTCAGCCGTCCTGATAGCTTTAAGTTTACTGCGGGTCAATTTGTGCGTTTGGGCGTCAATCCCAGTCAATTAAAATATTATAAACAGCAGCGTGCAGCAGGTAATGCCATTGCTAATGAAGAACAGAATGAAAAACTAAACGAAGACATCTTTCGGGCTTATTCCATCGTTTCTTCACCTTTTGATGAGGTGCTAGAGTTCTTCTCTATCGTAATTCCTGATGGCGCATTTACGTCGCAGTTGCAGCATTTAGAAGTGGGCGATGAGCTGCTGCTTAATACCATGCCGTTTGGTTTTTTGACGTTAGCACGTTATCAAAAGCCTTTACCAAAAGATTTATGGCTGCTCGCGACTGGAACGGGCTTGGCACCATTTTTATCAATGTTACAAGATTTGCAGACGTGGGAAGATTACGAGCACATCATCTTGGCTTATAGTGCGCGCTCGATAGAAGAGCTTGCCTATATCGACAAGATTGAAAGTTTGCAAGAAGACTTTGGTTCTTTGGTTGAAAATCCTGCAAAACTAATCTTTATTCCTATCGTTACCCGTGAACCTGTCGAAGGCGCCCTGACAGAGCGTCTGCCCAAGCTGCTGCTAGATGGTACGCTGCAAGCGCGAGCGGGCATCGCCTTGGATGTTGATAGCACGCACGTCATGTTATGTGGCAATCCAGACATGGTGGAAGATACCAAAGAAGCGCTCAAGACTTTAGGTTTGGTGATGAATCGTCGCGGCGAGGGCAATATTGCGGTAGAAAATTACTGGTAGTTGCATGATTGATGACGGCACGCTTTAGAAGCCATTGAAAATTTTCTTGATAAAAAAGCGCTGACGCTAAAAGACAATAATAGTCTCTAAGTGTCAGCGCTTTTTTGCTAAGTAAAAAACGTCATTTGTATACTGAGAGATTTATACCTGACTCGGTTCGGTCGCATCATCTATTGGGTTAATAGGGCCTTGCATCAACTCAGGCTCATCATCATCGCCGATGATATCTTCGTTACTGCTGGCAGCCAATAAATCACGATAATTGATTTGAGTTTTCAAAATCATTTGCTCTTCTTCAAGCTCGCCATAGTTGACTTGAACTTTATGCAAAGTGCTCATGATTTTTTTGTTCTTTTTTAACCAACGATTGATATCAAGGTAGATAACCTCGTCTTTTGCACGGGCGATATTGATATAAGAGAGAATAAAGCCTAATGGGTCTTTTTTCAGAATAGTGTGATAAAACCAAATAAACAGTTTGATACCTTGGCGCTTAATAAACGACTCACAACGTAGATTTAGCACATCAGTATAAGTCTGTTGACCAAAGACAAATCGCTGGACGTTACGATCAAGCTGTACATGAATCAAACTAAAATTACTCGCCACCTCTGCATAAATGCCACCAGCATCGACCGTACAGTATAAGCGGAACCAGTCATCATGCATCTCAACACGCAGTTCTAAGATGGCTTTTACATTATCAGTGACGAACTTCTGCAGCGCATCATTGACATAAATCTGTGCCACTGGCAGCGACAACTCATCTTCGAATTTATCAGTCGTTCTATGATATATCTGTTTGATTGATTGGGTAAGGCGTTCCCAACCATCGCTAAATGATTCGTCGAAACGATAGCCCATATTTTCAAAAAATTCATCAAAATTGTCTGAATTATCCCTGTTATCAAAATCACTCAAACTTATTATCCTTATAATTATAGGGGAGGTAGCTGATTCAATGGCATAAAGAGCGACTGATTAAAAAATGACAGACTGTTCTTTAATGAAAGCTGGCGAGTGGTCATTACAAGCATTTTTTCTAAATCAGCCCTGTCTATTTACGCCTGTTTAACCCGCCCTAATGACACAAAAATTATAAAACAGTATATAACAAATATGATGGCTTCAAAATGGACACATGGGTTTTGTCGCAAATCATTTAATTGGCAATGCTTATATGTTCAAAATACGGTCTAGCGATGACATACTCGCATTGGTGTTATATCATTTTTGCTGGTTCAGCTCGTCAATAAATTGATCAAAGGAGATAAATACTGTGTGAGTGGATTAAAATGAGTCGGCAACGGTTGTGCTAGCGACAGAATTCTATGTCATGTTATGATAGCGCCAGTATAAATCCTGCCCATTATCATAACGCTTATTACTTGCTGTCTTGTATTTATAAGCTCATATTCATAAGCTGAGACCCATTGTGGCCTATATCAAAGATTCACAAAGCTATCATTTTTCCGCGCAAGAACCTAAGCGGGATGTTAGTTTACCGGTGGCCATCGTTATCGCTGTGGCCGTACATGCCATTATTATTTTTGGTATTGGCTTTTCGATGGGCAAAGATCCTGCAGCAATGATGCAAGATGTAGCAAAAGCGCTAACCGACAATATGCAGCCAAATGAAGACGCTCACTTTATTGCTAATGCCTCCCAAGAAGGTGGCGGCACAGTGGAGGAGCAATTAAGACAAGAGAACGACCAAATCAGCCCATTGTCTGCTGAGCAAATAAGTGAGACGCAAGATGTGATTAGCCTGCAGCGTCAAGTCCGCCAGCAGCATTATCAAGAAAGCTATCTGCGTACCACCTTAAGCTGGCGTCAAGCGAGCGTGGAGTCTGATAATGATAGCAAGCAAGCACAAGATGATATGATGGCGCAAGAAGAGCGTCTGCGTAAACAAATCGCTACCTTAGAGACACAGCTGTCTCAACGTCAGCAAGTTTATGCAACCAAATCAAAAGTAGTGACGGTCGATAGCAATTCGACCACGCTCGGTGCTGCAGATTATATTAATACCTTCCGTGAGCATATCGAACGCATTGGGAATTTGCATTATCCCATGCAGGCGCGGGCGCAAAAAATTAATGGCGAAGTTCGCCTGATGGTTATTATCAGTAGTGATGGTAATGTTAAAGCCATACGTCTGCTTGAAAGCTCCAACTCCACATTATTAGATGAAGCAGCAAAACAATCGGTACGCCAAGCAGCGCCCTTTGGTAAATTCACCAAAGACATGGGCGATATCGTCGAATTGCGTCTGATACGCACTTTTCTTTATAGTGATAAAGTCACTGTCACTTATTAGAGCATGTTGAATATTCGCAATCAGCAGTGCCTATTTGTGAATATCAAACACGCCCTAAACGAATTCAATATATAGATGATGAGCGTTAGCTACGCTACAAACAGATAAGATACCAATATTTATAACAAACGAATACCACACACCGCTATAAAATAAAGAGTCAGTATGGAATTTTTAGGTTTTACAATAGATGTTGCCAACTTAACCAGTAACGCATTAAGCTTGGTCATTAAAGTTGCGTTAGCGATATTAATATTCGTCGTAGGTCGCTGGCTTGCCAAAAAGGCAGTCACCGTTGCTCACAAAATGATGTTGCGTAGTCGCTTAGATGATACCGTTGCGAACTTTTTAGGTCGTCTAATCTACGGAGTGTTACTGGTCGTGGTTGCATTAGCTGCCTTGAGTAAGGTTGGCGTACAGACCACCTCAGTCGTCGCTATATTGGGCGGTGCTGCAGTAGCCATTGGTCTGTCACTAAAAGATCAGTTGTCTAACTTTGCCGCTGGCATCATGATTGTGACGTTTCGTCCCTTTGTGCGCGGCGATTATGTGCAAATCAGCAGCTACACAGGGACTGTAACAGAAATTACTTTGGTCAATACCCACCTAACGACGATAAACAATCACGATATTATCATCCCAAATAGTGATATTACGACTTCAGCCGTGACGAACTATACGGCGCTACCCAACCGCCGTGTCGATATCACGGTCGGTATTGGCTATGATGCCGATATCAAAACTGCCAAAAACGTGATGCTGAGTTTGGCAAAAAATAATCCGTTGGCCTTTACTGACCCTGAACCTATCGTACGTGTCACCAATTTGGGTGATAACTCAGTAGACTTGACGCTCAATATTTGGACAACCAATGCTGACTGGTGGACAATGCAGTGTGATTTGCTTGAGCAATTCAAATACGCCTTGGATGATGAAAAAATCGACATTCCATTCCCGCAGCGTAATGTCCATGTTAAAGGATTGGATCAAATGATTAATCAGATGAGTCAAGCACAAAAGCTACCGATGACCAAAGACTAATCGCTAAAAAATATGAACTAAGCATAAGGGTTTGGAAGGCTGAGACCTGCTAAAATCTCAATTTCAAACCGTTCCATCTCATCTTGCTCGGCTTGTCCAAGCTCATGATCAAAACCCAATAAGTGCAGCACACCATGTATCAGTAAATGGCTAATGTGCTGTGCGGTTGTCTTTTCTTGCTCTGCAGCCTCACGTACTATGACGCCATGACAGATGACCAGCTCACCGAGAGGTAGCGTTGGCATCAGCTCAATAATTGCGGCTGGCAGATCACTTGGATAAGATAAAATATTGGTCGCATAATCCTTACCGCGTGCTTCCAGATTTAATGCCTGACCCTCAATTTCATCGGTAATGTATATGTCTAATACTTTAGATTTCTCTTGCCACAGCTCAGGATCGATATCTACAAAATAGGGTAGCGTTAGGCCTTCTTTGATACGCTCATCGATATAATCCAACGCTGCCATCATCACAGACTGTAAGTGCTTACGATCATAAAAAGTGTCCAGTATGTCATCATCAATACTACTGGTGGCACTGATATCAAGTGCTGCCAAACTGGCATCATCGCCAGCACGCTCATTAGCATCATGGTTGTCAAAACTGTTGTTACCCTTCTCTTGGCTCATGCCATTATCCTTTTACTTTATTGTAAGATGGTGTGCTTTATCATCTGATAGAACTTATGACTAAATCTAAAAAGCTCTCGTCGTAAAAAGCCGGATTACTGACAGTAATCCGGCTTTGCATTTTTATAACATTAAGTAGCAGGCTAGACCGTTTATAGCTTGGCTGCAGCATTAGCAACAACTTGTTTACGCTCTTGCTCTTTTCTGCGCTCAAACTTACGCTTTTCTTCTAACGCTACTTGTTCTTCATCATAAACATCGTAGGCTTCTACAATTTTCTGTACCAATTGATGACGTACCACATCTTTTGAATCAAACTTGGTGATATGAATTTCTTCAATACCACTTAAGATTTCCATTGCTTGTGCTAAGCCTGACTTATGACCACGTGGCAAATCGACCTGCGTAATGTCACCAGTAATCACTGCCCGTGAACCGAAACCCAAACGGGTCAAAAACATTTTCATCTGTTCAGGCGTGGTGTTTTGCGCTTCATCTAAGATGACAAACGAGTTGTTTAACGTACGACCGCGCATATAGGCAAGGGGTGCGATTTCGATGACTTGTTTTTCAATCAGCTTGCCCACTTTTTCAACGCCGATCATCTCATATAGCGCATCATATAATGGACGCAAGTAGGGATCGATTTTTTGCGTCAAGTCACCTGGCAGAAAGCCCAGTTTTTCACCAGCTTCTACCGCCGGACGCACCAATAAAATCCGCTCAATCTCATTACGCTCAAGCATATCCACGGCGCAAGCCACGGCTAAATAGGTCTTACCCGTACCAGCAGGGCCAATACCGAATGAGACATCAGAGTTCAGTACGTTTTGGACGTAGGTCTGCTGATTGCCACCGCGAGGAATGATACGACCTTTACGCGTGCGTAAGCTAACTGGCGTAAACTCGTGAGCTGATTCCAAGTCCGCCTCAGCGTCTGCATTATCCTTGGCTTCTTGCTCATCAGCTTCCATATCTTCATCGCGTGCGATGCTTGATTGGATAATAAGATGTAGCTCCTCTGCGCTAATGTCCTTGGTATTCTGTGCCTCATCTACCAGTTTATAAATAATACGTTCACCGCGCTCGACATTCGATATGTCGCCACTCAAACAGAAGTCACCTTGACGCTGCATGATTTTGATATCGAGGCGTTGTTGGATGTATTTCATGTGGTTGTTGTATTCACCAAGCACGGTTTTGAGCTGTGATGGTGTCAATGATTCAAACTTTATACGGCGGCTCATGGAATCAGTCAAGCGATTATCCTTTTATTATGTACCCCAATGCTATGATTTGGTTTTGATGGCATTGCGGGTTTAAGAGATAAAATGGTCGGTCGTTATGGTCTTGGCTTTACGTTATAGAGATAGAAATGACAGTAGAATTATTATTCGTTTTAGGAGTGATGATAAGTAACGGTCTTGCCTTTATTATGGTCGATAGATTTTAAATTTCAAGCCATACGTCGAACAGATGCCACTGTTTTTGTACGACGATTGCAACCGCTTTTCGACTTTGATATTTTATGTTCATTTTTGAGCGGGTTATGACATTGCAAATAACGTTTAGAGCGTTATTAAATCAAGCGTTTCAGTTATACGTTTTGGCTACTGTTAAGGCGACAGAGTTGGAGGCGATTTGTGGTAATCTATGGGTGATGTCATAGTGCTTTATCGCTGAGTTTAAAATATGAATAAAATGATGAAAGCTGACGAAGGTTAGGGCGTATTACGCATTCGACTAAGGCTATGCCGATGCGCGGATATTCAATACGCCCTAAAAAATTAAAATAATTCTAGCGATTATTCATCGCTTATAGTGCGTGCGCCCAACAGCGTAAAATAGACATGAAAATTAGGAATAATAATGCAAAATACTGATGTAAATTTATCGAATGCTAAAAAAAAGTTTGAACATAAAAAGGTAGCTACTGAGCAGCAAGTCCTCATCGCTGGCGGTGGTCATGTGGGATTGTCCTTTGCACTGTTACTAGCACATCATGGTATTGCTAGCACGTTATTAGAAAAAAATAGCTACCCAACCATCAGTCCAAATGATGACAGCAATCGCAGCCATTATTTAGACAGCCGCAATACAGCACTGTCACGTCGTACGGTACAGATTTATCAAGAGATTGGGTTATGGGATGAGTTGCAAAGTCATGCTTGTCGTATCGATGCGGTGCAAATTAGTGAGCAAGGCAGCTTTGGGCGTGCACAATTAAACAAAGCTGAAGAGCGGGTCGAGTCATTTGGACAAGTGATGGAAAATGCGTGGCTCGGACGTAAGCTTTTATTAGCCGCGCAGCAAGAGCCATTAATCACTTTGATCGATAATGCCAGTGTCAGCGCCGTGACCCAACAAGCGGATGGGGTGACGCTCAGCTTTAACTATTATGGTGAAGAGGAACATGAGCAGCAATTGCAAGCTAGCGTTTTGGTCGCTTGTGATGGTCGCGATTCAACGGTGCGCCAATTATTAAATATTGGCACGACGACTTATGATTATCAGCAAACCGCTATCGTCGGTGTGGTAGAAACTGACAAGTCACACGCGCATGTAGCGATTGAGCGTTTTAGTCCAGCAGGGCCACTGGCGGTGTTGCCACTGACCGATCCAGACGGCGATGGAAATGACGACTATCAGACAGGCTATAGACGCTCGGTGGTTTGGGTTTGTCCAAAAGGTGAAGAGACCAATTATCTAGAGGATGACGCACACTTTTTACAGACCCTACAGCAAGCTTTCGGTGAGCGCGCTGGCACGTTTGTCGCTGCTGGTCGCCGCGGCGCTTATCCATTGACACGCGTGCTGGCAGACAAGCAAGTAGAGGGTCGCTGTGTCATCATGGGTAATGCTGCTCATACCTTGCACCCTGTCGCTGGTCAAGGTTTTAACCTCTGTATGCGCGATGCCCATGTGCTGGCACAAATGATGAGCGCGCAAGTGCTAAAGGGCGAAGACATCGGCGATATGCAACTGTTAAAACGCTATGAGAAAGCACGGCTAAGCGATCAAAAACGCGTCATTCGCTTCTGTGATGCCGTGGTACATGGTTTTACCCATCCTAACCCAGCCATCAAGTTGGCAAGGAATGTGGCCTTGGTTGCCTTTGATAAACTGCCAAATATTAAGCCACTAGTCGCTAACTACGCGATGGGGTTAAAGTCCTAGTTTGCCATATCACGGTATATTAATGGTCTAGACCAATGTTCTATACGATTGCACTTAACTGTAGGAATAACTTATGAAGAATAATCATACGCTGATTATAGGTAGCGGTATTGTTGGGGCAATGCTTGCTTTAAAGTTGGCGCAAGCAAAAATGCCCGTGACGTTAATTGATGCTCGCCCTGCACGTGATGACTCAGAATGGCAACAGGTGCTTGGCAAGCGGGATGCGCGCGTTTATGCCTTGAGTCTTGCCAGTATTAACTTACTTAAAGACGTGGGCGCATGGCAAAAGATAGCAGCATCAGAGCGTAAAGCGGACTACTCGCAAATGCAGGTGTGGCAACTAAACGGTATGGGTGAGCTATTGTTTGGTGATAGCGGCGATAATCATCCCAACAATCATTTACCGCAAATGCTCGGTAGCATGGTCGAGCCTGCTGTCATTGAGCATGCGTTATGGCAATGCCTGTATGAAGATGATGTCAGTGACTATCTAACCATTATCGCGGGGCAAAAAGTTACAAACATGGATTGGTTAGGTGCAGATCAAGGCTACCGGGTGACGCTAGACAATCATACTGCTATCGATGCGATGCTGCTGGTTGGTGCCGATGGTCGTGGCTCATTTGTGCGCCAGCAAGCGGCGATTGGGCTGGACACACTCGATTATAATCAAACCGCTATTTGCTGTGCGATTCACACCGAAAAACCGCATCAAGCAACCGCTCGCCAAGCGATGCTGCCCACAGGTACGCTGGCATTATTACCATTAGCGGATATCACTGATGAAGACAAAGCCAACCCAGAGCACTGGCAGTCGATCGTATGGACATTGCCTCGCAATCAAGCATTGGTGTTGATAGAGGAGGACGCGCGCGTCATTGCTGATAAATTGGCTGCTGCCAGTAACTATGAGCTAGGTGCTATCACTCAGATTGAGTCAATCGCTAGCTTTCCACTGACCGCGCAACAAGCGAAAAGCTACGTCGCGGACAACCTAGTCTTGATCGGTGATGCAGCGCATGGCGTGCATCCGCTGGCGGGTCAAGGGTTGAATTTAGGCATGCTCGATGTACAGGCCTTAAGCGAGCAATTGGCACATGATTTTGAACGTAGTGGTGGAACCAGTTGGGGCAGCAATCAAACGTTGCGTAGCTACGAGCGTTTGCGTCGTCCGCATAATAGTCTAATGATGCATAGCTTTTCGGCGCTTAACTGGCTATTTGCAGGGTCACTTGCACAGATGCGTCCTATTCAACAAATTCGTAATGAAGGTATGTATCGCGTTGGCAAAATCAAGCCATTGATGCGCTTGTTTGCTAAACAGGCGAGTGGGGTTTAGGAATAGTAACTTAAATTAAATAATAAGAATATTTTGATGAAGCATATTTTAATTGATTATGAGAACATTCAGCCTAAAAGTTTCGATAATGTAGAGGTCGATGAGTGTCACGTATGGTTATTTTTGGGTGTCAATCAGCAGAAGAATCTACCACTTGAATTGGTGGAAACATTGCTTAGGTTCGATAATAGAAATGTACATATTATTAAGATGCAGCATTCAGGAAAGAATGCGCTAGATTTTTATTTATCTTTTTATCTTGGCAAAATTTCTGAAATTGATTCTATGGCTGATATTTGTATTTTAGCAAGAGACAGTGGTTATGATATCTTGGTTGAGCATCTTAACAGTGCCTATGATGGTATAAACATCATGCGATTAGAAAATACTAATCAGCTAAATGTGGCTTGTGAGTTAAATGAAAGTACTACGTCAGATATAGAGGAAATTTCCCTTATCGACGAAGATAATCAAGATGTTATATTAGATAATGTCGTAATGGAAAATAATCAACCTCCAGATCAATCTCTTGAAACAATCATACCCAAAGCAGTGATACATGACTGTTATATCTTAGTTTTTGATAGCATCGTAAATCGTAAAGTATTTTTACCAAGCTATAAATCTAACTTATTACATTTTATGAAGAAGTATGTTCCAGTGAGAATGTTAGAAAGCTTTAATAATTTTGAGCAAGATTATATTTTTGAACAGATTTTCGAGAAATTTATCAAATTAGGTCTTATCAGTCTCAATCAAAATGAAGAAAAACTAAGTTATAAAGTAGATAGCCAAGGAATATTAGATTTAGTAAAAGATCAAGTTTTATTGAATAAAGCTAAAAAAATTGACGGACTAAATAATGTAATTAAGCAGAAACTTGCAACTTATCGCCAAGTAAATGATGAAAAACAAGTTAGCTTAGTTGTAAGGTGGTTAGAAAAGCAAGTTTATATTAAGCAGGATAATCAAGTTATCTATTATCCACCTTTTAATGATATACCAGAAAATACAAGTAAATCTTCACATGGTAATAGTGAGAAGAGTAAAGCTTCTATTACGATATATCAAAGTATAATAATATTGATAAAAAGTCGACCCCCAGCATCTAGACCATCCAAAAAATCAAGTTTAGTGAATTATCTTAAAAGCCATCTACGCAATGAAGACCCTAAAGTAATTAATAACCTCGTTAAGCAGATGATTGATAATAAAGTTATCGTAATATCAAATGCAAACAAGCTGAGCTACAAAATATAAAAGCTTAAAAAAGGCAAACTTTATGCTCATCCCCAAATACTGGGCGCAACACAAACAGCGCTTTGAATCGCTAGAAACGTCTAGTAACCCTTCCAAGCAAGCCACTATCAAACGTTACGGTTGGTCAGATATCAGTCAAAGCGAAGCGCTATCCCATGCTAAATTGCGAGTCAGTGAGGCGCATAAGCGCTGGCTGGCAGGTGAAGATATCTTACGCCGCGAACGCAGGGAAGAGTATAACGAAGGCAACGGCATTCCTATTCGTGAAGAGATTATTTCTGAGCATGATTTTCCAGAAAATAAATTATCGAATAATAGTGCAGCAGTAACGAAGCTCATTGTCACGCGTAACAGCTACGGTGCCCAAGTGGCTAACGTCGATAATATTGCCATTATCGATGTCGATAATGACGATTTATTGCGTCATATCTATCCTGATGATTATGACCATCATGGCTTTATGCCTGCCTTTCTCGTTAATCAAAGCAATCCAACAACCAAAATAAAAGTTTGGGCTTTTGTTATTGTCTTTATACTTATTGCCAGTGTCATCGCTTGGCTAGGACTATCATGGTTGTGGTTATTGGCTGTTATGATTGGTGTGACCGTCTATTTGTGGCAACAAGCCAGTGTTAAAGACAAGGCCCGCGCGCAAAAATATGCCGATGACGCCGCCTCGTTACTGCCTTATATGACAGATTTAATCAAAAAACGTATTGCTAATCATCCTACCGAGTCCTTTCGTTTATATCAGACGCCCGCAGGTTTTCGTATTATCGCCACTCACGATGTTGTATTGCCAAGTGATAGGTTAGTCGCGGAATGGTTTGCGTATTTCCATGCGGATACCAATTATGTGCGTCTATGTCAGGTGCAGCAGTGCTTTCGAGCACGGATTACTGCCAAGCCGTGGCGCATGAATGAGGTCGAAGATAATCGCTTGGCTAAAGATATCCCTGCAAAAGACTTTTGGTTTGATTTTGAGGACACAGAGGTAGAACGCAGCATTGAACAACGTCAAGACGCGTTAAAGGCGCGTAAACAGTGGATGGCTGATTATGATAAGTATGCTAAAAATTATCGCGCCTGTCGTTATGTCGAGAATTTTTCTGGTAAAGAAACGGTTGATAGAAATACAGCAGCGACGCAAGCTATTGATGCTTTTATCGAGTGGCATGATAGAGTTTGTCAGGAGGAAAAAAATCTAGAGATGGCTTAGGTTATACTTTTCTTAATTAATTTTTTACGAATGCTAGAGTAGTATGTAATTATATAGAGGAAGGCTACTGATGAAACGTTATAGTGTTTTATTATTAACAGCATCTATTGCTTTAGCTGGCTGTCAAACTACTACAACTGCGCCGTCTAAAAAGATACCTAAAGATGAAAATATCAGGACGATGCAAGCAGAGATTGATTCAGATGGCGATGGTGTGCTTGATGCTATAGATGAATGTCCAGGTACACCTTTTAACGTGGTGATAGATGAAAGGGGTTGTCCAGATTCCTTACTTTTTGGTGAAAATGAATTTATGATGGAAGCTAGAGCCTATTATGATGAAAATAGCAGTGAGATAAAAAGTGAGTATTATGAACAGCTAGATAACGCAGGCAAAAAAATGCAAGATCATTTGGACGCTGTTATGCATATCGAAGGGCATATATCCAAACGTGAAGACAATAATGCAAATCAAACATTATCAAGATACCGCGTGGAAGGAATTAAAAATTATATGACCATGAAATATAATATTGATCCTGATCGTATTAAGACTTTTTACTATGGGTCAGAACGTCCAATTGCGCCAAATGATATCGAAAACAGTTGGCTCAACCAGCGTATTTATGCGCTTATTAGTAATGTTAAGTAATATATTAAACATTTCAAAAAAACTGAAAGTGATGACAGATAAAGTCTTAAATTATTCTGAATGAAAAGAGAGTAGCAATGACAACTAGAAACTATGGAAATTTATTGCTACTGGCATTATTTATTGGTTTAGCAGGCTGTCAAACCACTACAGCTGTGCCGTCTAAAGAGTTACCTCAATATGAAAATATAAGGACGATGCAAGCAGAGATTGATTCAGATGGTGATGGTGTTTCGGACAAATTGGATTATTGCCCAAACACACCTCCAAACGTTATGATAGATGAGAACGGCTGCCCACCTTCATTAGAAATTACTGACAAGAATTTCATAAAAGGAGAAGTTAGAGTCTATTATGATGAAAATAGTAGTGAGATAGATAGCAAGTATTTTGAAGAGTTAGATAGAGTAGGTGCGCTAATGCAAAAGCGTTTAGATATAGTGATAGTTATTGAGGCTCATATAAGTACACGCGAAGAAAGCAAGGGCTATCAAACCCTTGCCAACAATCGTGCCGAAAGGCTTAAAAACTTTTTGATTTCTAAATATCAAGTCAATTGTAATCGCATTAAAACTCATGGTTATGGGGCAGAGCAACCTGTTGCTTCTTCTGATACTGAAGAAACGGACCAGTACAACCGTCGCCTATATGCAGTATTCATTGATACCAAAAATAATATTGAAAACTTCAATAATAGTAATGGAAAAAGCTGTCAGATATTTTGACTTTAATAGTTTTTGAAAGTAAGGAAAATTACCCCAACGCCGAAAACACCACCATCAGCACTGGTGAGACGATATTGATAATAAAGCCAAAGCTAATCGCTAATGGCACGACTTTTAGACCGCCAGATTGCTGAATAATTGGCAGGGTAAAATCCAAACTGGTCGCGCCGCCAAGTCCAACTGCTGCTGATGGATATTTACGCATAAACACAGGGATAAATATCAGCGCAAAAAACTCACGCACCAAGTCATTAAAGAGGGCGACACTGCCCCAAACCGCGCCATAAGCATCGGTCATGACAATTGCTGATAGCGAGTACCAACCAAATCCTGACGCCAGTGCCAAGCCTTTGGTCCACGATACCTCACTGAACATCAGCGCAAATATTAAGCCACCAACCAATACAGCTAGTGTAAAGATGACACTCATCTCAACGCCGCGCTTATTCAGCAGCACTTCTTTTAACGTAATACCTGAGCCTTTTAAACCAATGCCGACCAACAAAATTAATATCATCAGCATCACCGTCATGGTATTTTCAGGCGGCATATAATTGTTTGGTAAGAAATAACCAATCACCATACCAATGACTACACAAATAACTTGAGCGAGGCTACCACGGATACTCACGCGATGTTCTTTAGATTTTACGCTGGGTTTTTTGGCATGCCATGGACGCAGTCGGTCAAATAACATCAGGGCAAACAAACCACTGCCAATTGTCAAAATCGATAGTATGGTCACATACAGCGCAATTTCGCCTATCTGACTGCCAAGTCCTTCAACTTGTGACAGCTCGATACCAATCAGCGCTAAGATGATAAATACCAGATAAGATAAGCCTTTATCTGCAAGCTTTGTCATGGTTGGATGAGAAGGAATGGCAAAGCCAATAAACATTGGCATTAATACCAGAACAAGGGTAACTAGGCTTTGCATGGTGATTGGCTCGCGGCATTTTCAAAGGCGTTTTTAAGAAGCTGGAAATTGTATCACATGAAACGATCAATACTGACATGAGCGGCTAAGATTCCTTGTAAAAGCCGACTGTTTGACGACCAACTATTGAGCGTTAAGATAAAATCCTAAATCACTAAGCCGTAAGTCAGGATTTCATTCATGATAATTTGACTGCTAACAACGCTTAAGTATTTACCTGACCAACTTTTGTTGCTACATTAATAGACTTACTATATTTGGCTTGCCTCATGTCGCTATATCAGCTCAAGTCTCAGTTTCAAGATCAGCTGCGCCCAATAAGTGATGCGTTGGTCGAACAAAAGGTGACAGCAAATCAAGTGACGGTGTCGGCCGTATTATTGAGCCTTGGTACGGCTTATGTCATTGCTAGACCTGCGCAAAATCAGCCTAGACTCTGGTTGCTGTTACCTTCATCACTGTTTGTGCGTATGGCGCTCAATGCTATCGATGGCATGATGGCGCGTGAGCATGGGCAAGCCTCAAGGCTTGGGGCAGTGCTTAATGAAGTGGGTGATATCGTGGCTGATACGGCGCTTATCGCAAGTTTAGCTCCGCATGTTGCTAATGGTAATTTACAAGCGTCGACAGTCAATTTACCAAACCGTATATCAATCCATCAGCGTCATATTATCGGTCTGATTGCGCTTAGTATCAGCACTGAGTTACTAGGTATCACTAGTAATACGATGTTAGACATTAGAGCAAACCAAGGGCCTTTAGGCAAAAGCGATCGTGCTTTTTTACTAGGTTTGCTTGGCGCTTTCATGGCTACTAAAATGCCGATCATGCTATCGCATATCAAAGCGCGTCCACTATTGATACTGACAGAGGCACTACTATTAAAAACCTGCTTGAATCGCCTGCGTTATATGGCAGATTTATACTTGATACGTAAACCACCCGCGCTTCGTTCAAATTACTCAGAAACTCTTGAGTTAATACCAGAGCCATCGTACAAATCTATTTTTCCGCTTGGTTACCAAATGTATGTTGGTCAATCCAATACGCTATTTTTCGATGCTGTTTCATCAAATTATTCTTTATTAAGCTATCCTCTATCAAATTTTTCTTCATTAAATGCCCCTTTATCAAATTCTGCTATTAAAACTTCCTTTTTGGAGCCTAAGACAATGCCGACCACCCCTCTCAATAGTCATGAAAAAGTGGAGCAGGTTAGTGATACGCTCAATTTATCGTCTTCCAAATTGATAAGCGGTGAAAGTTGCTATAACGCTTACGATGGCACGGCGATTTATTATCGCTATTGGCTAACGATGCCTTTAGAGGGTATAAAAAAAGCCAGTCAGCCTCTGCGTCAAGTCATTTTGTTACATCGTGGTCACGAACATTCGGGACGACTAGCAGAACTTGGAGAGCAGTTTGCTATGGCAGGTTATCAAGTATTTGCTTGGGATGCGCGTGGTAATGGGCGCTCAGGCGGCATCAAAGACCATGCCGAAAGCGTCACCGAGCTTGAGCGCGATTTAGACGGTTTTGTGCAATTGGTTATCGGGCAAACGGGCATTGCTATCGAGGATACCTTAATTGTCGCCAGTAGTATCGGCGCGGTACTCGCAGCAGCATGGGTACATGATTATGCGCCAAATATTCGCGGAATGATATTGGGTACACCAGCGTTGAGTATTCGCTTATACATGCCATTTGCCATACCGTCGTTAAAAGTGGCTCGCGCGCTTGGACTGATGTCACGCGTGAGCAGCTACGTCAAAGCGCAAGTCTTAACCCATGATAAAGACGCACAGCAAGCTTATAATGCCGATCCGCTGATTTCTAATAGCATTTCAACTGATCTGCTTATCGATACGCATGCCACGGGTCAACGCTTGCTCGATGATGCTAGCGCTATTACTGTACCGACGTTTATATTATGTGCAGGTAAAGATTACGTGGTCGATAAGCAGGCAGAGCGCGATTTTTATGAGGCAATTAATACGACTGATAAACGCTGGCAACTCTATCCAGACAGTTATCATGCAATCTTTCATGAGACCAATAAGGCAGACGTCTTCGCAGATTGTATCGAGTTCGCTGAGCAGGTATTCAGTAAGGACGTTAAAGCGCCTGATTTAAGCGCGGCTCATCTTAATAGTGCCAGTAAAGATAAGGTTGATCGTTTAGCGATTAAACCCTTTAATCCAAGCTTTGCCATTACTCGATTTGCCATGCAAAAATTTGGTCATGTCAGCGACGCGATTGCCACAGGACTGGAGCATGGCTTTGATTCGGGGCATTCGCTCGATCACGTTTATTATAATCAACCGAGTGGGCAGAATAAATTTGGTCAGGAGGTCGATAGGTTTTATCTCAATAATATCGGTTGGCAAGGGATTCGTATTCGCCGCGAGCATATATTAGAGCTGGCACGCGAGGCTCTGGCAGATATTGAAGACAAAAACCAGAGCAGTACTAAACCATACCAACCAAAACTACTCGATATCGCTAGTGGACATGGCTTTTACGCCTTTGATTTATTGAAAGAGTTCACCAAATTGCACGCTGAGCTACGCGATTACGAGATGCATAATATCCAAGCGTTACAGGCAAAGGCGGAGCAATTAGAGATTGCTGATCGTGTCCTTACTTGTCAAAAAAATGCGTTTGACCCTGCCAGTTATTCCTATTTACAGAAGGCAAGTGACAATACTAAAGGCCTTGACGATAAAAAATTTGATATCGCCATTGCTTCTGGGGTCTTTGAGTTATTTTCTGACAATACGCTACCAACGACGGCTTTGTCAGGCATTTACGATAGCTTAAAATCCAGTGGTTATTTACTTTATACCAATCAGCCTTGGCATCCTGAGCAGGAATTTATCAGTAAAACCTTAAACAATCATCGCGGTAGCAGTTGGGTGATGCGCTGTCGCTCGCAAGCAGAAATGGATCAATTGGTTGAGAATGCTGGCTTTAAAAAAGTCGCCATGCGTATCGATCGCTTTGGTATCTTTACCGTGTCATTAGCGATTAAAACAGCACCAAATGCTGATAAGGGATAGATGAATAATCAAAGCGCTAAGCCTTATGAGCGTGTGCAGCTTTTTTCAGGGGGCGGCGCACGTTTTGGCTATTATTTGGGCAGCTATGCGGCATTGGTTGCTCATGATTTGAAGCCAGATGTCATCGTCGGCACTTGCGGTGGCAGTCTGTCGGCTTATTTGGTCAATCTAGCGCCTGATCCTAAGGATTTGCAGGCGCTCATGTGCAGTCGTGAGTTATACCGTGCCATCACTGCAATCAGACATGTTGCGCCAGCCGAAGCCAATAAGCGACTAAGACTACGTTATATGACGCAGGCGCTTACACGTTGGCGGTTATCACGGCAGGTTTCTAACCGCCAAAAACAGCAAGAAGCAGATAACTATGAGCGACTATTAGATGAGTTGCAGCAGCTGGCGATGTTTCGGATAGATAACGAGGGGCAATGGCTCGATGAATTGTCTCATTTTTCTCCCAAGCATAGTCATAATTCGTTTAATACCGCCGTGCCAGAGATAGCCATTATCGCTAGCCGACTCTATCAAGCACCCAATCAACCCGGCAATCAAACGCCTACTGCTGATAGTTCTGTTTACGATGAGTTTAAGCTGCAAGAATTGTTATTTGCGCCACCGCGTTTAGCCGTATCAGAGCACTTTGAGCAAATGCTTAACTCCCCTGCGCACATGTTTGCTGATGGGCGTATCCATCAGTCAGTAAATGTCGTAAAGCAGTGGGCGTTTGATTCAGCGGTTCGTGCGTCTATGGCAGATATGTATTATCTACCGCCAACGCATATTGAAACGCTTGGCTGGTGCTTGGGCGGAGTGATTAATCTGACACCGATTGAGCTGGCGTGTCAACTGGGACAGACGGTATTTGCAGAGACCAAGGCAGGTTATGATTCATGGCTTGCCGCACCAGCCATTCAACGTGTTTTTGGTTTTGACCCCAATGAGCGTTTGGCACAGGTGCATGGTTATGAGTCAGCAGAAATACTGTCGCTCGCTGATTCTGCTGCAATCAAGCATCAAGTGAATCAGCTCCATTGGTTGCCCTTTGCAGATAATGGTCAGCAGTTGGCAGGACAGCATGTACAAAAGCGTTTTAATATCAGACAAATGACCGTTGAACTTATTCACAGTGACTATGATGGCTTTGTGCAGCAAATGCAGGCGCAATGGCAATATGGCTATCAGCGTACGACTGACTATATACAGCAGCATGGTCTATGAACTTGCAAATGAAAAATATCACACAGTCTACTTCAGTGCATAAGCCATCGCATCTTATCGTTTTTGGCGGTACGAGTGGACTTGGCTTGGCGTTGGCGCTGCATCATCAAGCGCTTGGCTGGCAAGTGAGCGTGGTTGGTCATAGCGTAGAGAAGATAGCCCATATTAATAGTCAGCATCCTGACATTGTTACTCACTGCTGTGATTTAACCGATAGGGCGCAAACACAAACGTTGTTAGAGAGTTGGTCTGATATCAATTTTCAAAGATTGATTTATAGTGCGGGTAGTTATAGTAATGAGCGTATTCATCAACTAAACCAGGCAGACAGCGATAAAATGCTAGCAATTAATTTGCAAGCGTTCGAGCAAGTTTTTAGGTGGGCGAGTGAGCATTTAAAGCACCAAAGCAGGCTTCAGAATCAATCACTGAATTTCAAAAATAATGATAGACCAAGCCTCATTTGCATCGCTTCTATCGCAGGCATCATGGATTATCCTTATGCCAGTCTTTACGCCAAAAGCAAACGCGCGATGATTGCGACTGCCAGCGCTTATCGAGCGGCACTTGCGCCGTATCATATTCAAGTCAACTGCATCGCCTCAGGTTATATCGATACTCAAGCATTACGCGATTTGAATGACGGCGATGCCAGTCATAAGCCATTCGTCATCAGTACGCAAACGGCGGTTGAGAATGTTATGCAAGCCATTGATGATGATGTTGAGCTGGCAGTATTTCCGCGCTCCATGCGTTATATTACTCGGGCGCTCAATCATTTGCCTAAGCCTATGCTTAACTGGATATTGCGCAGTAAATTGGATAAAACGACTTGATAACAGGTTACCCAAGCAGCCAATAAAACAAGGTAAATAGCGGCACGCCAATGAGCAAGCTATCTACTCTGTCTAATACGCCGCCATGTCCGGCGAGCATCGTACCCGTGTCTTTAACCCCGTGCTGACGTTTAAAGGCGGACTCTAATAAATCTCCAGCGATACCACTGACCGCTAAGCCGTAAGCGGCTAATAAGCAAATCCACCAGTTAAAAGGCGTGAGCCAAATGCCTAATAGCGTTGCCAATATCGCTGCTAGCATACTGCCGAAAAGAGCGCCTTCGATACTTTTATTCGGGCTAATGGTTGGGGCAAGACCACGCGTAAACAGCTTGTGACCAAGCAATCGTCCGCATAAATACTGGGCAATATCATTAAATTGACTGGCGAATAACACAAAAAATAAAACGCCATACTGCTCGCGCTGCCAGATTAATTGTTGTAAAGCAATGAGACTGACAATCATTGTGATAAAAGCAAAGCTAAAGATTAGGTCTAACAGATTTAGACGCGTATAAGCTGGAGTAGAATGGGAAGAGGTTTGGCTAAAAGGCAATATCTTGGGTTGTAGACCGCGCGCTTGCAGTTTCTCAATCAGCACAGCTTTGTTGCGCAGACACCATAAGCGTTTGATCTCATAGCCGCCACGCAGACCAATTAAAACGAAAAAAGCGATGAGCAGCCACTGGTAGGGGTATGTGTGAGCCTGTAAGGGTTGGCTATGATCCGTTACCTTAGCGATAACATAACACGCGCAAAGCGCCGCTAACATGAGCCACCATGAGCGTGCGATTAAATAGATTTTCGGTAAGCGCTGACGTAAGCGAGGTAGGGCAAGTATCGCCCAAACCGAACTGACGACTAACATTAGAACGATCACAAATCGTAAATCAGAAGCCATGTTTTTAGCACTTTGAGGTCAATAGAAAACGGTGGATCACCGTTTTGTCATGGCTAAAGTGGCAGCTTCCAATTGCTGTTAGATGTTAGCAATTGTATTTACCACTCTAGCCTCTGTGTCATCGATTATAGGCTGAAGCAGCCAATCAATGCCACCCTCTTTGCTACCTGTTTTGTCAGCTTCTCTCAACTTCGATAATGGCGCAATCACACTGGTTCGAGGTGTGGTTGCCAAATGTGGATAGTCTTGACGATAGTGACCACCGCGACTCTCATAACGCTGATAAGCTGACTGAATAACCAATGTGGCTAATTGTAATTGTCGTGCTAATTGAAATAGTGTCAGCTCATTAGCAGTGATAGTACTATCTAAAGTACTCATACTGGACTGATTTAACCTAGTTTTTTCAAGCCATTGCTGTATCTGTATTAACATTTGCTCTAATGATTCAGCATTTCGGGTGATACCCATATAGGAAGTCATTAAAACTTTCAATTCTGTGACTATTTTGCCAGCATAATCATGGGTAATGATATCAGTGTCATCACAATGAGATAAATTAAATAGAATGGTAGGAGAAGAAGGAAGCTTAATAGTTTGAATATCTTTGAGCGTTGGTGCTGTCCAAATGGCAGTTGCTAATAAGTTCGAGTGATCATAACTGGCAACGGGAGTTAGGTTTTCTAATGCTTTTAAATATCGTGGTAAGTCAGCGGCGATATTGCGCCCAACGACTACACATTCTAAAAGTGAATTACTTGCTAAGCGGTTAGCCCCATGCAAACCTGTATAGGCAACTTCGCCAGCTGCATAAAGCCCTGCTACATCGGTTACACCATTGGCGTCAGTAACCACGCCACCGCAACTATAATGCGCAGTCGGGGCAACGGGGATAGGTTGTTTCGTGATATCAATATCAAGCTCTAATAGGGTTTGATAAATCTGCGGGAAATGCTCTTGCAAAAATTCCGCTGGCAAGTGACTAACATCAAGATTGACGTAGCCAAGTCCATTCTTATTAATTTGCTCAGCGATGGCACGGGCGACGATATCTCTTGGAGCCAGCTCTGCCCGTTCATCAATTTCCAACATAAAGCGCTTGCCAGTTTGCGGACAGGTCAGCCGCCCACCTTCACCGCGTAGTGCTTCCGATATTAAAAAACTACTGTCTGCCACTGCTAAGCCCGTCGGATGAAATTGAATAAATTCCAAATTAGCCAAGCGACAGCCTGCTTGCCACGCCATCATCACACCATCGCCGACACAGACATTTGGTGCACTGGCACGCTTAAATAATTGACCCATGCCACCACTAGCCAGTATGACTGCGCGACTATAAAAAGTCAGTTGTCGTTGATTATTATGATCAAAAACTTGCGCCCCTTGGCATTGCTCATTTGGATTGGCACTATTTGTTAAAAGGCTCAGCGCTTCATGATAAGGCAAAATAGTGATATTAGCAGCGTTTTGCGCCTTTATAGTCAAGGCTTCCATAATGTGTCGACCAGTCGCATCATCCGCATGTGCGACCCGCCTGCAACCATGCCCGCCTTCTTTGGTTAAATGTAAGTCGGCAGTTTGTAGTTCAGTCTGTAGTTTGGTGACAGGTTCTGCATTATCTTCTTGCGGTATTTGGGTAAAAGGCACACCTTGCTCACATAGCCATTGAACGGCCTGTTGCCCGGCACTTAAAATGCGACTGGTATTATTAGCTTCGCATAACCCTGCGCCAGCGATTAGGGTATCGGCAATATGGTCAGCGACAGAGTCCTCTTTATCCAAGCTTGCCGCGATGCCACCTTGGGCATAATGACTGGAGCAAATCTCTAAGGCGGCTTTGCTCAATACAGTAATATTCAGCGATTTTGGTAATGCTAGAGCTGTGCTTAAGCCTGCTAATCCCGCGCCAATGATAAGCACATCCGTTTGTACCATAGCAGCAGGGCTATCGAGATCTAATGATTCCGCTGTCAATGCCGCGCTCATATTAGGCAGCCCCGACATTGGCAAACAGCTCACGGTCTTTGACAATATTGCCGCTCGCTGTCACACGCTGTTTTTGTGATTCGGCAAAATCAAGCATGCGTTGCAAGGGTCTTCTAGCCGCGACTGCCAGCTCAGGCGTCATCAAAACTTCACCGCTGCGCTGCGTTAAGCACTGTTCAATACCTTTTAGACCATTCATTGCCATCCATGGGCAAAAAGCGCAACTCTTACAACTGGCGCTTTCACCTGCAGTAGGTGCAGCCAAAAACCGCTTGGTTGGTGAGCGTTTTTGCATTTCGTGCAAAATACCCAAATCGGTAGCGACGATAAAGGTATCGGCATCCATCTCATAAGTCGATTGCAATAGCTTACTGGTCGAGCCAACCACATCGGCGAGCGCCACCACGCTATCAGGGGATTCAGGATGCACCAATACTTTGGCGTTTGGATGTTCCTCTTTTAATTGCATTAGCTCGGTCGCCTTAAACTCATTATGTACGAGGCACGAGCCTTGCCAAAGCAGCATATCTGCGCCAGTCTCAGCAGCAATATATTTACCTAAATGGCGATCAGGCCCCCAGATGATTTTTTCACCATTCGCATGTAAATGGCGAATGATATCGATGCCAACCGATGACGTCACCACCCAGTCGGCACGAGCTTTGACGGCGGCGCTGGTATTGGCATAAACGACGACTGTACGCTCAGGGTGAGCATCACAAAAGGCTGAAAACTCATCGGCAGGACAGCCCAAGTCAAGCGAGCATTCCGCTTCTAGGTCTGGCATCAGTACGGTTTTTTCCATACTTAAAATTTTCGCCGACTCACCCATAAAGCGGACGCCAGCGACCACTAAGGTCTGGGCACTATGCGCTTGCCCAAAGCGTGCCATCTCCAGCGAATCACCCACACAGCCGCCCGTTGCCAATGCCAAATCCTGAATAAAGGGGTCGACATAATAATGGGCGACCAATACTGCATTATGCGCTTTTAATAGCTGTTTAATGTTTTCCTCGACTATGAGACGTTCAGCACGCGGCAAGTCTGCTGGCATTTTAGCTTTGGCATATTCAATATTCATTTGAGTGGCAATGCGATTGTCATTACTCATGATGGGCGCGTCGTAAGGATAAGTTTTCATAGATGCAAACCTTTTAGGCAGTAACGACAAGCAATATGCCGCTAAAAATAAGTCAATTAATACCGCTGGCTAATCAGAAGTTTTAATTATGCTCATTTTGAGCATAAATACAAGTATTTTTTATACATTTATGATTTGTACATTTATGATTTATAAAGACTCATTTTATATAATTACAACCACGAACTATGATAATCGTTGATTCAAGCTATACTGAGCAAATGGTTAACAGCTTAGCAGTTGAGCTTTATTTAATAATTAAAATAAAAGGTAATCACTAAAGTCATGACGTTGTCTTATTCACACGCGCATCAGCAAGGTAGTGGCACCACAGAAGTCGTGGCCGTGCTAGTCGCCATTACTGAGCATACCGCTAGGGTCTTAACCGTTGATCAAGGAAAGCTGTTACCCAATGGTCCATTGATGCCGTTGCATCGTTCCTTGCAAGCTGGCGTGCGCCAATGGGTTGAGGAGCAAACACAGCAACCACTTGGTTATTTGGAGCAGCTCTATACCTTTGTCGATACCAATAGGCGCAACGTTGATGGTCATGCACTGGTCTACGTGAGCTATTTGGGACTGGTGCAAGAGACACAAACGCCGCAGCTACAAAGCCAAGCATTGTGGCGCGATTGGTATGATTACTTTCCTTGGGAAAATCATTTGGATGGCATACCTAGCATCATTATGAATAATATTGTGCCAGCATTATTGAGCTGGGCAGATAGCGCTAAAGATTCAGGCATTCAGCAGCGCCGCCGTCAGCGTATTGGTTTATGTTGGGGTGTAAGTGAAGCGCTCTTAGTGGGTGATATGCCCACAAGTGAAAATCCGGATAATGAGTACACAGCCTATGAGCATTATGAAAATAGAGAGTGGGTCGCTGAGCATGTGTTACTGCGCTATGAGATGCTGTATGAAGCGGGACTGATACCGGAAGCGCCAAACTATCCACCCAGCTATTCAATGAATCATCAAAGCGTTCATCAAAGTGCTCACCAACCGAGCCATCAGAATAAGCTACCTGAAAACTGGTCACAGCTCATTGGTGTGCCGATGTATTATGATCATCGCCGAGTGATTGCAACGGCTATTTCACGGCTGCGTGCCAAGATTGAATACCGACCGCTTATTTTTGGCTTGATGCCAGATGTATTTACCTTGTCACAATTACAACAAAGCGTAGAAGCGCTTTCAGGAGTGCGATTGCACAAGCAAAATTTCCGTCGTTTGCTAGATTCACAAAAACTTGTGATGGAAACAGGACAGAGTAGTAGCGCTCAACGTGGTCGTCCTGCCAAGCTTTATCGCTTTCGTCATGATATTGAACTACAAAGCTTATTGATGGATAGTAAGTTGCCTAAGCGTAAATAGGCGTTAATAGACTACCTTGCCATCTTTATTTTGATGATTATAAAACCCTATCAGCTGCACAAAATGATTATGGTTCCTTGCGAGGCTGTTAACTTTACGCTATATTTATGCTCATTTTGAGTTTAATTGCATAAGCATATATGAACGCCACGTTTATTTAAGGGTTAAAAATGACAGTTAAAAAAGAACCAGCATTGGATGATGTATTGCTTAAACCTTTGGTCGAAGCTGCGCTAACTGAGGATTTGGGCAGACGCGGAGATGTCACATCACAAGCCACCATTCCAGCCGATATGCAAGCGAAGTTAGAGATTAAAGCGCGGCAAGCAGGCGTGATATGTGGTATGGATTTGGCACGTTTATCGTTTGCCATGGTTGATCCTCAGATTGAGTTTGTGGCTCAAGTTGCTGATGGTGAATGGGTTGACGCGGGTACAGTCTTGGCTAGTGTGCGTGGTAATGCGTGCCATTTACTGACAGCAGAACGTACCGCGCTCAATTTTATGACCCACTTGAGTGGCATTGCGACAGATACCAGAAAAATTGTAGATAGTGTGGCAGAGTATCCTGCGCAAATTACTTGTACACGTAAGACTATTCCAGGCTTGCGCATTGTACAAAAGTACGCGGTACGCTGCGGCGGCGGGCGCAACCATCGTCTGGGACTGGATGATGCTATTTTAATCAAAGACAATCATATTGCCATCGCTGGTGATATAAAGACTGCGATTAAACAAGCCCAAGATTTCGCTGGGCATTTAATTCCTATCGAAGTAGAAGTCGATACTTTAGCGCAATTAGCGCAGGCACTAGACGCTGGCGTGAGCTTGGTGCTATTAGATAATATGTCCCCTGAAATACTAGCGCAGGCAGTAACGATGTGTAAAGGTCGCGCTAGAACAGAAGCTTCAGGTGGTATTACTCCTGAAACGGTGCAAGCAGCAGCAAAAACGGGTGTTGATTTTATTGCCATGGGTTATTTGACGCACAGTACCACGGCATTAGATATCGGTCTTGATTTTAGCGCATGATTTTCAACATGCCTGTCTCCACATACCTGTTTTAGCGATTAGGCTTGATGAGGTTATTTACCCGCTAAATAGTGGCTGATAGGTCAATGTTTAGCCTCTATTTTCGTTGATAGTCTGCTGCCAGAGAGGTAAGCAAAGTTAATGATTTAATTAGCTTATCTGCCTATGATACAATATAAGCTACAAAGTTATTGTTAACCATCTATTGGGTCATCGTTGCACTCGCACGATGACCTTATCTTTTTGCCCGATTTGACTAATAGACAAGCGAGCGCTCAGTGAATACTGAAATCATCAAGATAATCTTAGCCTTTATGGTACTGATTAATCCCTTTAGCGCTTTGACGTTATTTTTGGATTTGACCCGTGGTTATTCGATGAATAATCGACGCAAAGTGGCGCGTGTTGCTTGTTTGACGATTTTTATCACTATTAGTTTCTTTACGGTAGCAGGCGAGACATTGCTAAAGGCACTTGGTATTTCTATCGGCTCGTTTCAGCTGGCAGGTGGTATCTTGGTGTTTTTGATTGCTCTTAATATGATGAATGGCGACGGTAATCCCGTGAAGCCGGATCAAGAAAACTTCGATGTTGACCATGTACAAGACGCGCCGCCCACCATGGCAGCAGCGGTTGTGCCTATCGCTATTCCAATGATGATTGGACCGGGCGGTATCTCGACGGTGATTATTTATTCTTCACAAGTCTCTGGTATTTTGCAAGTATCTGCCATATTGATTGCTGGTTTATTTATCAGTCTGTTTTGTTATCTAGCACTGATGGCGGCAGGTCGTATCAGTCGCTTGCTGGGTGATACTGGATTGAACATCATGAGCCGAATTATGGGGATGTTATTGGCGGCAGTTTCTATCGAAATTATCGTTAATGGCTTACGCACTTTATTTCCTGATTTAGTGTAATGACTCTGCTACCTTATGTTTGTCCGTCAATTTTTTGATTTATTCCTCAAAGGACGTGTTGAGTATTCAACCCTAGCACTGACAGTGCCGATTTATGCATGTTTAATACGCCCTAATGAAAAGCATGTGCCAACTCATATCAAATTTAAAAACCAAAGATTCGGTTAGAAGCCCTTTTTGGAGAATAGTCATGTCTTAAGCTATGGCTAATTAATCACCAAAAGTATTCGAAAAAACACCATTCATAAAAATATGTTACAGTGGACAGACAACTATTATCATAGGAGTTAGTCTTGAGTAATAAAAGAATTGCTATTTTAGGTGCAGGTCCAAGTGGTTTAGCACAATTACGCGCTTTTGAAGCAGCTCGTTTGGCTGGCGCAAAAAACTTACCTGAGATAGTTTGTTATGAAAAGCAAAACGCTATTGGTGGCATGTGGAACTATAGCTGGCGCACAGGGTTAGACAGAAATGGTGAGCCTGTTCACGGTAGTATGTACCGTTATTTGTGGTCTAATGGTCCCAAAGAGTGCTTAGAATTTGCTGATTATTCGTTTGACGAGCATTTTGGTGAAGCGATCCCCTCATACCCACCGCGTGAAGTCCTAAAAGACTACATTATGGGGCGTATCGATAAACAAGATATCCAAAAATACATTCGCTTTGAATGCCCAGTACGTTGGGTTTCATTTGATGATGACACGCAAAAATTCACTGTGACGGTGATGAATCATAAAACCAATGAGCAAGAAGTGGAAGAATTTGATTATGTCGTGGTAGCGACGGGTCATTTTTCCACGCCCAACATGCCTTACTTTGAAGGGTTAGAAGCTTTCCCCGGTCGTATTCTGCACGCGCATGATTTTCGTGACGCCTTAGAGTTCAAAGACGAAGATATTTTGCTCATCGGCAGTAGTTATTCAGCCGAAGACATTGGCACGCAGTGCTATAAGTATGGCACCAAATCAGTCACTATCAGCTATCGCACGCAAGCACTCGGCTATGACTGGCCAGAGGGTATCAAAGAAGTGCCTTTGGTCACCCATTTTGAAGAAGATGTGGCGCATTTTGCCGATGGTAGCAGCCAAAAATTTGATGCCATTATTATGTGTACTGGTTATCTGTTTCATTTCCCCTTTATGCCCGATGAGTTACGTCTGCAAACGCATAACTGCTTATATCCAGCCAACTTGCACAAAGGGATTTTCTGGCAGCCAAACCCAAAGCTCATTTATTTAGGTATGCAGGATCAGTACTTCACCTTTAATATGTTTGACGCTCAAGCCTGGTATGCACGTGATGTGATGATGGGCGATATCGAATTGCCTGAATTGGTACACCGTGAAGCAGATGAGAAAAAGTGGTTGGCAACTTATGCGAAGTGCGTGACGGTCAGTGATTCAATCGACTTTCAAGCCGCTTATATTCGTGATTTAACCAATGCGACCGATTATCCAGAATTTGCAGTTGAAAAACAGGGTGAAATCTTAAAAGAGTGGCAAAAAGACAAAGCCGATAATATTATGACCTTTAGAGAAAAGGCGTATCGCTCTACGTTAACAGGCACGCTATCGCCTGAGTTGCCAGAGCCTTGGTTGGACGTCCTTGATGACTCGCTTGAGCATTTTTTGAACTTAACCTTCGTTAAGCCTAAAAAGCGTAAAAAAGTATCGTAAATAGTAAAAGTTCAGATTCCAAAAAGCCAAACGCATTTATACAATGTGTTTGGCTTTTTTATACTTATACTTATACTTATACTTATACTTATACTTATACTTATACTTATATGTAGAAGCTGTGTTAACGGTTTAGCCTATCACCTATTTTTGCCTTTATCGCTGTTTTTAACTTCGGTAAAGGTGCCAAGCCAAATACAACATGAGTATCCCTACCAAAGCATCGAGTATATTCCACGCTTTTGGTTTGGCAAATAATGGTTTGAGTAATCGAGCCCCATAACCTAACGCAAAAAAGAAAAAGAATGAGGCGCTGACTGCACCGACTGCAAATGCCAGCTTACTACTAGCACCCGTTGAAACCATGCCAACGAGTACCAATGTATCTAAGTAAACGTGTGGGTTGAGCCAAGTAAAGCCAAAACATAATAGCAGGGCTTTTTTTAAGCTGGTGACGACTTGTCCCTCGACGGTGAGTGCATGTGTGACGCGCACACTGGCATATAAGCTCTGCAATCCATAGCCTAGCAAGAATACGACGCCAGCGAATTTTGCGATATTGACCACTTGCGGATATTGCGCCGTAACCGCGCCAAAACCGCCAACGCCAGCAGAGATTAACAGCGCATCACTGACCGCGCAAAATAAGCAGACAAAAAATATGTGCTCGCGTTTGAGTCCTTGTTTGAGTACAAAGGCGTTTTGTGAGCCAATCGCGATGATGAGCGATAGCCCAAGTAAGAATCCAGAGGTGTAGTCGGTCGCATTCATAATAGTGTGCTTAGCAGGGGGCGGATGAGAGGTGTTGACATTTTGCTTACTGGCAGAGCGGTAAAAAGCTGTTAAGATACGCTATTGGATAAATCTATGCAATACGAGCGCAATAAGCGTGCACGGGACGAGGGGCAAGGTAGGTCATGGTGGTAAGTCTGACAAGAATGCTAAAGTCATTTGGGCAAGCTCAAGATGACCTGCCAACGCTAGCAGCCAAAAATGCTCAGGAGATGGCTATCAGTCAAGATATAGAGGTGACTGATAACAATGATGAGAACGATCAAACTGTCAATCAGCGTTCTGTGCTGACGCCTCCTGAGCGTGCAGGTCGTATTTGTGATGCTTTAGCACAAGTGAGTGATATCAGAACGCCGACGCCATTGACTGATCGCTATCTGTCCAATCGTGCTCAGATGCGCCCGACCAATAGACCGCCTTTTGACCCCGATACCTTGTGGTATCTCAAACATGGACGCTGCCCGATTATGACTGAGCTTGTTGATGTGGTTGATGAAGCCACCCTAAATGCCATGCCCATTGAGGCGGTTGCGATACTAGACCGTATCAATGGTAAGTTAAAACGCTATCGTGAGTGGAGCAGTGAGCTCAATGAGCAGCAACAACAGCAGCATAATGAACGCCAATTTGTCATCGATAAGCTGGTGTCAGAGAGCATTCCAGAAGCCCTACATCATTACGAGCAATTACAGCGTTTTAGCCCGCACCGTACCAAAAACAGTATGGTGCAAGGAAAAATGACGGCAGGTGACATGCTGACGGATTTGTTTTTAGAGATTGATTATGAGCTTGATGAATTGTTAGATGAGCTGCACCAAACAGTGATGAATCGTTTGGCTTCAACGCACCGTTATGTCAAAAGCCGGACAAAAAGTTAATTACTAATAGATAATAGCTGTTAATTGGCATTATAAAATTAACATAATCCAGAGCTTTGATTAAATTGGGGACACGCCCTAACATGGTTTTCACACAAGCGACGCAATGCATAACAATATAGGGCTTTAATAGAGCCTTATTTTTTTGTTTAATAATAACTATCTATCTTATTTAGAATAATAAGAAATTTAAAATAACAAGAAGTTTACCAAGCCATTTTATTCAAAAATTAGGATACTCTAATGACTCAAGTTACTGCGATGTTTGTCATGTTCATTTTATATGGAGTGTTACCAGTCGCTGGGCTATATCTGGGGTATCGTGGTGTCAAAAAAATGACTGCGCCTAAAATGCTTGAGTACAAAGCGATGCCGCAATTGGGTTATATCCCAGAAAAAAGCTTGCCTGTTGAAGTCAAAACAGCACTTGACCAAATCAATGAAAAAGGGGAGAAGCTGCGGGTCATTTATGGCGATACCAATAATGATGGCAAGATAGACGATAAAGACACGGTCAATGAAACCTATATCATAATTCAAAATTTAATGGACAGGCATGTGCCACTTGCTGTGACTGACTATCGCCGCTTGCACGACTTAGATGTGGGGGATGGCGCGCGCGCTGACACGACCAAAATTAAGCACTCTAATGTGACTGGAAAAGAAGCGCTATTAGATGTATTACGTACCATTAATACTCAGTTTGATGATTTACTGAATGCCTCTTATCATCAAGATGGTCAAAAGCTGCTGGCGACCAACCGCTATCTACAAAAACGCTTTAATAATCCTGCTACTACGACAGATATGCAAAAGCTCGATAGCAATGTTAGTAGTGCTAATGCTAATACCGATATAGAAATTAAAGCGATTGAAAATCCAACTGGCGCAACTGGTAAGAATGTGAGTGCTGAGAATATTAAACTGTAAAGGCAAAGTGGTGTGATTAAACGATGAAGAGTAAGGGTATATGAGCATCTTAATAGGCATTGGCATTGTAACGACCGTCACCACCTTTTATTTGGGTAAAAAAGGCTGGCATGCGCTACACAAAGCGGTCGGTATTTCGCCAGGTGTACTCACTTATCAGGATTATGATACACCGTTGTCATTGTCCAAACTCAGTTGGCAGCAACTAAATTTAAATAAAAAATACCTGAAAGATTTGTCAGAGCCACAGCTGCGCCAATTAAAACGTATCGATGAAAAAGTAACCCGCTATCAAGCGTATCAAAAATCACTACAAGCTCAGCATAAAACGCCTGCCGTAACCGAGCAGCAGTTTGTATTGAATAAGATGTTGCACACTAGGCTGCCTGAAATGCTTGCCAGTCATCATCATCTAGCGAATGTCAATATAAGCGCTGACAATGCAGATAATGAAAAAAAGGCGGAAGCCAATCAGTTATTACAGCAGGTATTTAATAATATTGAGCAGCGTCTAGATAGATTATTAGAACAAATGGAAAGTCAGCAGTTGCAAGAGCTACGAGTAATGAAGAATTATATTAATAGCCACGATAGCTAAATATAAGTCGTCAGGTTGACAGCTACTTTTTATATTATTTCTATAAAAAAAGCTGCCAATGATAAATAATCATTGGCAGCTTTTTTGTGGTCTACTTTAAAACTATTGAAGATTCAAAGTCACACTACATTTTACATTCAGGCGATTAACGCTTGTCGTTGCGGTCACGAGTATTGCGCGTACCACTGCTGGCAGGGCTAGCACTACTTTTAGGCTTTGCGCTGCTGTTGCGATTGTCGCTACCACTGCGGCTATCGCTACGACTGTCAGTAGCGCGACGCGCTTTAAGCGGTTTGCTTCTGATACGCTCTTGCTTCTCTTTCGCTGCACCATGCAGACCAGTACCATAACGAGGACGCAAGCTCACTAGATCGGTCAACGTATTGATGTCTTTTCTGTCGAGTTCTAAGAAACGACCAGTACGTAGCTCTTTTGGTAGGGCAATCGTACCGTAACGCGTGCGTAGTAGACGGCTTACTTTCAGGCCTTGTGATTCAAACAAACGACGCACTTCGCGATTACGACCTTCTTTTAGTTGGACGTGATACCACTTGTTGACGCCTTCACCACCGCCTTCTTTGATATCTTCAAACTTTGCAAGGCCATCTTCTAGCATAACGCCAGCCGTTAGCGCACGAGCGATCTCAGGCGTGACTTCACCCAATACACGTACCGCATATTCGCGCGTGACTTCGCCAGATGGATGCATCAAGCGATGCGCCATCTCACCATCATTGGTAAACAATAATAGCCCAGTTGAATTGATGTCCAAGCGACCAACCATCACCCAGCGATCATGAGTCAATTTTGGTAAACGCTCAAAAACGGTTGGACGGCCTTCTGGATCTTTAGCAGAGCAGACTTCGCCTTCAGGTTTGTAGTAAGCGATAACACGGCGACGCTTCTCGTTTTCAGAGGTGTATTTAATCTGACGACCATCAACGCGAATCTCATCGCCTTGCTCGACGCGATCACCAATGGTCGCAGGTCCGTTATTAACAGTAACACGCCCTGATTTTATGACTTCTTCCATTTGACGACGTGAGCCAAGACCCATACGGGCGAGGGCTTTCTGTAATTTTTCATCTTTCATAATCATGTCCTTGAGTCGGTGGGTTTACATTTCTCAATGTAAAAAATTGGATTGACTATTCTACGCTATTTTGATGACTTTAGCACGCAAACCAGTATCTACAAACGGTATTAATTTATCGTTTTATATTAATAAAATAAAGTTTGCTAAATTAAAAGAGATTTCTAAAATAAAAGTTGATTAAGTTGTGATAAAAGTAGGGTATTTGCACACAAATGCTTATATTTATTTTTTAATAAAACAGTAAGTTCTCTAAGTATTATTAAGATAAGTTAAGCAACATAACCAATACTAAATTTCTATTTTCGACAGCATGAACCCTAAAAAATACTGCTAACTCCTTTGAATATGTCTTTAGATTTAGATTTTTCTGTCTTTTTGTTTTTATCGATATATGTTATATGCCTTTTGTGAAAAGGGTTTACGTAAAATACATTAACTAAGAAAATTGTTCTTACATCAATGTTTATAAATATTGCGTTATGTATAGTTTAGGTGTATATTCAATAAATACATCCTTTTTTATGAATATATTGATAGCAGCAAGACACTTATTTTTGATTCACGAATATAAATATGAGTAACTGTTATGGTTTATAAATATTTCATTTCTGTACAAAAGCGCTCCTTAATAATAAGTGCGTCTTGCTTATTGCTGACAGTATTGCTCAGCAGTTGCACAATAAATTCAGGACTTCAGTCTGGAAAATTACCCGAGTCAGGGACATTCACTGCAGAAAACGGTCTACAATTCTATATTCAACCTTTGAGTTTGGCTAATCTACCAGCTAAAGAAGCCGTCATCCTTGATCGAGATTTATATCATTTAGTAAAAACATCTGGGCGTGTCAGCTATGGCATTGCTAAAGGGGATGTTCTCAATATTATCCTGACCAGTTATCCAGATATTAATGCCTCAACGTCTAGTCTGACCGTTGACCAGCAAGGGTTTATACAATTTCCCTTAGTAGGGAGAGTCAAAGCCAGCGGTCTCAGTGTGCCGCAGTTCACTGCCACTTTGCAAAGTAAGCTTCAACGCTATCTCAAATACTCAGATCCTCAGGTCAAAATCATCAACTACCGTGGTAGTAAGTTTTTTGTGGATGGTGAGGTCAAGCAGTCTGGTGAGTTTGTTATCGCAGATGTGCCCATCTCAGTATATGGTGCTATTTCTATGGCGGGTGGTACGACTGATACGGGTGATTCAAACCATATCGTATTAAATCGTCAAGGCAAAATTTACAAGCTCGGTATCCAATCATTGAATCAAGTGGGGCTGTCTGCCAATCAAATATACTTACAAGACGGCGATGCTATTCATGTCAATAGCCAAAGCCGCAATAAGGTCTATGTATTGGGAGAATTTGGCAAAATTGAGCCCGTTGCTATTCCTGAGCAAGGGCTGAGCCTAGCGCATGTATTAGGTGAGTCAAATGGATTGAATTCTAATACGGCCAATGCGGCCAAAGTATATATCGTTCGGGATAATCCAAAGTATCAATACACCAATATTTATTATGTCGACATGCAGAGCATCACAAGTTTTGCCTTGGCCAGTCGTTTTGACATGCAAGCCAATGACATTCTTTATGTTGATCCAACTGGCTTGGCGCGCTGGAATCGTATTATCAGCGCCATACTGCCTTCAACATCAGCAATCAATGTGATTTCAGGGATATAGGAGTCAGTGATGGGAGCGTTTGATCAGATCTTGGTTGTTTGTGTTGGCAATATATGCCGCAGCCCGATGGCCGCTGCCATATTAACGGCATATTACCCAGAAAAACACATCGACTCTGCTGGTTTGTCAGCGCTCGTAGGTCACGCAGCTGATGCCAAAGCGGTTGCATTGATGGCCACTCATAATATAGACATCAGTGCTCATATCGCCAAGCAAATTGATGAAGCATTAGTCAGTCAGTCAGATTTAATTTTGACGATGACAACCAGCCAAACCAAATGGATTGAAAATCAGTGGCCGCACTGTCGCGGAAAAACCTTTCGAATAGGGCATTGGCTTGATAAAGATATTGCTGACCCTTATCAGCAGGATGACTCAGCATTTGAGAAGAGTAGACAAGATATTATCGATAGTCTTGAACAATGGACTGACAAGATTAGCGACGCGACATCGATTAGAGCGTTGAAGTTCAGCGAATGCTATTAAACGATCAACATTGAGCGATGAGTATATGGTTATGAATAATATGGATTCAAAAGACCTATCAACGTCTACGGGCGAAAAAAACAATGACGACATCGATTTAATGGCGCTGGTTTTAGTATTGTTACGCGGTTGGAAAATCATTGCTCTCATGGCGATATTGGGGCTTTTACTAGGGCTTTTGTATACCCGCTATGTGAATCCCATCTATAAATCAGATGCGCTGATACAGATTGAAGAAAATACTCAAGGAATAGAGGCGCTTGGTGAGAGTATCTCAGAGTTGGTTGGTGCAGAAGTCAGCAAAGCGGAGACAGAAGCAGAGCTGATACGATCACGTATGATATTGGAGCCAGTGGTTGAGCTATTGCACCTGCGCATTAAGCTAACAGATACCAATATTGGTCATCTTGATAGAATAAAAAGCAATCGTACTTACACGCAATTAAACACACCGGATGATGTGTCACTTGATACCAAAAATGGCATAGTGAAAGTCCGCCAATTTGATGTATCACCAGCGTACTTAAACCAACCTTTCACACTAAAAAAATCTGCTACAGGGTTTGTTTTGAGCAATGGTTTTGATGAATTCAAAGGTCAGCTTGGTCAGGCGCATCAGTTCAAAGGGTTGGACGGTCAGATTAATATCACTGTCACAGAGTTACCTGCTGATGGTTACCCAATTAATATTAGTAAGCAGACGATAAAGGCCACGACTGACGCTATCAACAGCGCCTTATCCGTTGAAGAAAAAGGTCAAAAAACGGGTATTATTCAGCTGTCGATGACGGGTCCCAACCAAGAGCAAATCACGACTATACTCAATCAGATCGTCCGATCTTACGTCGATCAAAACCAATCTCGCGGTTCTGAAGAAACGACCAAAACACTTGCCTTTATGGAAACGCAGATCCCTCTATTAAAAGAAAAATTAGAGACTTCTGAGGCACTGTTTAATGACTTTCGTAAAAAATATGGCACGATTGATGTGGGTAAAGAAGCCGAGTTGTTATTGAATGAGAAGTCCCGCATCGATGAGCAGCTCAATGAGCTTAAACTCAAAAAAGCAGACCTAACCACTTATTATACCGAAGAACATCCACTGGTCATCCAAATTAATGAACAGCTCAAAGTGCTCAATAATAGAACAAGAGAGATAGATAATACCATTGCAGGTCTACCTGAAATACAGCGAGAGTTTCTAAAGCTATCAGAAGATACGGCAATCAATCGAGAAATCTATCTGACGCTGCTCAAAAATTATGAGCAACTTAAAATCGTCAAGGCTGGTCAAATCGGCTATGCCCGTATTATCGATTCACCGACCAGTACCTTTAATGCCATTGCACCAAATAAACTACAAATCCTGATGCTGATCACATTGATAGGCATGATGTTTGGGGTGATGCTGGTGCTCTTGAAGAACCTTATTAGAAATGTCGTAAAAGATCCAGAGCATTTAGAGGTCACAACGGGCATCCCTGTCATTGCAACGATTCCACGCTCACCCTTACTGTCGAGGTTGAGTAAAAAGAAGAATACCACCCCTCGCATGCTCGCTCATGTTGATCACAGTAGTTTGAGTTATGAGGCGATCAAAAGTTTAAGAACCAATTTGATGTTTGGTATGCCAATGGGGACAGCGGTCGGACAGCCCGCGCAAGTCATATTGATTACTGGGGAGAGCCCTGGTGTGGGCAAGTCGTTTATCGCTGCTAATTTATCAGAGGTATTTGCCCAGCTCAACAAAAAAGTCTTGGTCATCGATGGTGACATGCGTTTAGGTGAGCTGCATAAAATGTTTAATATGAGCCAACATGATGGTCTTGCCGATTATTTGTTGCAGGATAAAAAGCATTTTTCTCCGATTGATGGTACTCGATCAGACAGTGAAGTTTCTAGCCTAGGGGTCGAAAGCTTTATTCATCCCACTGGTATGGAATTGATTGATTTCATACCGCGCGGACGGCAGCCGCATAATCCTACCTCCTTATTGATGGGCGAAAAATTCAATCATTTGATGGCAGTATTAAAAACTCAATACGATTATATTGTCATCGACTCACCCCCGATATTGGCGGCGTCAGATGCTATGGTACTTGCGCAACATGCAGACAAAGTGCTTATCGTTACGAAGTTTAATCATTCAATAGAAGGGCAGCTGGTTTATGCGATCAAGCAAATGAATAAAGCCAATGTACAAGTAGATGGCATTATTCTCAATGATGTACAGCAGGGTCTTATGGATAAATATAGCTACCATTATCATTATGCCTATGGAGATAACCGCTAGTTTGCGTGGTTGTCGCTCATAAGCAAACCAACTTAATTGGGTGGATATTATGTTTATAAAAACAGAGTCAAACAATGCTTATCAATCGTCCAGTGGTTTTAATCAATGGTCGAAGCGTGTGGCTCTGTATTTATTGTCATTACCACGCCTGACGAAAAGCACCCTCTTATTTAGTATAGATTTTGCCATGTCGATCTTTTGCCTATTATTGGCATTGATGCTACGACAAGGGTATGTGGCCTCTCATATCAGTCTTGCAGCATTGGCTTTTTATGCATTCGTGCCGGTTGCTAGCTTATATCTTATTGGTTTTTATCGAAGCGCCTCTCGAGGGTTTTTTGATGCAGTGATGGGTCGTGTGCTGCAACTGTTTTTTTTACTTATTATTGTTTATCAAGTCATCATTTATTTGAGTCCATCAGCGACGATACCGCGCTCAGCCCCCGTTATATTTTTATTTCTATTTTTTATTTGGCTGTGGAATAGTAGGCTCATGATCCGTGCGTTACTGAAACGTCTACAGGGTGCAGGTCAAAGCCGTCGTCCAGATGCCTGTTGTGACAACGTGATTATCTATGGTGCAGGAGAAGCTGGTAGAGAGTTGCTAGAAAGTTTGAGGCATTCTTATCAGTACAATGTGGTGGCGTATATCGATGACGACCCGCAGCTTACTGGGGCTTATTTGCATGGCAAACAAATATATGCAGCTCACGCGCTTCCGTGGTTGATAGAAAAACTCAATGTGGCGCAGGTGATTTTAGCCATGCCCTCTATGAGCCGTGGTCGTAAAAAACAAATTATGGACAGTCTGTCAGGTATCTCCGTTAAGATAAAAGACTTGCCAAGCTTACGTGAGCTTGCTGATGAGATAGTAACTGTCAGTCATATACGACCCGTTGACATATTAGATGTGCTCGAACGAGAAACAGTCGAACCTGTTGCGGAGTTGCTACAAAAAAACATCACGGGTAAAAACGTTCTCGTTACAGGGGCAGGTGGCTCAATCGGTAGTGAGCTGTGTCGGCAAATCATCAAAAATAAGCCTAAATGCTTAGTGCTATATGAACAGTCTGAGTATGCTTTATACACCATAGATCAAGAACTTAGTAACCTCAAAAAAGCGGATGCTGATTATCAAAATATTGAGATTATTAGCATTATCGGCAGTGTCAGTAACGAAAAAAAATTAATCAATATATTCGAAAAAAACCATATAAAAACGATTTATCACGCTGCAGCCTATAAGCATGTGCCTATTGTTGAGTCCAATCCCTTTGAGGGCACCATCAATAATACCAAAGGCACCTACCATTGTGCCCGTGCTGCGATACAGGCGCGCGTTGAGACTTTTGTGCTGATTTCTACTGACAAAGCCGTGCGACCTACCAATGTCATGGGGGCGTCCAAACGCTTGGCTGAGCTGGTCTGCCAAGGATTGAGCCAAAGTAACAGTCAGACTTGTTTTAGCATGGTGCGTTTTGGCAATGTTTTAGGGTCATCAGGCTCTGTGGTGCCGTTATTTACCAAACAGATTGAGCAAGGCGGTCCGATCACCATCACCCATCCAGACATCACACGCTATTTTATGACGATTCCAGAAGCGGCCAGTTTGGTTATTCAGGCAGGTGCGATGGCATTCGGTGGTGAAGTGTTTGTGCTTGATATGGGCGCACCCGTCAAAATTGTTGATCTGGCAAAACGTATGATTCGTTTGACAGGTTGTGAGCTAAAAGATGATAGCAATCCCAATGGCGATATCGAAATCGTATTTACTGGCTTGAGACCGGGTGAAAAGCTCTACGAGGAGTTAATCATTGGTGAAGACAATATCGAACCTACTTTTCATCCATTGATTATGCAAGCAATGGAGCACAGCTTTCCTTTACAAGATATCGAAAATATTTTATTTGAATTTGCAGAAAAAGCAAAGCAGCAGGATGTGGTCTGGCTGAAAACCCAGTTTAAGTTTTTTGTCGAAGGTTACCGAGAAGGATCTGATAAAGATGTCGAGGTAGAGAAAGTAGATACCACACTGACCAATGAAATGGGTTAATAGAGAGAGGCGCGCTGTCATAAATTCCTTACAAGTTCTGTGAGTCACTAAATTGGACAATATGTCATGAGCTCTGGAGTATTTTCATCGATACAGAGCACAATAAGCAGGTTGAAAACCAGTCATTTTGTGCGAGATGTGGTCATGGTCGGTGGCGGGATTGCTGCTGGACAGGCCATCGCCATGATTTTTATGCCATTTCTCACCAGACTGTACAGACCTGAGGATTTCGGTATTGCTGCTGCCTTTACTGCTATCGTCAGCATTATTACCCCGATTGCCACTATGGGCTATGCAAATGCAATCGTGATGCCAGACAGTGACGAGGATGCTGCGGCCATTGCCCGATTGTCTATATTGCTCAGTGTGGTTATAGCTGTCTTCTCATTCATTGTTGTCTATGTCGGTAAGTTTCATTTGGCAAGTTGGATGGGTATGGAAAGCACGCCAAACATGTTATATCTCATACCATTAACGCTATTAGTCGGTGCTTTTCTTTCTGTCGCTGATCAGTCTGCTATTAGGGTGGGCTTATTTAAAGCGAAAGCTCGAGCTTATGTGGAAAGCAAGCTTGTGACAGATAGCAGTAAGCTGATAGGCGGTATGCTAGCACCTTCAGGGATGTTACTTATTTTATTGACGATAGCAGGGCAGCTCACAAACTTTATCATGCAGATGCTTCGTGTACCTAGAGTAGGTGTATTAAATGTCCGTCATTGGTTTGGTACTAAGGGTGTTCGACATGCCGCCATATCGCAGCGTGATTTTGCGATATATCGTATGCCACAAAGTATCCTGAATGCGGCTTCAGTGGGGTTGCCAACTATCTTGTTAGCGTCATTATTTAGTGCCTCTTCTGCAGGGCAGTATTCATTAGCTGTTCTTGTGCTTGGTGCACCCGCGATGCTGTTAGGTCAGGCGGTTGGAGAGGTCTTCTATCCTAAAATTACGCGTGCCATCACAGCAAATTCATCTGAGGCTTATCAATTTTTATTAAAAGTGACGTTGATTCTATTGGTAGTTGGTATTGTGCCATTCGGTACGGTGTTCGTTTTTGGCGATTATCTTTTTTCTTTAGTGTTCGGTGCAGAGTGGGCATTAGCAGGTAGTTATTCGCAGTGGCTGTCTATTTGGCTTTTGACCAGCTTAGTGTCTGGTGCGAGTACTGCGGCATTGCCAGCATTACGTTTACAGCGATTCCTTTTGATTAGAGAAGTGTTTGCAGTGGTATTTCGTGCTGCAGCGCTGTATGTAGGTTTTTACGTTTTTGAGTCAGATATGATAGCCATTGCCCTTTTCTCATTTGTTGGGGTTTTGCTCAGTTTATCTATCATTTATGTCGCTTTTCGGCGTCTTGTTCATATCGATGAAGTGGAGCAGTAGGTATGTTTTTTGACTGCTTTGAATGTCACAAAGGATATGTATGAGAAGTCTCAACTTGAGAGGCTCACTATGATTTCAGTTATTATCGCCGCATTTAATGCCGCTGCTATTATTGATCGTTGCATCAACAGTATTGACGTTGCGAAAAAGAGTCACGACATTGAGCTGATAGTCATTGACGATGGCTCTAAAGATCATACTGCTAGCCTATTGCATAGCTGGTCAAATGCTAGGTCATGGATTACGGTGAAATATCAAAAAAATGCAGGCGTGGCAGAGGCTCGTAATACTGGGCTCGATATAGCAACCGGCAATTACATCGTTTTTATAGACGCGGATGACACCATTGATGATTGGTATTTTGATTTTGTCTTTGATCAAGCTGTAGATCGAAATGTCGAGATGTTGGCATTTGGTCATAAACGCATGATGCTGGATGGCTCTGTTATTGAGCGTCCTAATAGTGCGGCAGAATACTCACGGCAAGATATTGAAACGCTACAACTGAGAGTGACAGAGAATAGACATATATATTGGTACGCCTGCACCAAGGTGTATAGCAAAAACTTAATCGCAGAGCTGCGTTTCGATAGCGACGTCAAATTTGGTGAGGATGGTATTTTTAATATCGCATGTCTAAGCAAAGCGAATCGTTTGTCGGTGCTGCCAGACTGTCCATACAACTACTATGAAAATGCGACCTCTATAACAAGCTCACAATACAAATCAGGGCTTTTGGAGTCCATTGAAGCGGACTATACAGCCAGAGTCAGGATACATGATTGGTCGATCAGTGCTACTGAGAAGCAAGTGCTATTATCGGACTTTGCTCGTAGTTATGTCGAGCATATGCTGCCATATTTACTTAACAATTTGGCACATATCGATATGAAAAAGCGTCGTGCAGAGCTGGTTAAAATACGCCAGTCTTTTGTTTATCAGAACTGTTTGCCGCATTATTATCAACGACATCCAGCACGCGGCATTCGTGTATTGATTTTATGTTTTTCACGGCGTTGGTATGTTATGACGCTGGTTTTTCTTCAACTGTCTTGGTCTAAAGAAAAGGTGAAAAAATATGCTTAATATTGATTTGTTGCCTCAGCCTTTACGCAGTGATGAAAAGGGTCAAAAGCGCTGTTGTTTGCTGCAACAGACAACAGCTAGCGGGCAAATGACTGAGAAGGCATTGTGGTTTGTATATCCAGCGAACTTGCCAATGCCAGAAGACGATGATTGTGATGCTTATTTACTGGCCACATTGTTGCCCGCGATGCAGATGCGAGCAGCCATTCATGTGCATGGTAGCGTGTCGCATGAGCTATTAGCCAACCTGACAGAGCTACAGTATGTTTGGAATAAGTGGTTACCAGAGCGTTATTTTTTGATTGATATACAAGTTGATCGTATTAGAGAGAGCGACGTACAAGTAGATGGTGCGATTGCTGCATTTTCTGGTGGCGTTGATGCTCAGTTTACCGCTTATCGTCATGCGACAGGCAGAGCAGGATACGCCACACGAAATATTAAAGCAGGGGTTTTTGTGCATGGCTTTGATATACCTTTAGAGGATACAAAAGGCTTTGCCAGTGCAGCAAAAATAGCGGCAAACACACTCGCAGATATCAATATCGAGCTATTGCCAGTTGAGACAAATATTCGCACGCTTTGGTCTATCAACTGGGAAGACTATCATGCTGCTGCTATTGCCTCAGTATTATGCGGCTTGAAACGATATGCAGGAATTGGGCTCATTGGTAGTGGTGATTCTTATGATGTATTAATTAGTCCTTGGGGCTCACACCCAATCACTGACCCGCTGCTAAGTTCTGGCGACTTTAGACTCATTCATGATGGTGCAGGTTTTAGTCGGTCAGAGAAGCTCCAAGCACTTGCAGAATGGCCATTGGGTATAGAGAATTTACGTGTCTGTTGGGCTGGAGATAAGCATGATAGCAACTGCGGTCGCTGTGAAAAATGTGTTAGGACGCGTCTCAATTTTTTGGTTGCAGGTATAGATAACCCTCAATGTTTTAGCGAGCCCATGGACTCATCACTTTTTAAATCAATGGCTCTAAAGGGCAGGGCTGTCAGCATAGATTGGAAGTTAATTCGTCATGAGATGATTAAAACGGGTAGAGGTCTTGAATGGCTGCCATACATTGAAAAAGCACTCAAACGTAAACCGCCTCCTAACTTGAATAGATTGTTTCCTGTTGGCTCAAGGCGTCGTATGTGGGTGAAGAAGCTGTTAATGAGAAACAAATAAGGGAGCATTAAAAATGAATATTGCTGCTATAAAAAAGCTCATACCACTCAAACTAAAGAAACATTTAGCCGCTTATATGGGGGCGAGAGGTTTACCGTTACCAACTGGTAAACGGTGCTTTATTTTTCTTGCCGCCGACTATGGCAATATTGGTGATATTGCTATTTCTCACGCGCAAAAGCAGTATTTGCAACGTGTGCTGACGGATTATGATGTTGTTAGTGTTGCTATCAGTCAAACCAGATTTGTACTCAATTCCATTAAACAGCAAATAAAAGAGACGGATATCGTCACTATCATCGGCGGCGGTAATATGGGTGGCACGTATCCTGATATTGAGGAGCTGCGCCAATTAGTCATCAAGTCATTTCCTGCCAATCGTATCGTTTGTTTTCCTCAGACACTAGATTGGAATGATTATATTCAATCTAAACGTGCCTTGCAGCGTATTGTAAACGTCTACGCCAAGCATCCAGATATACATGTTTTTGCCAGAGAGTCGATAACAGCGGCAAAACTCATCGAGCTTTTTGCTGAGTACAGTAATGTGCATATTGGTCTCGTACCAGATATTGTGATGAGCGCTAATGCAACAGTGCTGGGTACGACAGATTGCTTAGCGCCTTCAGGTATTTTGCGCTGCTTACGAGATGACAAAGAAGCCGCACTATCAGCTGAGCAATACGCCATGATAGACAAAGCCTTGGCAGATACTGGCTATCAGATTGAAAAGACCGATACACATGCTGGTGGTTCGCAACTCGATGAGGCACATTGCACAAAATTACTGACTGACAAGCTTAGTCAGTTTCGTGCTGCAAAATTGGTCGTGACTGACCGGCTGCATGGCATGATTTTATGTCTGCTATCGGGTACGCCGTGCTTGGTACTCCCGAACTCCAATCATAAAATAAGACAGACGCAGTTGGACTGGTTAGGCAGTCATCCAAGGCTGGTGTTTTTAGAATTGGAAGAGATTGCTGATATTGCAACATTCATCGATAGCCTTTTGTCCCTGCCTCACGGTACGATGGATGAGTCTCCAGTTAATATAGCTGAGTACGATGACCTAAAAAAAGCGCTAGTAGCGATATGACGACTATCGAAACGCCATTAGTAAGTATCATCGTACCAGTGTATAACGTTGCGTCATATATCGATGCTTGCTTGGCATCCATTAAGCAGCAGACTTATCAGAATATTGAAATTATCGTTGTAGAAGATTGCTCCACTGATGATTCAAAACAAGCACTTGCGTCACATCTCATAGATGAGCGCATCAAAGTCATTCCGCATCATGAAAACAGCGGTCTTTCTGCGGCTCGCAATACTGGTATCAAGTCTGCGATAGGCAAATACATGATGTTCGTTGATTCTGATGACATTATAGACACTCGCTTGGTGGCAGCGTGTGTGGATTGTGCGCTCACCACGAATGCAGAGGTTGTAACATATGGCTTTACACCGTTCAAAGATGGCATCACAAAGACAGATCTGCCGTATCCCGCTAGAAATTTAGCATTTGAGGCAACCAAAATAGACGGCTCATATTTTAGCTTACCGCATTTTGCATGGCTCAAATTTATTAAATCTAGCGTAGTGCGGTCGGCCTCGTTACAGTTCCCAGTGGGTCTGTACTACGAAGACTGGCCTTTTCATTGGCATCTTGGCTTAGCTACTAATATTAAGTATCACCTGCCCATTGATTTTTATCTATACAGACAGCGTGGCACGTCGATCACAGGGTCAACAGATAAAAAACTATTAGACCTTTTCGTTATCCACGCAGAAGTCATGAGTTTAGTAGAGGACTATCAAGCGGATGAGGTTAAAAAAACACTCGCCAATAAAATTAAACAAAGTCATTGGAGTATCCTTACTCGTATAGATAATGACTATTTAGCAGCTGCAGTAGCACAAGCTAAAAAAGCAGATAAAACGTTACGACTAAAGGGTTATAAGAGCGATTTGACTGTAAGAAATATAATGATTAGTAATATATTACGTATGCCGACGCAAGTTGCCTTGCTGATGTTACAGGTGCTTCGTCAAGCGCTAGGCAAAAGAGCAAGGGTTAAAGATTAAGAGCAAACAGACTCAGAATAGTTTTGAAAAATACGTTTGGTTTTATGGCTTCTTAATAGGTAAAGAGATGACTGTTCAGAGAGTGCTACACATCGTGGGGAAAATGGATCGGGCTGGGGCAGAGACCATGCTCATGAATCTATATCGTCATATAGATCATAGCCAGATTCAGTTTGATTTTATCACTTTTACCGACGAGGTCGGTGACTATGATGCTGAAATAATAGCGCTGGGCGGTAGGATTATACCGATTTTAGCGGATCATTCATTAGCGCGTATGTGGAAGCTTAAAAACTTCCTTAAACAACATCCTGACTATCAAATCATTCATGCTCATATGCTATTAAACAATGCTTTTCATCTGCTGGCTGCTAAAGGTGCTGGCGTGCCGCATCGCATTTCACATTCTCATAGCACCAGTAATGGTAAAACCAATATTGTTAAAAAAATATATGAACAGTGGGCATTAATCAGCAATCGTAAATTGGCCACGGATAAAATGAGTTGCGGTGAACAAGCGGCAAATTACCTATTTGGCAGCATAAAAGATGTGTGGCTATTGCCCAATGCTGTTGACATACAGCAGATGATGACAGTCGCTAACCAATCAAGACAGTATATCGACCAAGAATTTGGCGATGAGGGGCTAAAAATCATCCAAGTTGGTCGTCTAAATGAGGTTAAAAACCATCAGTTTTCTTTAGAGGTCGCTGAGCAGTTAAAAAAACGTCAAATCGCTTTTACCTTATATATTGTTGGGCAAGGTTCATTGGATATGAGGCTCAGGCAACAAGTAGCAGATAAGTCACTCCTAGATACGGTCAAGTTTTTGGGGATGCGTACGGATATCACAGAATTAATGGCCAGCGCCGACTATATGATCATGCCTTCGTTACACGAGGGTTTCCCTGTCGTCTTGGTCGAGAGCCAAACAGTGGGGTTAAAGGCGTTGGTTTCTGACCAAGTATCACCTGAGGTAGATTTAGGACTTGGATTAGTACAGTTTTTACCGATTCACTCAGCCAAGGATTGGGTTGATTGCTTATTAGCGCCTAAACAGCCAAAGCCCAATGAAAAAGACATAACCACAGCGCTGAATTTATATGGATTTAGTGCTGCTACCAACGCGCAAATACTAATGCAAAAGTACTTGAGTATGTGACGGAGTGGTTGCTTCTTATTTATAGTCGTTTCAAGGTAGTTTGGACGGAATTAGAAAAAAAGCGAGGTGGCTAGGAAGGCTATAGTTATATAGGTACTGGACGGTACAAAAGATACTAGACGGTGTAAACCTGCCACCATATCCGATTTATATAGGATTGACGACATCTACTTTTATAGAGGGTTAAATGCTTCCATACCTGCTGGTTCTTAGCCTTGTTATTTTTTGGATCGTACTGGAGAAAAAATCTCTCAATCGTACGTCTTTTTGGCTGCCTCTAATTATATTGACATTGTTTGCAGGCCTTCGTAGCTACCGAGTCGGTACGGATACAGGAAACTATACGAGAAATTTCAACAGTCAATTGAATGCCGAGTACTTTAGGTTCAATGAAGATATTGAGTTCGGTTATCAGTTATTAGAGTATGCGTTGTTACGTATGACCACTCATTATTTTTGGCTGCTTGTCATTACCAGTTTAATTATTGTCTATTGCTATCTTAGAGTGATTAAAAAGTACAGCGTAAATTATTGGTTTTCCGTATTTTTATTTATTACGTTGGGCGTTTATACTTTTTCTTTTAATGGACTGCGTCAAGGATTGGCAATGGCGATCTTTACCTTGGCCATTCCTTATCTGTTAGAAAAACGATTTATTCCATACCTGCTGATTTGTGCAATTGCTTCATTGTTCCATGTAACCGCATTATTTATGATTCCATTTTATTTCATCGTTAATTTAAGAGTAAAGCCCTTATATAAAATTTTGGCAACATTCTTAGGGTCGCTATTAGTGAGTGGGGTGTTGGTCGCTTATATATCTTCTACTAATGATAGATATGAGGGTTATGCGAAAGCATCCGATGAAGCAGGCGGATTTTTAACGCTTGGTTTTTATACAGCTATCATGGTTTTAATTATCTTGGTCAGTTATCTGTATAAAATTAAAGACAAAGATTTTCAAAAATTAATAACATTTTATGCATCAGGCGTGGTTTTTATCATACCGTTAGCGATGTTGGGCACCAGTCCTTCAGGTCCTCAAAGGCTGCTTGCGTATTTTACATGGATATTGGTTTTGATACTGCCTATAGTTTTAAAAAGAATTAATAATATTTATTTATATATAGCGAGTATCGTTATTTTTCTCATGTATTTTGTCTTGACGACATCGAGATTTAGTAACTTGAGTCCGTATATTATCAATCCGATATTTGAGGTTTTCTAATGAAAAATCAGACATATATATCCATTGGTATTCCCATTTATAATGCTGAAGCGTACTTGGAAGATGCTATCAAATCCATATTGGCTCAAACGCATGAGTTATGGGAGCTTATATTGATCGACGATGGTTCTACTGATGCGTCGTTGGCCATCGCCAAGCGTTTTGAAGAGTCTGACCATAGAATAAAGGTCATTGCTGATGGCATAAACAAAAAACTGCCTGCTCGATTAAATCAGCTTATTGAAGAAGCGAACTATGATTATATAGCGCGCATGGATGCCGATGATCTCATTCATCCAGATAGACTAGCGATTCAATTAAGTTTTTTAGAAAAAAATCCAGATTATGATTTGGTTTCTACAGGTGTCGTGTCTATTGATAATTTTAATAAAGTTTATGGTTGCCGTCATGTCGATCAAATTTATACAGAATTTAAAGAAATAGCCGCGGCTTATCCTATTGTACATGCTGCTGTTTTAGCAAAAAAGAGTTGGTACGAACGAAATAAATACAATGAAAATTATCCAAGGTCTGAAGATTACGATTTGTGGTGTAGAGCTATCTCAAATCAAGATTTAAATTTAGCGGTATTGCCTGATTTATTATACTATTATAGAGAAGAAGGGAATTTATCATTATCTAAAATAACCAGATCATACAAAGACAGTTTTAAAACGTACTGTGAATATAAAGGAAACAGTTATTTAGGTTCTTTGAAATTATCAGCAAAACTGATAACAGTTACTTTTTTAGATTCGATAGGATTATTACAAAAAATAGCCAATAAAAGAAATAAATTAACAATATCTGACACGCTAAGAAATCGTCATCAGTCAGTGGTAAATAGTATTTGTGCTAAATGACATTGTTTATAAAACGTCACTGATAAAATAATATATAAAAAATACTGAGGTGCTGAAATGACATTAAAGATATGCTTTCTAATGACAGATGCGGTGTCATTTAATGTGCTATATCGTGATCAGCTTGAATACATTAGAGATCACGCGGATGTTGAGATCACCTTAATCTGCGGTGGCGATAAACAGCAGTTAGATATTTTACGTGAGCGCAAAATAGGCAAGGTGATTAATTTAAATTTTCAGCGTAAGCCTTCTTTGTTTAAAGATGCTCAGTCACTCGCGCTTTTAACCCGTTATATGCTATCGAATCGTTTTGATGTGGTGGTTTATTTAACGCCTAAAGCCTTGTTGTTAGGGAGTATCGCAAGTGCTGTTACATTGCAAAAGAGACGAATTGCTTTTAGCGTGGGTAGAGCCTATGAGAATTTCTCAGGTTTAAAAAAGAGGGTGTTTCAGGGTCTGGATATATTAAGCTTTGGCTTATCTCACGAGGTTTTATTTGTTTCTGAGTCTTTGCTCAGCGTATGCTTAGCAGAAAATATCCTCAAAAAAAGCAAGGCAACTGTCATTGATAATGGCTCATTTAACGGCATCGATACTGATTTGCTGCAACCTGTAGTTCAGCTAGAACAAGAAGCATTAAAAAAGAAGTACAAGATACCTGATAATACCTTTGTGATTTGCGTGGTAGGACGAGTTTGTGATGATAAAGGCTTCAAAGATATTGAGTATATATCCGAAAAACTAAGAGAAGAAAACGTCTACTTTATGTTCATAGGAGACTGTGAAGACGACGTAGGAAAAGTAGTTGTTGAGAAAGTTGTCAAAGATAATAGAGGTGTGTATATACCAGCCAATCCAAATGTACACGAGGTTTTTCAGTGTGCTGATTTACATTTATTTTTGAGCTATCGTGAAGGGTTTGGCAGTGTTGCTATTGAAGCCGCAAGTTGCGCCGTTCCAACCTTTGCCTATGATGTCGTTGGTGTAAAAGATAGTGTCAAAGAAGGTGTCAGTGGTAGAAAATTCAATTTTAAGGATATGTCGTCTGTCGCCGAATCAATCCGCGATGCCGTTACTGATAAGGAATTTGAAAAGAGATATCCTGATGCAAGAGACTGGGCCATTGCAAATTTTGAACGCAAGCAATTGTGGCAAAGTTATTTAAGTTTTTATTTACGTAATAGGGATGACCGCGTAAACGACAAAAGGCGGGCTACAAAATGATAAAGCGACTATTTGACATTACGGCGGCCACGGCGGCCTTGGTAATATTATCTCCTGTTTATGCTATTACGGCTTATAAAGTCAAAAAAAACTTAGGATCACCAGTGATATTTAAACAAACTCGCCCTGGTCTAAATGGCAAGCCGTTTGAGATGATTAAGTTTCGCTCGATGAAAGATGCTATCGATACAGAGGGTAATCCTTTAGAAGATGATGAGCGTTTGACGGCATTTGGTAAGACCTTGCGTAATAGCAGTCTCGATGAGCTGCCTGAACTATGGAATGTGATTAAAGGCGATATGAGTTTGGTGGGGCCGCGACCACTATTAATGGAATATCTGCCCCTATATAATGATGAGCAAGCGCGTCGCCACCGTGTACGTCCGGGTATTACGGGATACGCACAAGTTAATGGTCGCAATGCGATTGGTTGGCATGAAAAATTTACGCTCGACACATGGTATGTCGATCATCAGTCATTATGGTTAGACATTATGATCTTGGTTAAAACAGTAAAAAAAGTCATTATCAAAGATGGCATTAGTGCTGATGGTGAAGCGACCATGAGCAAATTCACAGGTAATAGCGTCGATAAAAACACGCTTTGATGAGGAACGCATGCTAAATACTCCTTTTTCACCTTGGCCTAGTTTTACTCAGCAAGAAGCGGATGCGGTCAGTCAAGTATTGTTATCCAACAAGGTCAATTATTGGACAGGGCAAGAATGCCGTCAGTTTGAAGGGGAATTCGCTGATTGGGCGGGTAGCAAATACGCGATTGCATTGGGCAACGGAACTTTGGCATTGGACGCGGCATTGCAGGCACTTGGTATAGGTGTGGGTGATGAAGTTATCGTGACGCCACGTACTTTTATTGCCAGTATCTCCTCAGTGATTAATGCAGGCGCGACGCCCATTTTTGCGGATGTTGATGAGGCGACAGGGAATATCACTCCAGAGTCGATAGCGGCGGTATTGACGGACAAAACCAAAGGCATCGTCTGTGTGCATTTGGCAGGTTGGCCCTGTGATATGGATGGCATCATGGCACTGGCAGATCGGCATAACTTATATGTCATTGAAGACTGTGCCCAAGCGCATGGTGCACGCTACAAAGGTCGTAGCGTTGGCAGTATAGGTCATATTGGCGCGTGGAGTTTTTGCCAAGATAAGATTATGACCACAGGCGGCGAGGGCGGCATGGTCACCACCGATGACGAGCAGCTATGGCGAAAAATGTGGGCGTATAAAGATCATGGCAAAAGCTATGCGGCGGTCTATGAGACCGAGCAGCAGCCCGGCTATAACTGGCTACATGAGAGCTTTGGCACCAACTGGCGTATGACCGAGATTCAAGGCGTGATTGGGCGTATTCAATTGGCACATATGAGTGATTGGATAGCGAAGCGCCGTGCTAATGCTCAAGCGATATTAGAGGCATGTGCTAAATGGGAAGAAAAAGGCTATCTATCGGTGCCGACATTAGAGCAAGATTATCAGTTTCAAAACTCTACCCATGCCTATTATAAATTGTATGTTTATGTGCAACCAAATAACCTAGCTGAGGGCTGGACACGTGATCGCATCATTGAAGAAATAAATGCGCTAGGCGTGCCTTGCTATTCAGGGTCTGCCTCAGAGGTATATTTAGAAAAAGCATTCGATGATACAGGCTTGCGTCCAGAAAACAGACTGCCAATAGCAAAACAATTGGGAGAGACCAGCTTAATGTTTTTGGTTCATCCTACCTTAACCACTGCCGAAATCGCGCAAACGGTAGATGCAATCGATCGCGTGTTTGTTTCAATGATTCAGTAATGTGAGAATATCGCTTATTAAGGCGTGTTGATTATTTATAAGGTGTTGCAGCTATTAACTTTTATTTTTGATTGGACTTTCTTTCAAAACAGTAAAGGTTGTCAAGGTTGCATCGGTAATGACATGAGATTGCTAGATTGGCGAGTGATAGAAATTTATAAGTATCCAAGTCTTATCTCACGCTAGGATTTTTTAGCCCAGACAGGTACAATATCAGTCTTAATCATACATTGATCAAGCATAAGACAGGCATGCAAATAGTTGCGGGCGCTGTCTTTCTTTTTTTTATCGCACCCTCTATTGGAGTTACTATGTCAACTGCCCAAGGATCTGCTACCGTTTTGGACGGTAAAGCACTTGCTAAACAAATAGAACAGCAACTGAGTACGCGTGTAGACGCTATCAAGAATAAAACAGGACGCACCCCAAGCTTAGCGACGATATTGGTCGGCGACGATCCCGCTTCTGCGACTTATGTACGTATGAAAGGTAATGCTTGTAAACGTGTTGGCATGGATTCTATACGCGTTGAGATGCCAAGTGCGACAACCACTGAAGAGCTGATGGCAAAAATAGATGAGCTTAATAGCAATCCAGACGTCCATGGTATCTTGCTACAACATCCAGTGCCTGCACATATCGATGAGCGTGCTTGCTTTGAGCAGATTGACTTAGCAAAAGACGTTGATGGTGTGACCTGTCTTGGCTTTGGTCGTATGGCGATGCAGCAGAGCGCTTATGGTTCATGTACCCCGCAAGGCATCATGCACTTATTAGCGCATCATAATATCGAGCTTGCTGGTAAGGAAGCCGTAGTTGTAGGTCGCAGTGCCATTTTGGGTAAACCAATGGCGATGATGCTATTGAATGCCAACTGCACCGTAACGATTTGCCATTCAAGAACGCAGGATTTAGAGTCTCATATTAAGCGTGCGGATATCGTGGTTGGGGCAGTGGGCGTGCCTGAACTGATCAAAGCTAGTTGGATCAAAGCGGGCGCTGTGGTTATCGATGCAGGTTTCCATCCGACTGACAATGGCGGCGTTGGTGATATCGAATTGCAAGGTGTTGAAAACATCGCCAGTGCTTATACGCCTGTACCGGGCGGCGTGGGTCCAATGACCATTAATACCCTCATTCGCCAAACCGTTGATGCGGCTGAAAAATCTGCCGGTTTGAATATCGGCTAAAAAGAGAGTCATACGAATACTGATTGCCGATAAATAAGGGGCCTGAGGTAATATATACTCAGGCTAAATCAACCACATCTCAGTTGATAGGACCTAAACATGGCTAAAAAAAACGTAGGTGTTCATGAGCGACTACAAGGTATCGGTAGAGAGTTTGTCGATGTCTGTCATTACGTTATTTTATTTCTAATCAGTGTGGTTGTTGTTTGGACCGCTGGCAAAGAGTTCGTTGGTATTGTTCAAAAAGGCTCAGCGGATTTAAAAGACATATTGATGTTGTTTATTTACCTTGAGCTGCTGGCTATGATAGGTATTTATTTTAAAACACACCGTCTGCCGGTACAGTTTTTAATATTTATCGCGATTACTGCTTTGTCCCGACATTTGGTGGTTGATGTACAGGCGGTCTCAGACTATTTCCATTTATGGCTGCTGGCGACAATTTCTGTGGCCATTATGCTATTGAGCGGTTCTATCGTAGTACTAACTTGGACAGCAAAAACGTTTGGCCGTCCAGAGGACAATCTAGATAAACAGCATGCAAACTTAACGATTAAAGCGCTGTTACCTGATAATGCTCAAGCGCCTGATAGTCATACCAAGCATCGCCGTGAATAACTATTGAATAGCAGCAAAAAAAAGGGTTACCACTGGTAGCCCTTTTTTTTGCCTTCTTAACTCTCATATTTTATTGTTTGAGCGTTAAATGCCCTTTAAGAAGGTCATTAATGTTTGTTTTTGCGTAGCGGATAACTGTGTAAAGCGCGTCTTTGTACCTTCTGCTTCACCACCATGCCAGAGTATCGCTTCAGTCAAGCTGCTGGCACGACCATCATGCAAAAACCGCGCTTCTGGATCACGTGCCACAATGCCAATTCCCCACAATGGCGGTGTACGCCACTCAAAGCTTTCTGCATTTTTCTCTTTCACGCTATCATCTAGTCCAGCGCCCATATCATGCAGTAATAAATCAGTATAAGGATAAATGTTTTGCTGTGATAGGAGCGGGAAGCGATCACTATTGCCTGTTTTTTGCTTGGGTGTGTGACAGCCAGCACAGCCGACTTGTGCAAACAGTTGCGCTCCTTTATTAAAATCTGATAAATCGTCTATTCGTCTTTCAGGTACGGCAAGGGCGGTCATAAAATCAGTCACAGCGTCTAGACTGCTGTCTGAGACTTCTGGAGAGCCGCCATTCGCTGCTGTCCAACAAATAGGCTGATTTACCGTACAGTTAGGATCCATAAATACCGAGGTGGTCAAACCCATATCTTGCGACATGGCATTGGCGTTTTGGGTACGCAGGCTTGAGTTAATCGCCTTCCATCCAAAGCGGCCAATGCGCTGCTGTTTGCCATCTTGTACCCAATGTACGCGGCCACTGATACCGTCTTGATTGTTATCATCAGGGTCAGCTGCCGCAATGATATTCGCTTCAGGAATCAGGTCGAGCAAGCCCATGCCGACCAATTGCGGTGAGATACGTCCGCTAATCGCTGTATTTCCTAAGGGTTGATTAGGGTCAGTTGGAGTAAAGCTAAACTGTATGCCAGCAGGCTTGTCATTTTGACTGGGCATTGCTGCGTAGCGCATGCTCCCTTCGGGATTGATACTTGTGGCAATACTTTGATGCTGCATCTGTTCACCGTAATAAGCATGTGCCAAGCCTTGCTTATCACCCAACCGGAATAAAATCGCATCACTCAGCTGACCATTGGCTGCATAAATAGGTTTGCGACCTTCAGCGCTATGGCATTGGGTACAGGCATTAGCATTTAACAGTGGCCCCACACCATCGAACAGTACGCGACCCTCATTTGCTGGTGTCCACTCGGTGATAAATAACTCACGTCCAGGCGACACCCCGCCTAAAGCGCTGCTCGGTAGGTTGGGCATGATTTGTAAAAAAGGCTGTGATCCATTGGCGGCAATCGTAGCACTGCCACCTGCTGGCTGCCAGTTGGTATCGATTTCTGGAGTGTCAGGAGTAGTGGGTACGTTAGTATCGCCATCATTACTGGAATTATTTGAATCATCTGAGCCACCACAAGCAGTGAGCAGCAGCGCGATACTTACACTGAGTAGTGTGTTACGTATGATGGGAGGTAATGTATACAATGAAGAATTTGATATGGTTGACGAGTTTGATCGTAAAAACATGGGCTGACCTGAAATGGCTAAAATATAAGGGGTTAGGGTGTATCTTCATCGTCAGCCTATTTAGAGAGCTGTCGATTTAATTGAGGATATCCTGAGGATTGTGCGATAAGCTACCGCGCAATAGTTAGGCGTATTGACTCAAACAAGCAGCATAAACGAGGCTGCTTGTTTGAGAATTTTATGATAGGAAATTCAACCAACTATGCACTGTTCGCTTCGTCATACTTAAAACACTTATAGCTGACTAGGTAAAGCAACTGGGATAGGGTTGTTGTACATCCAAATATGAGTGGTGTCTTTGTTGCCGAGTGAGCCTTCAAAGCTCCAGCCCCACGTAAATAAATGACCAGCGTTCAGCGTATTATTATCTTGGTCAAACGATTTTTCATGAGCAATCAGATGCATGGCACCCATGGCCATATTATCGATATTCTTTAGATTCGGCAGCTTATTGGTTGGTTCATCTAGGTCGTTGTAAATGGTCTTGCCTGCGCCATTTGTCTCCCCAAACATGCCCCATGCATAGAGAATACCATCTGTTTCTGATGAGCCATTATTAGTGGCGACATTATCCAGTAACGCATAGCTGGCATTGCCATTGGCATAGACGCGGCGAACTTCTTTATCTGTAAACCAAGGCAGTTTGGTCGGTGAGGTAATGACATCTGCCCATGCCTTTTCGCTGCCATTAAATGTCTCACCATTGTAGCCCAATTGACTAGTGGCATTTAAGCCCCAGCCATACACTGCGTCTTTATTGGTCAATGCTAAGATATGGTCTTTGCCAGCCGTCAATTGGGTCACTTTTTCTACATCTATAGCGGGTTGGTCGTCAGCTTTTAGAGTGGCGTCATCTGTCTTAGCATTAATGGCGTTATTAATCGTTTCATTAATGACATGAATACGTACAGGGGTTGCATTGACGTTGATACAGTTGGTTGTAGTGTTACAGACTTTGCCTTTGCCAAGGTTGGCGTAAGCATCGCTGCCCCAACCCCAAACCTGACCTTTGTCATCTAAGGCATAAGAGCTATTGCCACTGACAACCACCTGCACGATATGTCCTGTCTCTGTGGCTGCTGAAAAGTCAACTTTGACAGGGGTGCTGCTATCGGTGCTGGTATTATTACCAAGCTGACCGTACCCATTGGCACCAAAGGCCCAAACCGTACCCTCTTCGGTCAATACCAAGTTATGGCTATAGCCGGGTGCGACCATGACGGCATTTTCGATACCTTCGATCGCGCTGATATCCAAACGACAGTCTGCAGTCTTGCTACAGTCATTACGACCCCCATCACCGCGACCCAGCTGCCCGTATTTGTCTTCGCCCCAACTATAAACTTGACCATTTTGAGCAATAGCGAGTGAATGATTTTGATTAAAGCCAATAGATAACAAATCTTTTGGTGCGCTGTTCATTAGCATCGGCGTGTCTGGATGTCCCATAATATCGCTGATTTTTGTGGTCAGACCGAGTCCTGTCTGACCATAGTTGTTGCGACCCCAACCATATAGCTGACCATCACGCAGGGCAGCGGTATGCGAACCACCTGCCGCTATGGTATCGCCTACGTAGATGGTTTTGGTTGAGCGCATGATATTACCAGCATTGTCTGTGGCTTCTAAGACAATGGTATTGCTACCTAGCGTTAATAAAATACGATCATCAAAATAACCATCAGTATCTAGCGTTAGCGCTTGGGCTGATTCGTTATTATGCATATAAGTCAATGATTTGACGCCGCTGCTATCTTGTACTTGTCCTGAGACAAATACCGCTGCAACCGCGCTATAGCCATCAGTAAAGTTGCTATCAGTGGTTAGTAGTGGCGGTGTCCCATCTATGATAGCAGTGGCTGTGTCGGAATCACTGCCACAAGCAGTAAGAATCAAGGCTGCGGTAACGACCGCGACAGCTTGAGTAAGACGGGATAAACGCATAAAAACCTCGATAGATGCAAATTGACAATATGTCAGTATGCCAGCCGTAAAATAACAAAACCGTCCCATACAAATCCGACGGTTGTAGGATTTGTGATATTGACCGAGTCAATCGTATATGATGGCGTTGGAATAGTAGAAATGGCGGCAAGAGTTTAGCAAGAATAAATGTGAATAGTATTACAAATAAGAATTATTATCAATAATAAAGTAAAAAACAGCACCACCAAGGATGCTGTTTTTAAAAGCTGAACGCTGACTATCAATGAAACATCAACTATAAATTTTAGTTATAACCATTTAAGTCTTTTAAAATTGTAATATAAATAGCCACATAATGATCCAATGATGAGCATGATGACAAAGTAGGAATATTGCCAATGCAGCTCGGGCATGAAGTCAAAGTTCATCCCATAGATACCTGCAATGGCCGTCGGTACAGCTAAAATACCTGCCCAAGCAGCAAGCTTACGCACCACCTCGTTCTGTCCCATATTAACCATGGCCATATAGGTATTCATGACCACACTCAGCATCTCATTTAGACCATTAATGGCGTCTAATGAGTGTAGTAAATGGTCATTGACGTCGCGGAAGTAGGGCTTAGCGGCTTGAGAAAACCCAGAGACCATCTCGCTTTTTTTATGATTGATAAAAAAACTACAGATATCCTGTACCGGTAAAATAATCGCCCGCATGTGTACGAGTTGCGATTTGAGCTCATAAAGGTTTTTTAATGTACCTTTATCAAACTCATAGGTAAACACGTAACGTTCTTGCTCACGCAAATAGCGACCTAAACGATCGGTAATCGGCATATAATTATCCACGATAAAATCGAGAATAGCATGCAGTACAAATATCGGTCCCATACGCAGCTTTTCAGGTCGACGATGACAATGCTCACGGACAGGTGCATAGGAGTTGGATGGACCATTACGGATGGTAATCAGGTAGTTTTTGCCCATAAATATCGCGGTGGTGCCATAGCGAATGACATTGTCCTCAAGCTTAGCGGTACGCAATACCACAAACACCATGTCATTGTCATAGTTCTCGACTTTGGCACGCTGGTGATCGGCAAATGCATCCTCAATCGCCAGTTCATGTAGCCCAAAGGCTTCTTTGACTTTGACCATGGTTTCTAGGCTTGGATCATAGAGACCAAGCCAAATAAACTGACCATTATTATTTAAGGCACGACTAACATCGTTTAGCGCCAATTTATCGAGATTTTCACCCGTTTTACGTGAGTAAGCATAGCAATTGACGACTTCATCGGCACTGGAAGAGTCAATATCTTCATAGCGTTCAGAGTCAGGATCGTAGACCGTCATGGTCTCGATGGTGTCCTCAGTGGTGGTATCAGCATCGCCATAGATATAGCTGTCGTCATTGTCTAGATAGAGATGTTCATCATTCATATCGGCGTAAATACGATTGATATTAGAGTTAGGTGCAATACGCGCGGTTTTTTTTATCAACTGGTCGTTATTGTTTTCCATACACCCTCCCTTTATAAAGTAAAAAACGTGTCACAATCAGAACTTATAATGATTGTTGTTAATAATGATCGTTATTAAAGGGCGTAACTTTTCAAAGTATCAATATCGACCAAGCTCAATAAGCTTTCGTGGCAAGCTTCTAGTTTGATTTGCGGGGCAATATCAAAGTCCAAAGCTTCAACCCAGCGTAACGCACAAATGCACCAATAATCACCAGGCTTGAGGCCAGAAAATCCATACTCAGGTAGCGGCGTAATCAAATCATTGCCGCGACTGGCAGAAAAGTTCAAAAACTCGCTGGTCATCTTGGCGCATACGGTGTGCTGACCAACGTCATGGTTGCCAGTATGACAAAAGCCGTTGCGGTAATAACCGGTAATAGGGTCAAAGCAGCAGCTGGCAAGTGCCGTACCTAAGACATTGGCTTGATTGTTGGCAGGGTTTGGGTGGTAATCAAATGACATAAGGCTTCCGAGATAAAAATATGGCTTAGTGTACCATGAGTCGGTATCGAAGGCGTTGTTCTCACTTTGCTCATTATTTTCTTTGTGATATAAAATGATGGTAACCATTTTTGAGTCAACGATTACTTATATAGTCTATAGATAACCTTCATAGATTAAGTGCTAATAAGACGTAATTAGATAGTAATTGTGGCTAATTGTCACTAGGCGAACCTTGGCTGCTATGCTAAACTAAAGCATAAAGTGCCTTGATTATTTAACGCCGTTTATTAGCGCATAAAGATACTCGTCTTATCATTCTAAATTATACTTATTACTCACCCTTTTGCGGCTACCTAGTTTGTTTATTAATAATTGGGTCAATGATGTTGCGCGTTAAAAATAAAAATGCATGGCGTCAATGCAATTGTAAATATAACCTTTAAGTACCGCATCAGTACCGCGTTTTTGGTAAGCGATACGCCAAACAAGGATTTATTGTGTCTGTCAGTTCTGATTCTGCAAAACTTGCCCAGTTAAATACGACTAATGAAGCGGCGGCTCAGCCTGCTGAAAACACTGCTACCTCTACTAGCATGCCATATTTAAACAACCTTGCCAGCGACGTTGCCAATAGCTGGTTGTTGCCTGATGGGGTGGTGGATGTGCTGTTCGAAGATGCGCGTAAGCAAGAAGTGCTTAGGTATCAGCTGACTCAGCAGCTTATTGCTCATGGTTATCAGTTGGTCAATCCACCAATGATTGAATTTACTGAATCATTGTTGAGTGGCGCCTCAGAAGATTTAAAGCGTCAAACTTTCAAGATTATCGATCAGCTAACGGGTCGCTTGATGGGTCTGCGTGCGGATATTACCCCGCAGATTTTGCGTATTGATGCGCATTGGGGCGGTACAGGTATTGCACGTTATTGCTATGCAGGTGATGTGATTCATACCTTGCCATCAGGATTGTTTGGCTCACGTACGCCTTTGCAGCTCGGCGCTGAAATATTTGGCTGTGCTTCACTTGCCGCAGATATTGAGCTGATAGATGTGTTGTTTGGCATGATAAATAAGCTAAATATGAGTGCTGCACTACATATAGACTTGGGTCATGTGGCGATATTCAAACGCTTGGCTGAGTTGGCAGCGTTGTCTGATAATGACACTGAGCAACTCATGCATTTATATGCCAATAAAAATCTACCAGAGCTAAAGCGTGTCTGCCAGTTATTGTCAATGGGTGATGATTTTTATGCATTGGCACGTTTTGGTCATGATATTACCAATCTATTGGCGAGATTGTCAGAGACTGCACAGCAGGACACGCAAGTCGCGACTGCTATCAATGAATTACAACGTCTAAAAACACATCTACAAGACCAGTGGCAATGCCCTGTGAGTATCGATGTGACGGAATTATCAGGCTATCATTACCACACGGGTATTGTGTTCAACGGCTATATCAATAGTGAGACGCAACCTCTGGTACGTGGCGGTCGTTTCGATGGTATGCAAAGCGGCAATCAGTTAGCAGTCAATCAGCCACGTGAAGCCACTGGTTTTAGTATGGATGTCAGTCGTTTGCTTGCACACACTCAGCTTGAGGCGCCAATCATCGTATTGGTCGACTATGAAGCATTGAGCAGTGCGAACCAAGAACAGAGACAGATACTGCTACAGCAGGTTGAGAGTTTACGTGAGCAAGGCTATCGCGTCACCATGCCATTGAATGCAGAAGATAGTCCCTCTGATATGACGCATCGTTTGAGCTTTATAGATAATCATTGGCAGTTACAGAGTATTTAAGCATTAGTTTTTAATATTAATATTATTACCATTTTTTAACGTCTTTAAAATCAAGATAACGAAAGTTATCACAGGCTTTAAACCGTTATTGCACACACCTCAATACATAAAGGTAAGGATTGATCATGGGTAAGAATGTCGTAGTTTTGGGTAGCCAATGGGGCGATGAAGGTAAAGGTAAAATCGTCGATTTACTAACCGAAAAAGCTTCAGCAGTTGCACGTTTTCAAGGCGGACATAACGCTGGTCACACGTTAGTTGTCGATGGCAAAACCACCATCCTACATTTAATCCCATCAGGTATTTTACGTGAAGGCGTTACCTGCTTTATCGGTAACGGCGTGGTGTTAGCACCTGACGCATTATTAAAAGAGATGAAAGAGCTAGAAGACAACAACGTGCCGGTACGTGAGCGTCTGCGCATATCACCGAATTGCCCACTTATCATGCCGTATCATGTGGCACTTGACCAAGCACGCGAAGCTAAGCGCGGTACTGGAAAAATCGGTACGACAGGTCGTGGTATTGGACCTGCTTATGAAGACAAAGTGGCGCGCCGTGCCATCAAGCTTGCTGACTTGTTCCGTGATGATTTAGAAGAAAAACTCCGCAACTTAATCGAATATCATAACTTCCAATTGACTCAATATTATAAAGTTGAAGCGATTGATTTTGATGAGACACTTAAGCTTTGCCAAGAGTGGAAAGAAGAAATTAAAGGTATGGTTACTGATGTAACCGAAGACCTTAATCAATTGCGTTTGGCTGGTAAGAACCTGATGTTTGAAGGCGCGCAAGGTACATTGCTTGATATCGATCATGGTACATATCCGTTTGTGACCAGCTCAAGCGTAACCGCTGGCGGCGTATCGACTGGTACAGGTATCGGTCCATTGTACTTAGATTACGTACTTGGTATCACTAAAGCTTATACTACCCGTGTCGGTAGTGGTCCATTCCCAACTGAGCTATTTGATGATGTTGGTGCGCATTTGGCAAAAGTCGGTCATGAATTTGGTGCCACCACTGGTCGTGCGCGTCGCTGTGGTTGGTTCGATGCGGAAGCATTACGCCGTGCCGTGGTACTGAACTCTATGTCAGGTATCTGCTTGACTAAGCTTGACGTATTAGATGGTCTTGAAGAGCTACTAATCGGTGTGGGTTATAACTTGCCTGAAACTGAATGTGCAGGTGCACATGATGCTGAATTCTATGAGTCAGTCACGCCTAAGTATGAGACGATGCAAGGGTGGAGTGAGTCAACCGTTGGTATCACTAACTATGATGAACTTCCAGAAAATGCGAAAAAATATATCAAACGTATCGAAGCGTTGATTGGTTGCCCAGTTGATATTATCTCAACCGGTCCTGACCGCGAAGAGACGATTGTATTGCGCGACCCGTATGATGCTTAGTTTCTTATCATAAAACTTAATTAGTTTGAGCGTTCATAAAAAATCCCAGTGCTGAGCATTGGGATTTTTTTTATGAGTAATGTCTCATCATTTTTTATTATGCTAACTACTATTAATGCCAAGTGATAAAAAATGTCAATCACTATTAGTTTCTAACGATAAAAAATCAAGATATCTGGTAATTGAATAAATTGAGATAAGAAAAAATAGCATAAAGGAGAGAATTGCTAACATTATTCTGGTTTAATTGGTATATTATGTCATAAATGAATGTAATTTTATCAATATATAAAAAGGAAAACGTGATGAAAGCGACTATTATCAAGCACTCTATAGGAAAAACAGCTTTAGCGCTGCTAACGTCTGCGGCTTTTATGTTTCCTATGCTGTCATGGGGCGCGCAAAACTGTGATAAACCCAACAATGATTTTGATGATTTATATTGCTTAACGAAAGTATATTTGGAGGCAGATAAAGAGCTGAATAGTTCTTATGCAAAATTGGCTAAGCAGTTAAATAGCCAGCAAAAATCCAAATTAAAGCGCGGACAACTGGCGTGGATACGCGAGCGTAATGACCAATGTAGTTATAATAATGATGAAGGATTTTTTGTCAATATGGGCTGTGCGACTCGGGTGACAACTGAGCGAGTGAACTTCTTAAATGATCGTGTGCGTGAATGTAGCGCTGGCAGTTGCCGCGACAGCCGCTTAGGTGAGTAGTTGTTTTCTAGTATTGCTTGAAAGCAGTGACCTTCATAGCTGCGTATTAACAAAATCCCTTAGCATTATATGCTGAGGGGTTTTTTTTGGTAACACTTACATAGAGTTTTCGCCAAGTTGGTTTTATGCTTATTAATGACAAAGATAATTAGTGATGAGATACGTAGGGTAAGAATCTGCTATTGATGAATGCTCACTTTGTCTTAAGATACGCTGCGGTAATAAATTTACTTTTATGCAAGGTGCGGTCATAAATTAACCCTATCATTTATAGCGCTAATCATTATAATAGGCAGCAATCCTGTGTTGGCGCTCATATTATCGCATTGATAGACCATGAGTTATTTAAATCTGCCCAAGTCAACATTGCGGCCAAAGATAAAACAAAGTATTTACCATCTCATTTTTATCGAATTCATTATTTATTAGGAGCTTTTCATGGCTAACGAACGTACTTTATCTATCATCAAACCTGACGCAGTCGCTGGCAACAACATCGGCGCTATCTACGATCGTTTTGAAAAATCAGGTCTAAAAATTGTTGCCGCTAAAATGATGCAACTTGATGATAAAAAAGCGGGCGGTTTTTACTCTGAGCACGCTGAGCGTCCATTCTACAACGATCTAGTATCATTTATGACTTCAGGCCCAGTATTGGTATCTGTATTAGAAGGCGAAAATGCGATCGCTAAGCATCGCGACATCATGGGCGCTACTAACCCAAAAGACGCCGCTGAAGGCACTATTCGTGCTGACTTCGCTAGCAGCATCGATGAAAACGCGGTTCATGGTTCAGATTCAGCTGAATCAGCAGCACGTGAAATCAGCTACTTCTTCAATGAAGAAGAAGTGTGTGCACGTACGCGTTAGTAGCAGTATTTATTGATAGCCACTGTTATAAATAATAGTGCTGATTAATAATTAGTGTGGTAAAACGGCTTATATCTTTTGGTATAAGCCGTTTTAGCTATTATAATAGTCTGACTATGCATTGAAATTTTAGTGTTGAAATTTTAACTTTTCTCCCTCATTATTGATTTTATATAGCGTTATCAATCCTTTATCAGCATATTACTTTCGGTTTTTGGTAAAAAATGCGCTCATAACGGATTGCTCATGCACTCATATATTGAGTACGACTAGCAACACCCATCTCAACAATTGTATCGCCTATACCAGTAGATGCAAAAAGGTTATTTATTATGTCAACTGCTCAAACTCCTATTCAAACTGACGTCCAACACGTACCTGCTAAGACTACTAAGAGTATAAAATTAGTAGACGAGGCGCAGGCGAAAACCAATCTACTAGGTATGACACAAGCGCAGCTGGCGGAATACTTTAAGAGTATTGGCGAAAAGCCGTTTCGCTCGACGCAAGTCATCAAGTGGATATATCAGCAGGGTGTCACTGATTTTGAGCAAATGACCAATCTGAGTAAATCTTTGCGTGATAAATTATCAGCCAATGCCTGCGTCATTCCGCCAAAAGTGATTCATCGTCAATATAGTGATGACGGCACGCGTAAATGGGTATTTGAAGTCACGGGTGGCTCGTTGGTCGAGACCGTATTAATTCCCGCAGATGACAGCAAATTAAACGGTCGTAAAACCTTGTGTGTCTCTTCGCAAGTGGGCTGTGCGCTCGACTGTAGCTTTTGTAGTACGGGTAAGCAAGGCTTTGAGCGCGATTTGACGGCGGCTGAGATTCTTGGACAGTTATGGGTGGCAAATGCCTCTTATATGACCGATGAAAACGACAGTTTAGAAAATGTTGACCATAGTTTATGGGAAAACAACGTCACCAACGTCGTCATGATGGGCATGGGCGAGCCGTTATTAAACTATCGTCCCGTTGTCAGCTCGATGGAATTGATGCTCAGTGACCATGCTTATGGTTTATCAAAACGCCGTGTTACTTTGTCGACTTCAGGTGTGGTGCCAAAAATGTATGAGTTGGCACAGGAGCTTGACGTGGCTTTAGCGATTTCATTGCACGCACCAAATGACGAGCTGCGTAATGAATTAGTGCCGATCAATAAAAAATATCCGCTAGAGCAGTTGATGGCAGCTGCAAGAAATTACGTTTTTGAAGTAAATCCGCGCCACAAAAAACACGTGACTATTGAATATGTGATGCTAGATGGTGTCAATGATAGTAATGAGCATGCTGAGCAATTGGTCGCATTATTGGGCGATTTACCAAGTAAGATTAACCTGATACCGTTTAACCCATTCCCACATGCAAACTATGACAAATCGAGTAATAATCGTATTCATGCCTTTAGTAATATATTAAGTGAAGCAGGTTTTGTTTGTACCATACGTCAAACACGCGGTGATGATATTGATGCGGCATGTGGTCAATTGGTTGGGCAAGTTGCTGATAGAACGCGTCGTTCAGCCGCGTGGCAGCAAAGCATCAAGGATCGTGAAAGTGTTTAGTATGATGGTCATGTAAATGGTGAATAGACATTTTCGATGTAGCATCGTATTTGTCTTTTATCTGTCGCAATGGTAATAAAAATGTAGCAACAACGATTAGTTTGGATGTGCACAGCAATTAATGACAACTAAATTGTACTTATGCGGGCTAAATCTATTAAACTGATGCCTCGAGGATCGAACGCATTGAATCACAGTTTTATGATGGCAGCTATGATGACTTCTAGAAATTCTTGTCAGTTCAATTATCAAAAAATATTTTCTCAGACTTATAAGCGATTGAGTACAGCGAATGGACAAGTGGCTATTGACCCAATAGCGATGTCGAAGCGTACGGTATTAGTGACGGCATTGATAGGGTTGCTGCTCACTGGTTGTCAAAGCACGCCGACCAATGATTTGACAAACATCGCGGCTTATCAAACGTCTACGCGACCCAATGACAATCGTAACTTAGATCAACAAGAAATTGCTCGCGTGCGCACTTCACTTGCCGCGCAATATATCCGCAAAAATGAGCTTGATACTGCTCAGCGTCAACTCGAAAAAGCCTTTGCTGCCGATAGCCGTTACGCGCCAGCCTATGATATGATGGGCGTTTTGCTGCAGCAAGAGGGCAGTCGACTCAATCTCGAAAAAGCCGATCAGTATTTTAAAAAAGCGATCGCGCTTGATAAAGATTTTGAGCAAGCCCACAATAACTATGGCGTTTATTTGTCACAAATGAAGCGCTATCGTGAGGCGGCAGAGCAGTTTGAGATTGCGGGTTCAGCATTAGGTTACGAAGGTCGTATTGGTGCGCTAGAGAATCTAGGACGCACTTACTTACAGCTAGGGGATCGCAGTGCGGCTGCTAAAGCATTTTTACGGGCACTTGATGGCAATCGTAATAGTATTATTGCCCATATCGAGTTGGTCGACTTACTGCTTGAGCAGCAACGTGTTCCACAGGCTCAAAGGCTTTATGATGAAACCTTGATACTGGTGCAAGGGCAGGGCATTAGCCCGCGCTTGCTATTACAAGGTATCAAATTGGCCGCTGCACAAAATAACATAACGACGCGCCAGCAATTGGCACAGCAGCTTTTATCTGCTTATCCTTTAAGTGATGAAGCAAAACAACTTAAGACTTGGCTTAACAATCCAGAGGCACCATGGAAATGACCACCCCATCATTAAACACTCAATCTAACGCTCAGGGATCATTTGGTGCCGTGTTGCAGCAAGCCCGTAAAAATAAGCAAGTCAGCTTAGACGAGGTAGCTGCCGAGTTATTTATTTTAAAGCGTCATTTGCAAGCGCTTGAGAATGAAAATTTTTCGGAGATGCCGCAAGCTGCTTTTGCCCGTGGGTTTGCCATCAATTATGCTAAGTTTTTGGGTTTGGATCCTGTAAAAATAGCAACCAGCTTTGATGCCGCTTATCCTACGGAGCTGAAAGCCAAGTCAGTGAATAACACGGATACGCCACTGCGTCCAATGGGCACGTTGCAACGTGATACGCACAATCGAATTCGTTTTAACCCACTACTGATCATCGCCGTTATTGGTGTCATTGTTTTAGCGATTTTTTTATTTCGCATGGTGAGTAATGCAAGTAAAGAGAATATCGAGCGGCCAGTATCGACGGTCGAAGACGTCTCAGCGATAGAGCAAGCGCAAGGGGCGGCAATCAATACTGATGAGATGGGCGTTGGTGCCTCTGGCTCTGCTCTAAACTTGGGCGGCGATGCAAGTCCAGCGTCTTTAGATGTCAAACTGACGGATACCGCCGTCGTGAGTATTACTGATGCCTCTGGTAGCAGCCTAATGAGTGGCTCGCAGACATCTGGGGATTATAAACTGTCAGGTACGCCGCCGTTTAATGTACAAATTGATAATGTCGATAATGTCAGCATAATGCTTAACCAAGAAGCGGTTGCGCTAAATACTTATGCAACGGATAAGCAAGCCAATTTTGAGTTAGCGCCTTAACTTTTTAAGCGGCTAATTTTGAATGCTAGTCTTATCGACTGCTGTACAAGATTTATTTTTAAAAGTTGCTATCTGCAAGCTATTATAAGTGTATTTTTTCTGCGTTTTTTCGCTCTAACTGAAGGGTTTGTCTATGTCAACGTCAGCGCCTATTAACCGTCGCCTTACCAAAAAAATATATGTCGGTGATGTCGCGATTGGTGGTGATGCGCCGATTAGTGTGCAGAGTATGACCAATACAGATACTTGCGATGTGGCAGCAACTGTCGCTCAAATCGAACGCTGCATTGAAGCTGGTGCGGATTTGATGCGGGTGTCGACGCCAACGATGGATACGGTCAAAGCTTTTGGCGAAATTCGTAAGCTGGTCAGCGTGCCTTTGATTGCAGATGTGCATTTCGACCACAAGATTGCGTTAGCAGTTGCCGAAGCAGGGGCTGACTGTCTGCGTATTAATCCAGGTAACATCGGTAGCGATGCAAAAGTACGTGAAGTGGTCGCCTGTGCCAAACATTACAACATCCCTATTCGTATCGGTGTCAATGCAGGCTCGCTCGAAAAAGACATTCAGCGCAAATATACCGAGCCAACTGGCGAGGCGATGCTTGAATCAGCCATGCGCCATATTGATATATTAGAGCGTCTAAATTTTGATCAATATAAAGTATCGGTTAAAGCCAGTAATGTGTTTTTGACCTTGGATGCGTATCGCCTGATTTCTGCCCAAATTGATAATCCGCTGCATTTAGGCGTCACCGAGGCGGGCGTTTATCGTACGGGCGCGGTTAAATCCGCGATTGCACTTGGCGGTTTATTGTTAGATGGCATCGGTGATACCATTCGTATCTCACTGGCGGCAGAGCCTGAAGAAGAAATTAAAATCGGCTTTGATATTTTAAAATCGCTCAATATACGTTCTAATGGTGTCAACTTTATTGCGTGCCCAAGCTGTTCGCGCCAAGAGTTTGATGTGATTCGAGTTATGACCGCTTTAGAGTCGCGCTTAGAAGACATTCGTGAACCAATGAACCTGTCTGTGATCGGCTGTAAAGTAAATGGTCCTGGTGAAGCGAAAGAGGCCGATATTGGCATTGTTGGTGCCGCCCCAAGATCCTTGGTATATCGTATGGGTGAAAAAAGCCATCTTATCGATACCGACAATTTGGTCGATGAAATAGAAGGTATGGTACGCGCACATGCCGAAGATTTGGCTAAAAAACGCGAAAATGAGATTATCCGCGTAAAATAAAACACTATTATGAGCAAAAAATAAAAGAGACACTTGTTAAAATTTTTAAGGATACGACCGTACCATGATTAAAGCTATCAAAGGGTTCAATGATATTTTGCCTGATCAGTCCGCAAAATGGCTGCATTTAGAAGCGATATTGGCTGAAGTACTGGGCAGATACGGCTTTGAGCATATTCGCTTGCCAATCGTTGAGCAAACCGATTTGTTTGCGCGTGCCATTGGCGGCGCGACTGATATTGTCGAAAAAGAGATGTATAGCTTTACCGATAAGTCTGAGCCACCAACGCCGTTGGCTCTACGCCCTGAAGGTACAGCAGGTGCAGTACGTGCTGTGATTGAGCATAACTTGCTGCGCGGTGATACGCCAAAGTTATGGTATATCGGTCCAATGTTTCGCTATGAGCGTCCACAAAAAGGTCGTTATCGTCAGTTTCATCAAATAGGTGTTGAAAGCTTTGGTAGTGCCTTACCAGACGCTGACGCTGAGCTGATCGCCATGACCCATTTGATGTGGCAAGAGCTGGGTTTAAAAGATGAGATGCATTTAGAGCTAAACAGTCTGGGCGAAATTGATGAGCGTTATGCTTATCGCGAAGCATTGGTTGCTTATTTAACCGATAAAAAAGATCAGCTGGATGAAGACAGCAAGCGCCGCTTGACCACCAATCCGCTACGTATTTTAGACAGCAAAGAAGTAAGCACCCAAGCTCTATTGGTAGACGCGCCTAAGCTTGCTGACTTTTTAGGTGAAGAGAGCGTGGCACACTTTGAACAAGTGCAAACGTATCTGACTGAGCTTGGTATTAATTTTGAGATCAATCCGCACTTAGTACGCGGTCTTGATTATTATAACAAAACGGTTTTTGAGTGGGTGACCGACAAGCTTGGTAGCCAAGCGACCGTTTGTGCGGGCGGCCGTTATGATGGTTTGATCGGGCAACTAAAATCCATCGGTACTGATGGCAATAAGCCAGTAAAATCTGAGCCTGCTGTTGGATTTGCCATGGGGCTTGAGCGTTTATTACTGTTAATGGAAGCGGTTGCGCCGATTGCTGATGTTCCCGCTTGCGATGTTTTCGTGGTTGCGCATCCAGAAGTTTATAGTGCTGGTATTGGCTATGCTCAAAGCCTACGCTATAGTCGCCCAGATATTCGGGTGAAAATGGCGAGTGCGACGGGCCTAAAAGCGCAAATGAAGAAAGCCGATAAGTCAGGTGCTGCATTGACCGTTATTATTGCGCAGCAAGAGCTGGATGATAATACCCTCAGCGTTAAAGACATGCAGACGGGCGAACAACAGACGGTTGCGACAGACTGGCTGTCGAACAAAGAAAATTTTATCCGTCAGTAATCGATTGCGGTTTTAGCATTAGCAATTTCATAACACTTTTATCAGGTAAACATATATGGCTCTGACACCCAATTCGCCGAATGCAGACAACTCAATGCAAGCGTTAAAGCAGTATGGCAGCTATATTGTCACTGCGATTTTGTTGGCACTGGCCGCTTATTTTGGTTGGACATATTGGCAGGACAACCATGCGCGCGTAGACACCGTTGCAGCAGATCATTATGCAGACATTCAGCGGTTGAATGAAGAAGTCAGTTTGGCCTCACAAAACCCTGATTTGGAAGCAGAAGCACAAGCAGCACTTGCCCAAAGTCGCACCCAGCTAAATAAAGATATTGATGCGCTAGTTAGCAAGCATGGTGAGTCGGTTTACGCTTGGCAGGCACTGATGATTAAAGCGCGTCAGCAAGTAGATAATAATGAATTTGCCGAGGCAAGTGAAACCCTCAAAAAAGCATTGGCTATTGACTTAGGTGATGCAGGTTTACAGGCAATTACTCGTTTGCGCTATGCGACAACGTTACTGGCGGCGGGCGATGCGGATGCTGCATTAGCAGAAGCCAATAATGATATGCCAAGCTCATTTGAAGCCAGCCAACAAGAGTTGTTAGGGGATATTTATTTGGCAAAAGATAATAAAGACTCAGCGATCAAGTCTTATAATAATGCTTGGGAGTTGTTACGCAACCGTCAAGAGACGCGTGCAGTATTGGCATTAAAGATGGAGAGTCTAGGCATCGTACCTGAGCCTATCGACGAACCAGTCAGTCTGATTCAAGAGTCAAGTAGTGCTGCACAGCCCTTAGTGGAAGAAAATGCTGCTGCCGAGGTTGCGCAATAATTGTACAGTAACAAGTGCTGTTAACCAATAATAGCGTTTGCGTTCTACCTAATGCCTGATAATTGCTAGTCAATAGCGCGTATCTATAACCGTTCTACAAGCTAAGTGGTGCAGTAAAACAGCATCGGACAGACCACCAGTACTCATTGAATGTGCTTGGTGAGTACTAAGCGCCGATCCTATACTTACTGATAACCAATTTACTAATTAATAATAATTTATTTGTAGTGAGAACTCATAATGACTCAATCTATTCGCTCTAGCAAGATATCAAAAGCTAAAACCATCAAATCGACGGTGATGCATGTGGCAGTATTGGCAGTGATGAGCACTGCGGTGATTGGGTGTAATCGCGGTATTAAACCCGTCGTCAATGATCCAGTCAAACTGGTACAGATTGCTGAGCCCATCAGTGTGTTACAACCGGTTTTTAGCACAGATATTGGCAATAAAAAAGCCAGTAAAAAAGATCCATTAGATTTGCAAGTAGGTTATGTCAATGGACAAATCGTCACTGCATCGCGCGGTGGGGATTTGACCGGTTTTAACAGTGCAGGCGAACGTTTATGGTCTATCAACGTTGGCGATCAAATCACGGGCGGTGTTGCTTTAGATGCTTTAAGCCAAACAGCGATTATTAGCACACGCGGTGGTCAAGTAATGGCATTTGATAGTGTAACTGGTGCAAAACGCTGGCAGAAGCAGCTATCAGGATCAGTATTGACACCCGCTTTAATTACCAATAACCGTGTCATTCTATCAGCGAACGATGGCTTTTTACATGGCTTGTCACTACAGACAGGTCAGTCTGTCTGGCAGTTTGCCACACAAGTTCCAGCCATCAGTGTGCGCGGTAGTGCGGCGCCAACGTTATTAGACAGCAAAACGGCGTTATTAGCGACTGCTGATGGTCGTTTACATGCGGTGACGACTGATAGTGGTTTACCGCAGTGGTCAAGACGTGTTGGCGTTGGCACTGGTAGTAGTGAAGTTGAGCGCATGAGTGATGTCGATGGTACGCCGATCGTCGATAAAAACCAGCTATTTGCCATCAGTTATAGCGGTCAGTTATTAGGTATTGATTTGGCTTCGCGTCAAGTCATGTTTGTCAACGAGCTTGCCAGCTTAAAGTCACTTGCTGTAAATAACCAGCAAGTGATTGGTACCAGCTTAGAGGGCAAAGTGGTTGCCTATAATCGCAGTAATGGTGAGGTTCTTTGGGAAAGTGAAGAGCTGGCTTATCGTCATTTAACCAATCCTGTAATGATTGGCAACTATATTGCCGTGGGTGATTTTGACGGCATGGTACACTTATTTGATCCAGCTAGCGGTAAAATCGTTAGCCGTGTACAAACCAAGGGCGCTTTGAGTAGCTTGCAAGTACAAGGCAGCCGCTTAATGACGCAGAGCACATCAGGACAGGTTGCTATTTGGCAATTAGCCCGCTAAGCTTTTTATCGGTTAATGCTTACTTAGATAGTATGTTTGATATTGTCGTTAAGCCAACGGGTTGATTACAATTTTAGAGAACACAAACGCTGCTTCGTCAGCGTTTAGTGCCTTGTGTAAATTGCTTGTTTAAATACAGGCTTTCGCGTACTCTATGCGACCGATGCGCCGTAGGTGTTATCCATATATATATTATTTATTTATCATTTAGTCATCCTATGTACCACTTGCTAATTGTAAAATAGCTGACTATTATTTTTGCTATTGTTCTATCATTCATTTTAATTTGCGGTCAAGAGCAGCTTATTCACGACTACTGTTATATCACTGGTTATAAGAATAACTGTACTGCCCGCCATTGTGCCTTTCACTGAGAGTAACCCATGAGTATCAAGCCTGTGGTCGCCTTAATTGGTCGTCCAAACGTCGGTAAATCTACCTTATTTAATCAGTTCACAAAAAGTCGGCAGGCATTGGTTGCTGATTTGTCAGGACTGACTCGTGACCGTCAGTACGGTGATGCGACCTATGAAGACAAATCTTTTATCGTTGTCGACACTGGTGGTATTGGTGAGGCGGATGACGGTAGCGGCAACATTGATGACTATATGTCTGAGCAATCGCATACAGCGATTCATGAAGCAGACATCATCGTATTTGTGGTGGATGCTCGTGCTGGTATGATCGGTGCAGATGCTGAGATTGGTAAGTTTTTGCACACCCTTGGCAAACCAGTCTATGTGGTTGCCAATAAAGTCGATGGTGCTCACGACGCTGCACCTGCCGAGTTTTATGCATTAGGATTGGGTGAGCCATATCCGATGGCGGCAAGTCATGGTCGCGGTGTCGGTAATTTGCTTGAAATATTGACAGCTGATATGCCTGAGCAAGAGAATGTTGTAGAGCCAAAAGGTTTGAAGTTAGCGATCATAGGTCGTCCAAACGTTGGTAAATCGACGCTAGTCAATCGTCTATTGGGTGAAGACCGAGTAGTGGTTTTTGATATGCCCGGTACCACGCGTGACAGTATTTATATTCCTTATACACGCGAAGGTAAAGACTACGTCTTAATCGATACTGCTGGTGTGCGCCGCCGCGGCAGAATTGATGAAAAAGTAGAAAAATTCTCGGTCATTAAAACCCTACAAGCAATCGAAGACTCTAACGTCACCGTTATTGTTATTGATGCGCATGAAGGTATCGTTGATCAAGATTTGCATATGATTGGCTATGCGCTTGATGCGGGTCGTGCTTTAGTTGTTGCGATTAATAAGTGGGATGGTCTGACAGCTGATCAGAAAAATTATATCAAGATTGAGATGGATCGCCGCTTTAACTTTATCCCTTATGTAAAAGTGCATCTAATCTCAGCACTACATGGTACGGGTGTGGGTAATCTATACCCGTCTATCTTGCGTGCTTATAAATCTTCGATGTTTGAAGTGTCAACCAATCGTTTGACTCAGATTCTGCAAGATGCGGTGACAGCCAATCCACCACCAACAGTTGCTGGTCGCCGTATTAAACTGCGTTTTGCTCACATCGGTGGCCACAATCCGCCCGTGATTGTCATTCATGGTAACCAAACTAGCGCGCTACCTAAGAGCTATCAGCGTTATCTTGAAAACCAATTTCGTCAAGTATTTAAGCTCGAAGGCACGCCGCTCAACGTTGTTCTTAAACAAAATGACAACCCATATGCCAACAAGAGCGATACGCCAACCAAAGCGAAGACGCAACAGTTGCGCCAACGCGAGCGTAATCGGGCACAGAAATTTACTACCAAAGATAAGCAGAAATTCACCAATAAAGATAAAAAGCGTTAATTTAGCCAAATGATGATGGTCTTTATATTGTTGTAGTAAATAAAGACTATTTGATTCTATTGTTCATGCTTCTCTGTAATGTGCTATATCATGATGATTATATCGGTCATCATGATATATTAATACGTTGTTAAGTTTTATTAACATGTGATATTTCCCTCACTACTCCTACAAAATACCTGTACTATAATCAAAAGTTTTCTTAACTCAGTTAAGTAATATGAACAACCGTCCCTCTCAAAACATCTCTACGCTTATTTGGCGTTCTGTCGTACAAGCCATTATTTTGGCTGTGTTGGCAGGTTTCTTGATGTCTATCGTTTATGGTTTTTTATACCACTATAAAGAAAAGCGTCAGCATATCCAGCAATTGGCTACCATGTTGACCACCAGCGCATCGACAGCCGATGGTGCTGATATCGTGGCTGAGCAAGTGAGATTCTTGTTAGAAAGTGAACCCAGCATTAGAAGTATTTTATTTTATTCAACACCCAAACCTATTGATGAAGTTAATCAATCCAGAGATGATTGGAAGAATGCTTTATTTGCAGATACTGTCAGCTTCAATTATCCCGTTACCAGTGACGATATCGGTGATGATAGCGCGCTAGATACGTTAAACAGCAGTCAGCAATCGTCTACGACTTTATCAAATGGTGGGCAAGAATCGTCAGCGTCTAGTGAGGCCAATAAAAATAGCGCGTTAGTTGGATATATTAATCTCACTTTAGATGTGAACACCCTGCGTTCACATTGGTTTCGAAGCAATATATTGCTATGGCTTATTACCACGATATTGACGGTACTTTGGGTATTGTACATTCTGCGCAAACTCAAATGGCCAATCAGAGATATTGAAGCTTTGAAAGAAGTCTGTCACATCGTTGTGAAAAACCCAGAGCTTGAGCAGTTACCAGTGATTCCACAGCTTTTTGAATTTCAGGAACTGGTGCAAATCAAGAAAACTTTGGCTGTATTGTTTGATCGTTTACAGAAAGTCCAACAAGATTATGAGGCGCTTGCGATTTTTGAGCAGCAATTACACAACAAAGACGTAGCCCTCGATGTGCAGCTGCATAACTTTCAAAGCATGATCACCCATGAGCTGAAAACTTCGCTAAATGCTATCGTAGGCGGTTTACAGCTGTTAGATTACGATACCCTCAATAGAGAACAAAAAGATGCGGTTGAAATTATCAGTGACGGTAGTGATAAATTGGTGTCGTCGCTTGATCATATTATCCAGTTGAATCAAATACAAAAAGGTCAGATGAGTATTAATTGTATTGCATTCAATCCACTGCAGTTAATCGCTGATCTGTTGGCAGAATATGAGCCTATTGCTCGGCAAAAAAGGCTAGAGTTGATTAGCCGTATTCATCATATAGACTATGGTCTGGAAGGGGATGCGGAAAAAATAAAAAAAATATTATCGATATTACTGAGCAATGCGATTAAGTTTACTCCAGCGGGGCAGGTGACTATTACGTCGCAATTGACCCATTTTGATAAAAGCAATCGTTGGCAAATCAGTGTGAAAGACACAGGTATTGGTATCGATAGTACTCATATCGATGATATTTTTAATCCGTTTTTCCAAGTAGATTCATCACAAACTCGCCAATATGAAGGCTCAGGTGTTGGTTTACCAGTCGTCAAGCAAATGGCTCAGCTGATGGGCGCTACTATAGAAGTAGATAGTACGTTAGGGTCAGGCACCCAATTCATGCTGACCATATCGATGACCAATAAACAGCAGTCTCGGCAGCAGCATTTGTTGGCTGGATTGACTGTTATTTACTATTATTATCATGAAGTCGGGTTTTTAGCGAAGGAGCTAGAGCGTTTAGGCGCGACTGTCATTCATCGTCAGCATGAAGCACTGGTTATAGAGGAGATGAGTATAAGACAGGTGAATATGGTGATGTTTGCGGAAGATATTTTTCCAAGTAAAGCTGAGTCGTTAGCCAAGCGTATTCGTCAATTTGAAAGTGAACATCGGGCTTTATTGGTATATTGGTATCCACCACATCGAGCGAAGCAGTTAGATAGCTTTGAGCATGGTTTAAAAGCAGCTGGTGTCGATTACTGTTATAGCGCCACTTATAAAGATAAAGCATTAAGCGACTTGCTCAAGCGCTGGTTGGTATGGACGTAATAGGACTAAAGGATTTGTCACGTTTACTGTACTACCCTCGTTTAATGTACTCGATTGCCTTTCATTTACTTATTTACTGTAAATAGTTTCGAACATCGTATTTTCGACAAGGGTGTTTGCTTTTAATATTGAAAAATATGATGAACGGTGTCAAACCTTCTTAGTCTACTAAATACCGTGTTTACACCTGTTTTCTCATCATAACGCTGTTTTATAGGAATAATACAATTTCTCTGGTTAATGAGGACATAAAAAAGACGCCCCGTTTTGAGGCGTCTTTTTTGTCAGTAATGTTCTTGAAAAATAGCTTTTACTAATATTCTCTAAAACAGATTTTGTGCCCAACGTACGACACGCTGCCAAGTGCGGCTCATAAAGCCTGATTGCTCGATATCACTGGTCGCTATAATAGGCACTGAAGCCACCGCTTTACCATCAATAACCGCCATCATTTTGCCAATTTCTTGACCTTTTTTGATGGGTGCTTCTAGGCTCTCAGGAATATCTACCACAGTCGTGATTTTATTTTTTTGCGTTTTGCTGGTTAGAATTTGCAAATTATCCGCAGTGACTAGCTCGACTTCATCAGCTTCACCGAACCAGACCGGAACTTTGCTGACGAATTGTCCAGCAGGTGCTTTGGTGACAGTAGTGAAGTGGCCAAAGCCCCAGTTGAGCAGCTCACGTGATTGATCGGCACGTGCTTGCTGGCTCTCTGTTCCCATAATAACAGAAATCAAGCGCATGCCATCACGATTGCTTGAAGCCGCTAAGCAATAGCCTGCAGCATCAGTGTGGCCAGTTTTTAAACCATCAACGGTTGGGTCGGTTGCAAGTAGAGCATTACGGTTACCTTGAGTAATACCGTTATAGGTGAACTCTTTTTCTGCATAAATACCATAATAGTCGCCGCTATTCTTGATAATAGCACGTGACAATTTGGCTAAATCTAGTGCTGATGCCTCATGCCCTTCGTCAGGCATACCCGTAGAGTTGACGAAATGGGTATTTTTCATACCAAGCTTTTCTGCTTGCTCATTCATCAAGATAGCAAATGAGGCTTCGCTACCAGCGATATGCTCCGCCATAGCTTTTGAGGCGTCATTACCTGATTGAATAATAATACCGCGTAGCATGTCGATAACGCTCGCAGATTTATTTACCGGTACATACATACAAGACTGGCTGCTACTACCGCGGCACCAAGCATTTGGACTCATTATGACTTGGTCATCTTCTTTGAGGTCGCCTGATGCTAAGCGCTGCTCAATGATGTAACTGGTCATCATTTTTGTCAAAGACGCTGGCGGTAGCGACTCATTGGCGTTCTTTTGTGCCAAAATCTCACCAGTATTATAGTCCATCAATACATAGGCGGTATTATCCATCTCAGGCGGCTGGATGGCTGCGTTTGCCATCACTGCACTCATAGAGATACTCACACCGGCTACCAGCTGCACCAGCTGATTTTTTACACGCTTTACTGTCATATATCGTTACACCGCATCATGAAACCAAATGTATCTACCGCTTGTACCTTGCACTAAATCTTATGCATCATTTTAAGTAGCCTGTCTTAAACATTCTGTTTAAAAACAATGTATTAATAAGAGTGGTGATGGCTGAGCGACAGACATAAAATTAACGCCTTATCTTAGCAAAATGCCAACCGATGGGGAATCGATAAATGCAAAAAAAGACCCGATTAAAAAGAAAGAGTAGTAAGAAGTAAACGTTTGCTCAGACTAATACTGCCACAGTGCCTTGAATAGAAATAATTCGACTGTCATAAAAAAGCTTACGGTCATTCTGTTTATACCAACAGAATGACCGTAAGCTTTTTTGTTACTTATAAGCCTGATGAACAAGCTTACAAGTTGTCGCTAAATAGCCCATATTCAATGTTCCAAGACAGATAATGCCATGATTTATTGTCATTAATTATAGCTGACTTTATCAATTTAGAATCAATACTGGGGCATATTTATTGTAGGGGAGACGATAGGATGTATGATAAGTAAGCCAATTATAATGTTGTAATTGTTGAGCTTAATTATGATGATCCACTACTGGTATTCAGCATTCGCCAAATCTTCGCATAGAGCTTTGTTGTCTTGTTTAGAGAAGCCCATTGTCCAGCTACGAATGCCTTGTAATATCTGGCGATAATCTTGCTGAGTGGATAGATATTGAATCGCTGCTTTTGGATCTTCTAAAGACGGCATCAACTCGTGAAGCTGCACGTTATAAGATTTATAAAAGCGCTGTTTTTGTTTGCCATTGAGCATGGGTGGACATATCTCTGATAGCACTTGCATGACCGCAATTTCATGCTTAGTAACATTGATGCCAGACATATCTAGAGGTATAGTTGTAGCAGAATTATTCGCCGCAAAGGATGCTTGAGACAGCATGGCAACGGACGTTACCAGTCCTGCAAGACTAATTTTGGACGCCGTCTTTGCTATCACAGAAGCTATAGATAATATCGATTGATTTTTCATGCAGTATTACACTCGCTTATCTTTAATTAATGGTGATATGTTAATGGGTAAAAAAACAAAAGTCACATAAAATATTGATTTATGTGTAGATATCTTGTGAGCCAAAGCTCTTTTTGAGCAACATATCAGCAGCATAGACTCATAAGTTACGTCAGCATAAAAATATAAGTTTGTATTGTTGTAAGGTGTTGCCTATTGTAACGTCACGCCAAGTTTTTTTGCTATTATTGATGCAGATATCATAGAGATAAAAGTATAAATTGGATAGATTCTGCGCAAAGACTGGGTTCGTGTCAGCGTATTATTAGGGTATAATCGCCCAAAATTCTGGTGGCATCCGCGTTTTGCTCTATCAATTTTTTTATATCCATGCTGTGATATAAACACAGTGTCATTTTACTTTGATAGCGGTATGGCTTTTTTAACTTTTGTAGTAAATTCAGCTACCATTTGACGCTCGTTAAATGCTGTGTATAAATACTATTTATGCAGAAAAAGCCAATGTGGATGTTAGCGTCAACAGTATGATCACACAATCTAACCACCATTTTCGGGTCTGATTATAGCAATTTTATGCGGCTAAAGTTCATAAGTGGACAGGCGGTCATTAATGAGTATATTGAGTGAAAATGAAATTTTTAATTAGTAATGATGATGGGGTTTATGCACCAGGGTTATTGGCATTATATCAAGCCCTGTCTGCTATTGCAGAGGTGGTAGTGGTTGCGCCAAATAGTGAGCAAAGTGGCTGCGCGAGTGCTTTGAGCCTATCGATGCCATTATATACTCATCAATTGGATTCTGGTTTTATAGCGGTAAATGGTTCGCCCGCGGACTGTGTACATTTGGCATTGCATGAGTTGTATCCTAATACGCGTTTTGATTGTGTGATTACTGGTATTAATTCTGGTGCCAATCTTGGTCAAGACGTTTTATTTTCGGGTACCTTTGGTGCTGCATTAACCGCACAGCTCTTTGGAATACCTGCCATTGCGACCTCCCTAGTGGGCGGCGGCGTCAAAGGAGAAAAGCAAGAGCAGACCAGTCATTATCAAATGGCGGCAGCTGAAATAGTTAAATTATTGATAGAAACACCGATATTAGATGCTTGCAAAAATTTGCCCTATCATGTATTAAACGTTAATATTCCTGATGTGGATAGTGCCGATGATATCAAAGGTCGGAAAATAACGGCGTTAGGGCACCGTCAGATTGCGCGTCCTGTACATCATGTGGTCGATCCACGCGGGCGTGATGCTTATTGGTTGTCGCTACGTAAACGCCCACATGAGTTGCCATTAGAAACTGAAGATTTGCAGTCCTCCACAACAGATATGACGGATGATCAAGCGGTAGCGGCGGGTTATATCAGTTTATCACCAGTGCGCCTGCATCATACGCCAGCAGACACGCTTAAAACGCTGTCGGCGTTAATGCTATAAATTTACGCTGCCAAAATGCATCAAACAGCTGGTCAATATCTTGATATTATCTGCACTATTTTTCTTATTTGGCTGCCATTTATCTCATTTTTATCACCATTTTCAAAATGAAGACACGTCTTAAAAAATGGTTTACTATCGAGTGATTGATAATGGTATTTGCCAAATACTAAATACTAAACGGTATAAAAGTTAGCAAAATGCTTGTGAGTAACACAAGGAGTTTGTGAGTAACATAAAGAATAGGAAATCTTGTATGAAGAAGCTTATTGCTGGATCGCGCTTTGCAACAGTGGCATTGATAGGTACTTTAACAGCAGCAACGTTAACGATGGTGGGCTGTGCAACCAAGCCTACTTACCAATCAGCCAACCAAGCGGGACCTAAGATTATTACCAATGCACAAGGCGTTCCTAACTACCATCGCGTACAGCGTGGCGATACGGTCAGCCAGATTGCTGAGCGCTATCGTCTCAGTTACCGTCAAATCGGTTCGCTCAATGGTTTGGACAGCAAGTATACAATTTATAGTGGTCAATGGCTCAAACTGTGGCAAGGTACGCCAGCCGATAACAATAGTTATAACGCGCCTACAACGACACAGCCAACGTACACACCACCTGTAACGAGCGTACCTAATAATAGCTCACAAAGCCCTGTATACGAAGTGACGGCTAACGCAACGTCAGGCTATGAATATCCAAGTCGCAATCAAGTGACTCGTAACTTTGATGCGGCAGCGGGTACGATGGGTATGTGGTTTGCTGGTAATATCGGTGATCCCGTACTTGCTAGCCAATCTGGCACGGTACTGTATTCGGGCGATGGTCTGCCAGAGTATGGCAATCTTATTATGATTCGTCATAGTGATAATTACATCACCGCTTATGCGCATAATAGTCAGCTACTGGTCAAAGAAGGCGATGCTGTACAGCGCGGTCAGCGCATTGCAAACATGGGTAACAGTGGCCAGACCAATCAGGTCGGCTTAGAGTTCCAAGTGCGCTTAAATGGCAATCCTATTGATCCACGTGCGGTACTAGGGCGTTAAACGTGATGCCAAGTTGTGACTGATTTGGCAAGTTTAGTGGCTTTATTCAGAGCGCTTGAATTTCAGAGTGTTTGAATAAAGCAACCTTAACTAAATCGGTTTATTTGAGTCACTTTACTTATTCATACTTGAGAATTTTATGATGTTAAAAAAACAATATCTTGCTCTGTTTCCTGCGTTAGTGATGGTTGGGTGTACCAGCCAACAGGCGATGCAAAAACCTAGCAAACCCGTGCGTCAAGGCAACGTTCAGATTACCCAAACTCAAACCATTCAAGTGAAGCCAGCACCGAAGCCTGTCATCAAGCCGCAGCCAGTGGCAAAGCCAAGCTATAATAGCTTCTCTGATTGGAAGTCGGATTTTTCTATGCGGGCGATTTCATCAGGCCATGATGCAGCGACGGTGCGTCGTCTACTTGATACCGCTTATTTAAATCAACAAGTCATCTCGCTTGACTCAGGACAGCCAGAGTTTTCTAAGATGCCATGGGAATATGTCGATTCTGCCGTATCTGATGGGCGTGTGAGTACTGGTAAGCGTAAGTTTGCCGAGCAACGGGCATTTTTGTCGCAATTAGAATCGCAGTACGGTGTCAATGCAGAAATAATCGCTGCCATTTGGGGTATGGAGTCGTCATACGGCGTGGTGACGGGTAATAGCAGCATACCAAACTCACTTGCGAGTCTGGCTTATGATGGTCGTCGCCAAGAGTTTGCCGAAACTCAGTTGTTGTCATTAGCGACACTATTGCAGCGTGGTGATGTGTCTTGGTCGCAGCTAGATGGTTCTTGGGCAGGCGGCATGGGACAGACGCAGTTTATCCCTGATACTTGGCTGAAGCACGGAGTGGATGGCGATGGTAATGGTCACCGTAATCCGTGGGCAACGGGCGATGCACTGGCGTCCACCGCTAATTATTTGAGCAACTCAGGTTGGGTTCGAGGTCTAGCGCCATTTTACGAAGCGACCATTCCTGCCTCATTCGATTACTCCATGGTTGGTAGTAAGCAGCCTGCCGCGAGATGGGCGGCGATGGGTGTTGATACCCTCGCTGATGTTTATTTGGATGCCAATACCGAAATGGAGCTGTGGCTACCAGCTGGCAAGGATGGTCCAGTGTTGCTACTCAGTCCAAACTTTGATGTGATCAAAGTTTATAATAACTCATCGAGCTATGCGCTAGGTGTTAGCTTATTGGGTAAAGCGCTTGCTGGGCAAGGCGGATTACAGAAATCATGGCCGCGTTATGAGCGTCCATTATCCACAGCTCAAGTACGAAATTTACAGCAGCGTTTGACCAAATCAGGCTATGATACTAAAGGCGCTGACGGTATCGTGGGTACCAATACTCGATTGGCGTTCCAGCGCTGGCAAGCAGATAATGGTCAGACTCCAGACGGCTTTATTACTCAGCGTAGTGCGTCATCGTTAGCTTCGTGGTGAAGCAGGTTGATAGAACTTTTTTTGACTTGTATTGATTCTAATATTACCGTGTTAAAAGAGATTTTTTAACCATCATTTTTGACGGTAATATTTAATACGATGAGCTTAGTGAATAAAATAAAAAAGCACCTTATTAGGGTGCTTTTTTATTTTACGCTATGATTGTTTTTCAACAGACCATAATCTTGTCAGGTTTTAATAAATAATATCGACACAAGAAGACTGATACTGTGACTGATAAACGATACACTGTTTGTTTATTAAGGCGCTTTGTTTATCAACGCGCTATTTATAAGAGCTGACATTATATTTGTCTGTTCAATCTTTTAATATTAGATACAATAGATCCTTTATCCTCATAACGAATGGCAACGAGCAGTGACATTATGATAGACCAGTCTCTTATGTCCGATATGCTTAGTCCGTTTTGGGTCAGTATTAAGCTTGCTGGTGTCACTACCATTTGTTTATTACTGTTCGCAACGCCTGTGGCTTATTGGCTCGCTAAGCCTAGCCGTAGGCAAGTTGTGGCACGTCTTAAAGTCTTGCTCATGGGCATCATTGCCATGCCATTGGTTTTGCCGCCTACCGTCATCGGCTTTTATCTTTTATTACTGTTGAGCCCTAGTGTCGGTATTGGTAAATGGCTTAGCGAACATAATATCAGCCCCTTGATATTTACCTTTGAAGGTCTTGTCATTGGTTCGATTATTTACTCCTTGCCTTTTTATGTTCAGCCTGTCTACGCCCAATTTTTACGTATTCCACAAAGCGTGATGGAAGTGGCACATTTATTGGAGCCAAGCCGTTTCAAACGGTTTCTCAGAGTCGCTCTGCCACAAGCGCGTGTCGGTATTGTGCTCGGCAGCTTAATAAGTTTTGCCCATACTATTGGTGAGTTTGGCGTGGTTTTGATGATAGGGGGTAGTATATCCGATGAGACTAAAGTGGTCTCGATTGCGATATACGAGCAAGTAGAGGCGCTGAATTACGAGGCAGCGCACATGATGTCTGGGATTCTCATCATTATGGGAGTGATTATGGTGGCGTTGATTGCTAGTGTGAGCCGGCTGAATCAACGCTCATAAGATCGTAGTTAATACCTATAGCTTGAGTTAATGCGTCAAAATTTATTTATCCATTTCTTTTCATCATATCTAAGTCACTTGAGTAGGCAAATAAAGCTGGTGCACCGCCCGTATGCCAAAATAAGACACGATCGGTTTTCTTGATTTTGCCAGACCGAATCATATCTATGAGTCCGCCCATCGCACGACCCGTATAGACAGGATCTAAAAGTATGCCTTCTGTTTGAGCTGTCATCGCAATGGCTTCATTTTCTAATGTACCAACCACGCCATAGCCTTCGCCCACATAATCAGAGTTGAGTATTAAATCGCTTTCTGAAAACTGATGATCGGCACCGATAAGGGAAGCCGTGCTATTGGCAAGCGCGACGGTATACTGATCAAAAGGCACTTTGTCTGTTTCGCCTTTATCGATATTAATACCTACGATTTGGGCGGGCGAGTTGAGTATTTTTTTGCCAAGCATCAAACCGGCTTGTGTTGCCCCAGAGCTAGAAGCAAAAACGATATGAGTAAATAATACGTCCATGCTTTCACGTTGCGATTCCAACTCTTTAAAAGCTTCTACAAACGCTAAAGCACCCAGCTCATTGGAGCCGCCATAGGGTATGACATATGGTTTTTTGCCTTGTTTTGTTAACTGCTCAACGATTTTAGGAATGTCTTCTCCTTTACGATTGGCGCCTGCCCAGTGAATATGTGATCCAAAAATTTTGTCTAATAAAAGATTGCCACTTGTTTGTTCGGGTTCTTCTCCACCCAATACTAAATGGCATTCAAGTCCCAAGCTTGCCGCCGCGGCAGCAGTTTGGCGACAATGGTTTGATTGTGCGGCTCCTGCCGTAATCAGGCAATCAGCACCTTGAGCAAGGGCATCACCCATGATAAATTCAAGCTTACGGGTTTTATTACCACCCAATGCCAGTCCCGTGTTGTCATCTCGTTTCATAAAAATAGTAGGGCCATCAAGCGCTTTACTCAATCTGCTGAGTACTATCAATGGAGTAGGGAAGAAGCCCAATGATTGTCTGGGTATGTGGTTATATTCCATATTTTGTCCCTTTTATGATAAGAAAATGCTGAATAATTTTGAAATATAGCCATTGATAAAGTCAGTTAAAAATGATTATTTAGCGGCTATAAATAGCCAATAATTATACGTCGTAACAGCCTTATAAAACGTATGAATGCGTATCCAGCTTGAAAATAAGTGGAATCCTAAGGGTTAATTTATCAAATATAAAATAAAAATCCTCATGCAAGCTTTCAATTTTGCATGAGGACTATTTGTTTTATTAAGAAAGAGTTGAAAGCTGTTTTAGAACTATTCGTCAAACCAATTAGACAGTTAAAAATGAAACTTCACTAGAGCGCTAGGCACATTTTGAGTTGTATCTGAGCTATGCTGAAGAAACCGTACAAGTAAACTTGGTAAACTAAGCGTATTAATC